>NZ_BAAHBI010000005.1:0-240194 GCF_054776755.1 Spirosoma litoris | reverse complement strand
ATGGAGACATGTTGAGCCGAGCCGTACTAATGTCCCCGGACGCGTGGTATTGTTTTTACTAGAAGTTATCTTGTTCTATTGGTGATTGGCGGGTGGGTTTAGTGGAGTGCTAGCTCAGAGTCTCTCTCTGTGGGGAAAAAGACATAGAAGTTATTGACTGGGAAGGATGTTGCGGGAGCGATTATCTGGAGTCAAAAGAGTCAGTCAGGTTGGTGCTGGTAAGGCGGGTGTTCACCTCTTCCATCTCGAACAGAGCCGTTAAGCCCCGTACTGCCGATGGTACTGCTGTCACAAGCGGGAGAGTAGGAAGGTGCCACCTGAATGAAATTAAAAAAAGGGTAGTTTTCAATTGAAAACTACCCTTTTTGCGTTTTTGCCCACTCCTTTTTTGAGGAGTAGCTATTACTAATCTTACCTTTTCTGTACTTTAGCTATTCTTAGTCAACTTTCTATAATCAATGGCTATCTTCAAATTACAAATCAATGGGCGCGCCTATCAGGCTGACGTTGATTCCGATACACCTTTATTGTGGGTATTGCGAGATAATCTGGGCTTGGTTGGTACAAAATATGGGTGTGGAATTGCCCAATGTGGTGCCTGTACTGTGCATTTAGATGGTGAAGCAACTCGTTCCTGTGCATTGCCTGTGTCGGCCATTGGTAAATCGAAGGTGACAACGATTGAAGGCTTGTCCGCAAATGGAACGCACCCTGTCCAAAAAGCTTGGGATAAGGTCGATGTTCCCCAATGCGGTTACTGTCAAGCAGGGCAGATTATGACGGCTGCAGCCTTACTTAAACGTAATCCTAAACCTACGCAGGCTGAAATTGACGATACCATGACAGGCAATCTATGCCGTTGTGGGACCTATCATCGTATTCGCGAAGCGGTAAAACTCGCTTCTGAAACTATATCAACTACTTCTGTTCCTTCTAAAGCGCCAAAAACGAAATAGTTATGCGAACGTTAGTCGATACAAATCGTAGGAATTTCTTAAAAATAGCTGCCCTGACAGGTGGTGGTTTGGTGTTAAATTTCAATTGGACCGATGCAGAGTCAATAACATCGGGAATGAATACACCAACTATTGCTCCAGGAGGGATTGATTTTAATAGTTATCTTTCTATTAATCCTCAAGGCATTATCACGATTCTATCACCCAATCCTGAAGTAGGGCAAGGAATCAAAACGGCTTTCCCAATTATCGTTGCGGAGGAGTTAGATGCTGACTGGACCAAAGTTATTGTTGAACAGGCTCCACTGGATACCAAGAAGTTTGAACGACAGGTTGCTGGAGGAAGTGGTTCTATTCCCCATTCATGGAAACGCCTTCGTACGGCAGGTGCAACTGCTCGTCAGATGTTGCTTAATGCAGCGGCCAAACGCTGGAATGTACCAGTTTTGGAATGTACCACAGCCCCAAATGTGGTTATACACAAGGGAAGTAATCGCCAGGCGACCTATGGTGAATTGGCTACCGAAGCGGCTCAATTACCAGTTCCTACCGATGTTAAGCTAAAGGAAATAAAAGATTTCAAGCTGATTGGAAGTACAGTTAATAATGTCGACAACCCCAGGATCATAACAGGCAAGCCTTTATTTGGGCTTGATTTTTATAGAGAAGGGATGTTATTCGCCATGATACAGCGTCCAGCTTTTGGTTATAAGCTGAAATCGCTGAATGCTGCTGCAGCCAAGGCTATGTCGGGGATTGTTGATGTAGTGACGTTTGATAACAACATAGCTGTAGTTGGTAAATCAACATGGCAGGTTAAGAAGGCGAAAGATGCGTTGAAAGTTGAGTGGGAAAAGGCCGATGCTTTAGAAAGCACCGCCGACCATAATAAACTGTTTAAAGAGTTATTAGATAGTTCGAATGCAACGGTTCGCCGAAAGGATGGTGATGTGGAAACGGCATTTAAGAATGCTGCGAAAGTTGTAAAAGCTGAATATCAATGCCCATTCTTGCCGCATAATCCACTCGAACCCATGAACTTCTTTGCTCATGTTCGATCTGACGGTGTTGAGTTAGTTGGGCCGACACAAACCCCTGAGTTAGCACGAAACGAAACCGCTAAATTGCTCGGAATTTCGCCTGATAAAGTTTCGGTGCAGCTTACCAGAATGGGAGGAGGGTTTGGTCGACGCCTGAAAGCAGATTATGTCATTGAAGCTGTACAAGTATCGAAGTTAGTTAATGCACCTGTAAAATTGATCTGGTCGCGTGAGGATGACATGACCGGAGGAAGCTATCGACCAGCTGTTCGGTATCGGTTTGAAGCTGCTTTAGATGCGCAGGGTAACCTGATTGGTTATAAACTGCGCGGTGCCAGTATTAATGCGGGTAATGCGACACGAGAAGATAATTTTCCGTCGGGGGCTGTAGATAATCTGTTAATTGACAGCGCCGACCATAAATCGCCTATTACGACTGGGCCGTGGCGGGCGCCGATTACCAATTTCCTGGCGTTTGCAGAACAGTCATTTCTTGATGAAGTAGCCCGAGCTGCTGGTAAAGACCCCGTCCAATTCCGACTAGAGCTTTTAGACAAAGCCAAGCAGAAACCAGTTGGCGCTATCAAATATGACATTGATCGAATGAAGGGTGTCATTGAGTTAGCCGCTGAAAAGTCGGGATGGGGTAAAAAGAAGGGGGCCGATGGTAAACCTGTTGCGCAAGGATTTAGTGTTTATTTCTCACATCGTTCGTATGTTGCCCAAGTGGGAGAGGTTGTGATGCAGAAAGGCAAGCCTGTCTTGCAGAAAGTATATTCCGCAGCCGATTGTGGTGTTGTTGTGAATCAGAGTGGTGCCCAGCAACAGGTTCGAGGGTGTGTTGTTGATGGGATTGGCCATGCCATGTATGGAAGTCTTACATTTAAGGATGGGGTGCCACAGCAGAAGAATTTCAATGAATTTCGGCTTATTCGTTTAAATGAAATTCCGGAAGTAGAAGTGCATTTCGTTCAGAATGAGGTTGAGCCAACTGGTTTAGGCGAACCTTCTTTGCCACCCGCTGGCGCTGCTGTTGCGAATGCAATTTTTAAAGCGACTGGAAAACGATTAAGAAGCCAGCCATTTGTAGAACAGGAAGAGTTAAAGGCTGTATTGTAAATGAGTTTTTAGACAGCTGATTTTAACTGGAACTCCTTACGTTTAATTACTAACCCATATGCATGCACGAGTTATTCAATTTCCATTAAAACCTGAAAGTATTGCTGATGCGGTTGATTATTTCCGTACTTCAGTTGGCCCGGCTCTGAAAGAGCTTGACGGTTTCAAAAACAGTCGAATGCTGACCAACCCAGACACCAATAAGGGATTGATGGTGACGATATGGGAAACAGAAGAGTACAGGCAAGCTGCCGAAGCCAGTGGTTTTCTTCAAGGAGTGCTTAAGAAAATGGGTGATTACTTCGCTGGCTCACCTACAATTGATTACTATGAAGTAAGTGTTCAGGTGTAAGTAGGTCAAGAAGGCTACTATAAATCGTAAAGCCCGGCAAATAGCCGGGCTTTACGATTTATAGGTGGGTTGTCTAACTATTGCATGGCAACAACGCGAGTGAGCTGATGAACAGGAGCTGTCTTCAACGTGATTTCTTTAAGAATACTCCCCTCGCTTGACCTGACTACAATTTCATACTCTCCATCGGCTAGGTCAGCAACGTCTAGCTTTACGGCATATGTCAACTCTTTCTTACTAATATTTTGGCGGAAAAGTACTTCATGGCTTTTGTTCTGAAGCATGATAACAACAGGTAATTCGGCATTTTTTTGTACTGCAACCCGAATTTGATTGTTGGCTGTAACAAACGCACTGGCATCAAATGATAATGTTTTGGGCGTTGTAGGATTGGTTACTGTAGCGGTATTCATTAGGAATGAGATGGCTACTTTGCTCATTAGGGATAACATGGCTGAATTATGTTTAGTGTTTTTGATTAGTTGTTTACTGTTCTCTCTAAGTAAGCCAAAGGTCATGCCAATTGTATAAATAACTGATAATCAATAGTTTGATTTTTGGCTTTAATGAAATAATAGTCCAATTACGGACAGCTTCCGTTCACTTGCGGACAAAATCTGTTGAGTAGAGTTGACGACTGAGTTTACTTACGTGAGTTCGTGCTTAACTTATAAATAAGACAGCGTAATTTTGTTTTATTCGATTTACGTAAACCAATCGTCAGATTTTATAATCAATTATGTCATTACCTACTCAACCCTTACGAGTACTCGTTGTCGGATGCGGCAACATGGGGGCATCGCATGCCATCGCTTACAAGACAATCGGAGGATTCGAAATTTGTGGCATCGTCTCAACTGGCAATAGCAAAGTAGTTCTTAATGAACGCCTTGGTGGGGGCTATGCCTTATATGACGATTATACCACAGCCTTAAAGGCAACTCAACCTGATGCCGTCTGTATTTCAACTTATCCAGATACACACGAAACCTTTGCTATTCAAGCTTTTGAACAGGGATGTCATGTATTCATGGAAAAGCCGATTGCCGATACGGTTGAAGGAGCCAAGCGCGTTATGGCAGCCGCTGTTTCTGCCGGGAAGAAACTGGTTGTAGGCTATATTTTACGACACCACCCCTCCTGGGAAAAGTTTGTTGAAGTGGCGCAGGGGTTGGGTAAGCCGTTAGTTATGCGGATGAACCTAAACCAGCAAAGCCACGGCACGATGTGGACTGTACACCGGAATTTAATGAAAAGCCTGAGTCCAATTGTCGACTGTGGTGTGCATTATATTGATGTAATGTGTCAGATGACCCGTTCTAAACCCTTGCAGGTTAATGCGATTGGAGCACGTCTCACGAACGATATACCTGCCAATAACTATAACTATGGCCAGCTGCAAATCCGATTTGAAGATGGCTCTGTAGGTTGGTATGAAGCGGGTTGGGGCCCAATGATGAGTGAAACGGCCTTCTTCGTGAAGGATGTGATCGGGCCAGATGGTTGCGTATCGATTGTGGCAAAAAATGCGGGCTCTTCCGGAAAGTCAGACAACGTGGATTCGCACACAAAAACAGAATCGCTACGGGTGCATAAAGCGGCCTTGGATGCAAACGATCAATTTGTAGAAACCGATACTTGGATCGATATGCAGGACGAACCCGATCATCAGGAGCTTTGTAATCGTGAGCAACGCTATTTCCTCCGGGCAATTCAGGAAAACCTAGACCTGACCGATCATATGCAGGACGCTGTGAATAGCCTGCAAATTGCTTTTGCTTGCGATGAGTCTGTACGAACAGGCCAACCTGTAATGTTGTAATAAAGTTGTCTAGAATGGGAAAGGCGTGCCACAGTTCTGAACTGTGGCACGCCTTTCCCATTCTAGACAACTAATCTATGCTTACACGTATCGCTCTGCGATGTGCCAGGCACGCTCAGCCGTTTCAACCAGTAGCGGATGGCGTGGTTGACTGAGTGCCATTTCCAGTTCTTCAACGGTGTCTTTGAAGAGTAGATTTACCGGAATTTCGTGCGATTCCTGTTTACTCTTGATATACATCAACGATGGCCGAACCGTTCCCGAAGCGGCTAGTTCATTATATTGCTGTTTAGCCGCAGCAAACTCCTCGTCACTTGCCCCAAATGAAATAACGCGCTCGGGTAATGGATTGGCTTTTCGATTAGCCAACTGAGCGTCAAGATCAGCAAGCAGACGCTTTAGGTGAAACGTGTCTTTGCCTGTACGGATGCGTTCACGTAAAGACTGCCGGATAAGGTACGTAAGTGAATTGGCCAGATTTAAACCAATTTCGGCCATTTGCTTAAAAATCAGCGACGAGGGCGACATACCCGGAATTGTGTTGGGATCGTGGAGCAGGACATCACCAGCAGGCGTTAAGAAACCATCGATTCGGGCATACACATTGATGCCAAGTCGCGAAAACACTTCGCTGACCGCTAACTGAATCTTGCGATTGTTCTCTAAACTAGTTTCGACCGGAATGCGCTTTTTGGTTGTATTGAGCTTGTATTTCGATTCAAAATCGAAACTCGTTACGTTATAAATTTCGGTTGGTGGAAGCGCAATGGCCACCTGATTATCGTCTTGAATGACACCACACGAAAACTCTTGTCCGCTGATAAATTCTTCAAATAGAACTTCATCTTCGGCATTCAACGAGGCAAGCGTAATAGGCCCACTGCCTTGTTTGGTAATTTCGTCTAGTCTAGTAATGAAATCAGCAGGGTGTTTAATAACCTCTCCCGTTTGTTCTATGACGACCGGGAAGCTAATCCCTGAATCCAGACTAACCATTTTCTGGGCGAGTTCATGCTTGTCTGCTGGGCTTAAATCTGCCCATTCGCTTAGCTTGCTCCAGCCATCGGGTTGAATAGTCATGGTGAAAAAGCACTGCTCAACAGCCCGGCAAAATTGTGCTAAGTCAGCTTCGCGTACGATTGCCACACCTATAGAGGAACCCTGATGCGGGGCTTTAACAACTATGGGTAAGCCAAGATGCTCGGTCAATGACTTGAAAAACTGCGCTTTGTCAGCCTGTTCGTAAGCATCCCGGCTGATTGTCGTCGTTTTCTTCTGTTGTCCATTAGCCAATGCGATCAGTTCGTTTTGCAGGATTTTATTGATTCCTACGGCTGAGCCAACCAGTCCTGGTCCAGTATAGGGCATTTTGTACCATTCTAATAGACCCTGTATGGCGCCATCCTCACAATCGGGACCGTGCATAGCCAGAAAGGCCAAATCAAAATAATCTCGAAATTGTTCAGGGCGGAGTTCAGGTAAGGTGGTATCCAGGGCATCCGGACTAAGCGATTCATCATAGACCGAGAACCCAGAGCTATCTTGTGGTAAAGTCTCACGCAAAGAAGAAGACCCTAGAAAGTCGGGCGTAACAAGCCGAAACCGCCCACGTCCATCTACAAACACTAAGACAGGCTCAAAAAGGCCCTTATCCAAATTTGCTAAAGCCGTGCGACCACCCGCAAACGACACTTCGCGCTCTCGCGCTGGACCACCGAAGAAAATGCCTATTTTCACTGAATTGAGGGATTTTTGAGAAGTGCAAAGAAACAAAAAAACGCCTGATTCGGCGTTCTAATGTCTGAGAAACTAACAACTTATACTTTAGGGTTTTACTATAATTGCACCTAGAGCTAATGGTTGTTCTAGAATATCAAGCAAACGAGGTACTACTGATTTTAAAATGGGATATGCGTTTGTATAAGTATCTAACACAATGATTGGAGTGGGATATTTAGTGAGGTTTTGTTGAAATCGAAGATTTTTATCGCAAGTTATTAACGCATCGAAGTTGAAATCGATTAAAAACCGTAACACATCCTCGTCCTCATTTCCCTCCTGACGCATTTCCCTTACAGTGAAAACGTCATGACCAACTAAATCCAGCTTAATCTTCCTCGGAACGTTTTCGTCAAGCAGCAACCTCATAAATTGTGGTGAGGTTGGTCGCAGTCAGCAATCGTTCTGCGATTTTTAACGTTGTAACAACTTGATCTTTCGAGACGGTAGGAAAATCGTCCAAAAAATCGTTAACTGAAATTCCTAACTCCAGATGGTCAAATAAAGATTGAACAGGTACTCTCGTTCCTTTAAATACAGGAATACCTCCCATAACTTTAGGACTTATTGAGATGACATCAGGCAGCATAATCAGAGCAGTTTAAAACGCAGGCGTAATATTGATTGCTTCCACTTTGGTGATCTCTGGCACTGCCTTCAGAATAGCTTCTTCCAGACCACCTTTAAAGGTCATTGCCGACATAGGGCATGAACCACATGAACCCATCAGTTCAAGTCGTACAATTTTATCGTCGGTTACCTCTAAGACCTTGACATTACCGCCATCTGCTGCCAGATAAGGCCGCATCGAGTCAAGCGCCTGTTCAATTTTCGTAATAAGTTGGTCGTTACTAACTACCGTTTCCATTGATTGATTGATTTACGGTACAATTTATATTTTCTCGGTTATTTATGCAACCTGAACACGCTCTGTGCGGTCAATTGTTGCATTTCGAATAGCTACTTGTTGCGCCAATGCTTCGGCAACTGACCGGAAAGCTTCACTGGCAACAGGTTCACCGACACTAATCGCAGGTCGGCCATCGTCGCCAGCTTCCCGAATGCTCTGTACAAGGGGAATTTGCCCTAACATTGGCACATCAAATTGATCAGCCAATAGTTGCCCTCCTCCTTTGCCAAAAATATAATATTTATGATCGGGTAACTCGGCGGGAGTGAAATAAGACATGTTTTCAATCACGCCGAGCACGGGCACGTTAATTTGTGGCTGACGGAACATAGCCAACCCTTTTGTCGCATCAGCTAACGCTACTTTCTGTGGGGTAGTTACAATGATGGCCCCTGTCACCGGAACAGTTTGTACGAGTGTGAGGTGAATATCGCCAGTGCCGGGTGGCAGATCGATGAGTAAGTAATCTAACTCACCCCAATCAGCGTCCCCAAAAAATTGTTGTAACGCACGGCCAGCCATTGTTCCCCGCCAGATAATTGCCTGACCGGGGGCTACCAACAAACCCATCGATAGCATTTTGATACCAAACTGTTGAATGGGCTCCATCCGGGTCTGGCCGTCTACCTGAAAAACGCGGGGCTGAATATTCTCGGCCCCAAACATTGTAGGCATAGAAGGCCCATAAATATCGGCATCAATAATACCGACTTTCGCACCTGATTTGTGTAGGGCAATCGCCAAATTAGCCGTGACCGTCGATTTGCCAACCCCACCTTTGCCCGAAGAAACAGCAATGATGTTTTTCACACCTGGAAGCGTTGGAGCATTAGCTCGGGTAGACGTCACATCCGAACTCATGTCGATGGTAATCTGAATGTCTGCCCCGATGTGTGTATGAATCGCATCCTCACATCGCTTACGGATAACTTCCTTCAGCGGACAGGCTGGAGTTGTTAGTACAACTGTAAAGCGAACAGAGCTAATACCCAGCGTGATATCCTTTACCATATTAAGCGAAACGAGGTCACGCTTTAAATCGGGTTCTTCAACAGTACTCAGCGCCCGTAAGACGGCTTCTTTAGATAATCGGTAATCAGACATTCGAGAGAGAATAATGGATACTATATCCTGAAAAATGTGCGGTGAGTACTGTGTAATTCTTAAGGATGTTGTCGAAAGCATTAGCCCGGCCAACCCATTGTTCATTATACCTTATTCATTTCCCACTACACATTACTCAATATACATTTTTCTAAACGCCCCTGCACCTCTGCCAGTTCCGCCGAAACGTCGATTCGTTTCGACATAGTTTCTAATTCGGCTATTAACTTGATCAGAAATTGCCGATGAGCTGGGCTGTTGCTACTGTAAAGTGGACGGTGAGCCAGCGATTTGCTGATTTGTGTCCATTTGCTGATGAAATTTCGAAGATCAGGGTCAAACGCACATTCGGCAAACTTCCCAAAAATATAGTCATGCGCCTGTGTATTGGGATGAATCAAATCGGCTTCGTAAAACCGATAGTCGCGTAAATCATCCATCATCAGCTCGTAGGCCGGGAAATAGGTTATCCAATCATTCCATACAGTCAGTTCGTGCGAAATGACCCGAAGTATCGATTTGCTGACGTTGTTTAGTGGGAGCGTATCGCGAGTATGCCGAACGGGACTAACTGTCAGCAATACTTTCAATTTTGGATTGACTTTATGAAACGTTTTTAACAATCGAGTCATATCGTCGCGAAGGTGGTCAATCTGGTAGAGGTACTTTTCAAACAGCGCACCTGGCATTTTATGGCAATTGGCAACGACTTTCCCGGTTTCGATGTGTCGGTAAACCATGGCCGACCCAAGCGTAAGAAACAAGAAATCGGCCTTACGAATGGCTTCAGAAGTGTGCATTAAACACGCAATCAGTTTGTCGCGAAGTTCAGCCTGATTGTTCGCCCAGAGTGATGAATGGAAATCGTAGTGAAACCAAACGCCATCCCGTTCAAGGTAGCCATTTTCATCAGGAGAAGTTCCCGATAAAGCCATTGTTACCAGTTTTGAAATGGAGACTGGATTGAAGATAGTGCCAAATGGATTGTTTAGCACGCTTAATTTAGCATCGACTAATCGCTGCCCCATAACTTCGGCAAAACAGGAGCCAATGGTCACAATTTGGCTATTCAAGCCAATGCGATGGGGGAGTACTTCGGGCGAAAATTCGGTATGAAATTGCATACCTATTTAACAAGAAAACAGACCGATTAGGTCCGTTTTGATAGAAAAGTTTTCAGTGGTAAGTAGCTGATAACTAGGATGTAAAGTGCCTTATTTTTGGCGTAAATTTGCCACAGAAAGCATGAGATGAGAATTGTATTCAATAAAAAAAACCGACCAGATTCGCAAGGTAGCGAGCTGGTCGGTTTAATCTAAAATCGAGTAGCTTATTCAGCCGAAACGACTTCGAATTTCACTTTATGCTTAACATCCTTGTGAAGGTCAATTGACGCTTCGTAGGTGCCAAGAACTTTAACATCTTCAACCGTGATTTTCTTACGGTCAATGTCAAAGCCTTTCGTGCGTAGCGCATCAGCAACCTGCGTGTTGGTCACACGGCCGAAGATTTTGCCGCTGTCACCTGCTTTTGCTGGGATCGTCAACGTCATATCGCCGATACCGTCAGCGATAGCCTGCGCATCGTTTTTCAGTTTTTCAGCTTTGTGAGCTGCTTGGCGAATGTTTTCGGCAACGATCTTCTTATTGGAATCGGTCGCCATCATCGCAAATCCCTGGGGAATCAGGTAATTGCGGCCGTAACCAGGCTTCACCGTAACGGTGTCGTTCTTATAGCCCAGGCCGGCAATATCGGTTTTTAAAATGATATTCATTTTTTGAAAAGTTGTATGATTGTATAGTCATAGAGTTATATAGTTCAAGAATGCATTAGCAAACTTTATAACTATACAACCGTATAACTATACAACTCTATTTTAGAGAATCGCCTACGTATGGGAGGATGGCTAAATGACGAGCGCGTTTGACGGCCTGGGCCACTTTACGCTGGTTTTTAAGGCTTGTACCCGTTAACCGACGAGGTAAAATTTTACCTTGTTCGTTCAACAGTTTCAGCAGGAAGTTGCCATCCTTGTAATCGATATATTTAATGCCGGCTTTCTTGAAGCGGTCATACTTTTTGCGGTTCTCGCTTTTCGAAACTGATTCGTTTTGCAAACTCATGGTTACTGTGCCTAGGCGTTTTCGGTTTGTTTTTTCTTACCCACTAAGCCATTGCGTTTACGATCGTTGTAAGCAACAGCATGCTTATCGAGCGACACCGTCAAATGACGGATAATACGCTCGTCACGGAGATACTCAGTGTTGAGCTTCTCGATGATCGTGCCGGGGGCCTTAAACTCGAAGAGTTGGTAGTAACCCGTGTTCTTATGCTGAATTGGATAGGCTAGTTTGCGCAAGCCCATGTTGTCTTCGTGAACAAGCTCCGCACCGTTATCGGTCAGCACTTTACGGAACTTGTCAACGGCGTCCTTCATCTGAGCGTCAGATAAAACGGGAGTTAAAATGAACACCGTCTCGTAGTTATTAAGAAACATTTTTTTGAATTGGTTTGAAATTAGGGCGCAAAGGTAAGAAAAAAAAAAGCACGGTGCAAGGAGCAGGGAGCAAAAAATGCCTACCCTGCTCCATGCACCGTGCTTTTTCAGTGCTACCTACTACTTTATCGTAAACTCACCTTCGCCAATGCGGAAGCCTTCGCAGTAGATTTCAATTGTATATTTGCCTTCATTAAAGCGCTGACCGCCCCGGCCATAATAATAGTCGATGCGTTGGCGGCTATTGTCAAAAGTAAAGCGCTGCATGGCTGTATAAATCATGCCCTGACCGTTGTAAGTAAATTCGCCGGAACCCGTGGCTAAGTCGGAAACGACTGCCCCGTTAGGGTCCAGAATTCGCATGTAAAGTACTTTTTCGTCCTGTTTAGCCAGACCGTTTGGAGCCAGAAGAACCGATACATGCACTTTATCGACTTTCTTGGCTTTATAAGTACCGCCATCGGTTTCTTTTCCTTTTGCGTTAACGCCATTGACTGTAACGGCCTCAGCCCGGAGGGCAGCTGCTATCGTGACTTTTTCTTCCAGTTCCTTATTTTTGGACGTAACAGCCACAACCGAATCACTTAAGGTTTGTCGTTCGGCTTTCAGACCACTATTTTCCTGATTGAGGCTTGCATTTTGTTGCGTCAATACCCCATTTTCTTCTTTTAAACGGGCAATTTCCTGGTCTTTCTGAGCCAGAATTGTCTGATAATTACGGATTTTCTGGTCGTACTTTTTACTATCGAACGTCCCAACATTCTTCAATTCGCGTTTATCGACTTCCAATTGCGCTTTCACTTTCATGAGCGAGTCGATACTACCGCCTAATTGCTGTATTTCAGCAATTTTAGCATCTAACTGAGCTGAGATCGAATCGAGTTTCGTTTTGGCGACTAGTACCTCTTCCGTTTTAGCCGCAATGGTAGCATCTTTTGTTTTATTGTCCTGACGCTCCTGATAGTAGAAATACAGGAGAAGCACGTTGAGCGCTGCCAGAATTAATAAGGCGGCTAATAAATAACTACGGCTGTTATTATTGGGTTGAGGTCGGGGTTCCATTGGTGTCATAAATTGCGAGGATGGGTATTCATTTAATCGTTACCAAAACCAGAGTAGTCGCGAAATTATTGTGTTACTGTATGGTTTCCCATGAATTTTGGGCAAAAACTACGGGTTTCTGCGTAGTTCTCAAACCTATCTTTGCACAATATTAATAAACGGTTGCTTTTGACCACTATATTGAATAGTATGATTGCTGATACGATTCGCCTGATTGAGAATGAATTAGCGGGTAAAGCCAAACTAATTGCTGTAACCAAAACAAAACCTGTGCCTCTATTACAGGAAGCATATAATGCTGGCTGTAAACGCTTTGGCGAAAATAAAGTGCAGGAAATGGTTGATAAACAACCACAACTGCCTACCGATGTGGAATGGCATCTAATTGGTCATTTACAAACTAACAAAGTCAAATACATTGCCCCGTTTGTAACGCTTATCCATTCGGTCGATAGTTTAAAGTTAGTGCAGGAGATTAATAAACAGGCTGCCAAACAAGGACGCGTTATTGATTGCCTTTTACAGATTTATATTGCCAATGAGGAGACCAAGTTTGGTCTTTCGCCCGATGAAGCCGAAACGCTCCTTAACGCACCTGAATTGAACGATCTGGCTAATATACGCCTTATTGGTTTAATGGGATTGGCCACGAATACAGATGATGAAGGCCAGATCCGACAGGAGTTTCGGGGATTGAAACAGTTGTTTGATAAACTGGCCCAGATTCAGCATCCGCGTGTTCAGTTTAGTGAACTCTCGATGGGAATGAGTGGCGATTACCGTATTGCGCTTGAAGAGGGCAGTACCATGGTTCGGGTAGGGAGCGCTATTTTTGGGAGCCGTTTTTAACCGGGATTTTTGTGATTTTATTGATAGACTTTGATTTTGCTGCTAGTGCTTTACCAAAGTAGATTCTGTAGATTCCATCGTCAATATTCTACTGATAATCAGTATATAAGTCATCAATTAGAATCCCAAGAATCTCTAGAATCTAAATTGGACAAGTACTAGTGTAGTTAGAAACAGTACGATTCAGATAATCGCATAAAGAATAAAAGACTAATCAGTTACATCATAAGAATCACAGTTCAGATACTATGAAATTCTTTATTCAGGCAGGGGCCGCTTTAGGATTATTGGGCGTTGCTTTAGGCGCATTTGGAGCGCATGCATTACGGGCTATGCTTGAGGCTTCGGGCCGAACCGCAACCTTCGAAACGGCTGTTAAATATCAATTTTATCACGCATTAGGACTGGTGCTAGTGGGCTTACTGATGCACACTTTCGGCTCTAATGAGACAATTGTGAAGCTACTCAACTGGTCGGGGTATGCGTTTCTGGGGGGAGTACTTATTTTTTCCGGTTCACTCTATATCCTGTGCTTTACAGGCATTACCTGGCTCGGTGCCATCACGCCTATTGGTGGTCTCTGCATGATTGTAGGCTGGGCACTGCTATTGTGGGCGTTTTTGTAAAGCAGGGAGCATGGTGCGCGGAGCATGGGCAGGCTGACCCAGTCTAACATTCCCTGCTCCACACTCCCTACACCCTGCATTTTTTTTCGTATCTTTGTCGTCTGATTCTGAGAATAATGCAAACCAATATACAGGCTGAAACCGCTCGTCGGCGGACATTTGCCATCATTAGTCACCCCGATGCGGGGAAAACAACACTGACCGAAAAACTTCTCCTGTTTGGAGGAGCCATCCAGACTGCCGGAGCTGTTAAATCCAATAAGATTAAAAAAACAGCTACGTCAGATTTTATGGAAATTGAGAAGCAGCGGGGTATTTCCGTGGCTACCTCGGTGATGACTTTCGAGTACGACAATTTGAAGATCAATATCCTCGATACACCTGGTCACAAAGATTTTGCCGAAGATACCTACCGCACATTAACCGCCGTTGATAGTGTTATTCTGGTGATTGACTGTGTAAAAGGCGTAGAGGAACAGACTGAGCGGCTCATGGAAGTTTGCCGGATGCGCGACTCGCCGGTTATTATTTTTATCAATAAACTTGACCGCGAAGGCCGCAATCCGTTCGACTTGCTGGATGAGTTGGAAGAGAAACTAAATATACGGGTGCGGCCCATGACCTGGCCGGTCAATATGGGGTCAGATTTTAAAGGAGTTTATAGCCTGATCGAGAAAAAGTTATATTTCTTCAAAGTCAATAAGACCAAAGTCGAAGATGATGTCCTGGCTATTGATTTAGCCGATGATCTACTGGATCAGAAAGTAGGGGCTCGGGATGCGGCTCAACTTCGTGAAGATGTTGAATTGATTGAAGGCGTATACGACGATTTTGATCGGCAAGCGTATCTGGATGGGAAATTAGCGCCAGTATTCTTCGGTTCAGCCGTCAATAATTTTGGTGTTAAGGAGTTGCTCGAAGGGTTCTGCGATATTTCGCCGGAACCCATTGCTAGACCAACGGATAAACGGGAAGTCTTTCCAGATGAGAAAAACTTCAGCGGGTTTGTCTTTAAAATCCATGCCAACCTCGACCCGCGTCACCGCGATCGGATTGCCTTCCTGCGGATTTGTTCAGGGGTATTCGAACGGAATAAATTTTACCACCATACGCGCCTGGATAAAAACGTGCGTTTTGCCAGCCCATTTAGCTTTATGGCCGATAGCAAGAGCGTGGTGGAAGAAGGATTCCCTGGAGACGTAGTTGGGTTATACGACACAGGTACGTTCAAAATTGGCGATACGCTGACCGAGGGCGAAGAATTACAATTCCAGGGTATTCCGAGTTTCTCGCCCGAAATTTTTAAGGAGCTTGTCAACCTCGATCCAATGAAGTCGAAGCAATTGGATAAGGGGATTCAGCAGTTAACCGACGAGGGGGTAGCTCAGTTATTTACACTTGAGTTGGGTAACCGGAAAATTGTTGGCACCGTGGGTGAACTTCAGTTTGAGGTAATTCAATACCGATTAGAAAATGAATACGGAGCTAAATGTCGTTGGGTACACCTGAACTACACCAAAGCCTGCTGGATTACAGCGGAGAACCCGGTTAAACTGGCTGAATTTATCCGATTAAAAGGCAATCAGATTGCTTACGATAAGGATCAGAACCCTGTTTTTCTGGCCGAATCGGATTGGATGCTACGGATGAACCAGCAGAACAACCCCGATATTCAGTTCCATCTCACATCAGAATTCAAAGTGGCAGCCTAAATCGTTAGGCCCATACGCTTAGATTCTGACCTTCGAATAAAACTCATTTTGAGCGAGTGGGTTGTTATAGGTATTACTCACGTTAAAACGGATTATACTATGACACGCTCACTCGCAACCCTTGGTCTGGTGTTGCTACTTGCCGGGTCGGTCTCGGCTCAGGAAAAGCAACCGAAACGGTCTTCTGGTAAGAAATCGTCTGCAGGGACGGTATCAGCAACGGATGCGGCCCGTTCAAATCCATCAGCAGCTAATACACATGATGGTACCAACGGAGCATCTATTGGTGCCGGAACTGGTTTAACAAATGACCAGGCGCAGGCTTCACAAAATCCGACGAATAGTCCGGCAAAGGTGGATGCCAGTAGTAGCATTAAAACTGGCGCATCGTCCGTAAAAGGCCAAAAAAGATTGCCTAAGAAATCGAATTAGCAGATGGCTTTGTTTTCTATTATTTAATCGAGGTTTAATAACTATCTTGATCACGAGAGGTTCTATCTGGGTATTGTAAACTACTTAAACCAGATGGACTAATGAAAAAATTAATGATTGCCGCCATTGCAGTTTGCTTAATGTCGGGTGTTGCTTTGGCACAGGACGACATGAAAAAAGATCAGAAGAAAATGAAGCATGACGCTAAGGCAATGAAGCATGAGGCCAAAAAATCTGGCGACGACATGATGGCTGATTCGGCTAAAATGATGAAGAAAAACGCCAAAATGATGAAAAAGAAATCGAGCTAGTGCATACTCGCTACTACTTTTACCTTGAAATAGCCTCCTAACCGGGAGGCTATTTTTGTGTCTAGACAATTCAATCGCAGTAGAAAACATATAACTTTTTTGCCAATAGGTAGTTTATCTAAGTAATAGTCCCAATAATTTAACTACTAACGGTATGAAAAAGCTAATGATAGCCAGCGCAGTTGCACTGCTCATGGTAGGTTCTGCAGTTGCTCAGGACAACACGAAAAAAGAAGCTAAGATGGAGGCCAAAGAACTAAAGCATGATGCTAAAATGGCCAAGAAGGAAGCTAAATTAGAGAATGACCATTTGAAGGCAGATGCTGCGAAAGACCTGAAGCACGATGCTAAAATGCTGAAGAAAGACGCAAAAAAAGCACCTTCGAATTAATACATAACCGGTGTGTAAGCCTGAAAGCCTCTCATTTCGAGAGGCTTTTTTTGTGCCCTCTAAATAAATTTTGTTAAAAGCTTGACATGTAGCTAAAAAGATAACTACTATTGCAGTGTACTATTTAACTAATACACTAGAGCAATTGACGATTTATGATCAAGCTAAGTAATGTATCGTTTGGTTATCAACGAGGGAGGCCGCTTTATGAAGGCCTTGACTTAAGCCTGTCAACAGGGTCAATTTATGGATTACTAGGCCCTAACGGAGCCGGGAAATCGACCTTACTGCGTTTGGTATCCGGCTTATTGTACCCAAAATCAGGTACTATTCACGTTGGTGACTATGTACCCGGCAATCGGCAGCCAGCTTTTCTGGAAGATATGTTTCTGGTACCTGAAGAGTTCTATATGCCCTCGGTTCGCATTCGGCAGTTTGTTGATTCCAATGCACCATTCTACCCTCGTTTCGACCGAGAGCAAATGAAAAGCTATATTCAGGAGTTCGGTTTGACCGACAATCAGAAACTGGATGAACTCTCGTATGGGCAGAAGAAAAAAGTACTGATTGGATTCGGTTTAGCCACGAATACGGCCGTATTGCTGATGGATGAGCCAACCAATGGGCTTGACATTCCTTCAAAAAGTCAGTTTCGCCGGTTGGTTGCTGGAGCGGTTGATGAGCGTCGGACAGTAGTAATTTCAACCCACCAGGTTCGCGATCTCGAAACATTGATTGATCCGGTTGTGATTCTAGCCGAGAATTCCCGGTCGCACATGACAGTAGCGCTGAAAGCTAGCGTGGAGGAAATTACAGCAAAATTATGGTTCGGCATGGTTTCGGAATTGGATACAAACCGACCGATTTTGTACTCCGAACGAGCGATAGGCGGGTATGCCATTGTTGCCGAAAACCTAACGGGTGAGCCCAGTCGACTCGATTTGGAGCGGCTTTTCAATACGGTTCAGGCCGAACCACACCGAATTAACCAATTGTTTTCAGACACCTCAATTTATGCAACCCTATGAATCAGATTTTTTCTGCAAGCCGTTTTGGACGGTTGCTACGCAAATACTTTACAGATAACCGGGGGCAGTTGCTGGCTAATATGGGCTTACTCGTAGGCTGCTTACTCGTGTTGGGTATCATTGTATATAGAGGTTGGCCTTCAGAGGTGAAAGAAACGCGGACAATTCTGTTTTTTATGTTAGGCTGGCCCTGTTGGTATATTTTCACAGCACAGCAGATCACAATAATAAATCAGAAGGAGCGCGCGATAAATTATCTGATGCAGCCCGCTTCTCAGTTTGAGAAAATCGCTCTTGTTTGGCTTATCTCAGGCGTGGGATTTATACTGTGCTATGTACTGCTTTTCTTCTGTCTGGATACTGTAGGAGTATCGTTCGTTAATAATCGAAATTGGTCCCCAGTTCAACTCGGGATGATTCGAGACCAGGGCGGATTATTTAATATTACGTCTTTTTTTGATGACCTGAGTATTCGTGATGTTCGTAAGGAAATGTGGGTCTTTACGGCTTTACTGCATTCGTTCACAATGGCGTTCGCCCTTCTTATTCGGCGTTATACGTTACCACTTGTTGTGATTCTGGCGTTTGGGCTACTTTGGGTTGGTGTTATGTCCAACAATTTTCTATTACAAAGCCTTACTGGTTCTGACACTATCCGGAGTAGCTTCCCGTTTGCAGAGGGATTTGCTGAATCGCCTATTCAGAAGTATCAATATCGAAAAATACAACTCACCAGTTCAATAGGCAGTCAATTACGATATATAGTGGGTTTTACGGCAGTTGTTCTGCTGTACATAACGGCCTATGTTCGACTTAAAGAGCGGGAGGTATAGCGATGGATTTTCGAGACAAACAAGCCATTTATCTGCAAATTGCTGAGTATGTAAGCGAGCAGATACTGCTAGGCCGCTGGCCAGTGGGGGAGAAGATTCCGTCGGTTCGCGAGCTGGCTGCTGAATTGGAAGTAAACCCGAATACCGTTATGCGAACGTATGAGTTTTTAAGTCAGCTGGAGGTTATTGCGAACAAACGCGGCATCGGCTACTTTTCTGCCAACGATGCGCTGGACAAGATTCGCTCATTTCGCCGGGAACAGTTTCTGCAAAATGACCTGCCTCTGTTCTTTAAAAACCTAACTCTTTTGGGAATCAGCCTGCGTGAAATAGAAACACGCTACGATGAATACGTAAATGCAACCACTAACGCACAATGAAAACAAGTTATATTCTTTTGGCTGTTATTGCCTTCGTCACGTTAACCGGCATGGTCGCTACTGATGTATTGCTCAAGCAGCAATTCGAGAAAATCGACTGGAAAAATCCGTATCAGGAATTTGTCGTACAGCCGCTGCCAACGACTAAACACTGGGTAGTAGAAGGAACACCGAATGACGAAATCATCGTTTTAAAATCGACTGATAAATCTCAGGCATTAGTTGAGCCAGAACGAGCAAAATTCTACCGGGCTCGTCAGCAGGGCGATACTGTATTTGTGACATTCAAACCAGATTATAGCGGTTATCAGAATGAACCCAGGCAGGATGCTGGCTATGAATTAGCGGTTCGATTGGTTTTGCAATTGACTGACCCGCAATCGCTTCGAATTGAAAATGCCCGGTTGACGTTGCGTGAATTTACAACGGATAAACTAATGGTTTCACTGCAAAAAAGTCGTTTGCGAACGGTGAATCTGTCGGTTTCAGATTCACTTACGTTAGTAGCCAATCAAAATAGTTTCGCTGCCCTGGGTAATGATCAAGTTAAATCGTTACGAGCAATTGTACAGGATTCGAGTGGTATTGGTCTGAAAAACACGCAGATAAATGCGTTCAATATGCAGGCTTCGCCAAAGGCTCAACTAGATTTGCAAGGACAGGCGTTGAAATGGCTGAAGTGATTAGACTATTAGTGCTTTTTCAAAATAGATGCTATGCCCTTCTTTCGATTCTATTGGTTATCAGAAAAAAGAATCAAAAAATCTGATTTGGACAAACACTAGCTAGTTGTCTCCGATTGAGCGTGTTCGTCGGTAGAATAAGTGGCTTCCGGGAGCTTGGCTGAGCGATAGGGGATAGGCAGCGTTATCCAGAATTTAGTGCCTTTGCCAACAACCGACTCAACTTTGATAACCCCTCGATGGAGTTCGATAATTCGTTTAGTGAGGGCCAGACCAATACCGTGGCCTTTGATGGTCATGGTTGATTCGGAACGGTAGAAAGGCTCAAAAATGTGGGGTAAATCGGATTCTGGAATGCCATAACCCTGATCGGTAAACGTGAGTTGTACGAACCCTCGCTCAAACGAAATCCTAACGGACATACTCTCATCGGGCGAATACTTACAGCCGTTTTCCATCAGGTTCTGGAAGGCCGTCTGGAGTAGCGATTCTTCACCGTTGATAACGAGTTCCTCTTCCTGATTAGGTAAATTGTCGAAGTCAATGTCAATCTGGTAATCGGGCTTTGTATGGACCACGTGGCTCTGAGCTTGCCATAATAGTTCGTCAATACGCAACGGTTGATGATTTAACATGACTGCATCTGAACTGGCACGCGCCAGTTCAAGCAAACCATTTACGAGCCGAATCATACTTTTAACCTCATCAAGCAAAGCGTCCAGAGAAGACTCATATTCATCCGTCGAGCGCGCCATAAGTCGGGTTACCTCAACCTGCCCCATCATGACGGTTAAGGGCGTTCGTAACTCGTGAGATGCATGCGAAACGAAACTCTTTTGCAAGACGAAGGCTTCTTCGAGTCGGCTGAGTAGATCATTGAATGTATTCGCCAGGTCCGCTAATTCATCGCGTTGTCGTCCTACGCGTAATCGCTCATGGATGTTGGTCGCCGAAATTGCATTTACCTGGCCAATCAGCTCAGCAACGGGACGGAGGGCGTCAGTGGCAAATAAATAGCCAGCAATGCCGACGATCACCAGGCTCAATAACCAGCCAGAAAACAGAATTTCACGGAGTCGGTCGAGTTTGGTAAGACCATAGCGATCGTTACCCGATGCCACGATCAGCAGAATCTGTCCCTTTGAGTTCAGGTGCCGAACACCAACGGCTTCCAGATCGCCAATGCGGCTATACTGTGGGTGTTTAAATGTGATTTTGCTAAGGAAACTCGGTGTTACTGGAAAGTGTGGTCGTTGATTTCCCTGGTTGTACAGGACTGCGCCTTTAGAATTGTATACCGTTACTTGTTCATTGACCATGACAGGTAAATCGGCCTGAGGCACTTCGCCTACATCTTCACGAAGCCGTACTGTGGTAAACGCTTTTTCGGAGAGTCGTTGCTCAAATTCCTGTTGTCTGAACTGATCGTACAGATAGTAAACAGAAACCGTAAAAAGCAGCATGATCGAAGCGACCAGCAGTACAAAAAGTAGCGTTAGGCGAGTGCGGATATTCATTTTTTTAGGATCGAGGAGTGAGGAGTGCGTAATGAGAATGGCTGACGCGTCTATTTTTGCGTCAGCCATTCTCATTACGCACTCCTCACTCCTAATTACTCTTCCTTTAACATATATCCCATTCCAATTACGGTATGAATGAGTTTTTTCGGAAAATCTTTGTCAATTTTTTTGCGAAGGAAATTCACATAAACGTCAATGACATTGGTGCCTGTATCGAAATGAATATCCCAAACTTTCTCCGCAATATCGACACGGGAAACAACGCGACCGCGGTTACGCATCAGGTATTCGAGCAGGCCAAACTCTTTAGCCGTCAATTCGATTCGTTTATCGCTCCGACGGGCTATTTTTTCGTTCAGATCCAACTCAAGGTCGGCCACTTTCAGAACATTGGCCTGCATGCCTGCTTCACTGCTTCGCTTGGTGAGTGCACGTAGCCGCGCCATCAGTTCCCGAAACTCGAAGGGCTTAACCAGGTAATCATCGGCACCGGCTTCAAAACCGGTCAGTTTATCATCAACGGAGCCCATCGCCGTTAGCATGAGCACAGGCGTACGATTCTTTTCCTGACGAATGGCCTGAACCACATCGAAACCGTTCATTTTAGGCAAATTGATGTCCATAATAATCACATCATAGGGATTATTAAGGGCCATTGTTCGCCCAACCTGACCATCGAAAGCCACATCAACTTCGCAGGATTGTTCTTCCAGACCTTTCCTTACAAACGAGGCTAATTTGGGCTCGTCTTCTACCACCAGAATTTTCATATCGGCAACATACATAGCTATTGTCTGATTTAAAAACGACAGAATAAATTATTAGTTTACACTAGTAGCTATGCGTTCCGGCAAAAGTAATTTAAGGTGCATCCCTACTTCACTGCTCAAGGTCGCCTAGGTGAATTAAAAGGACTTGAAAACAGCATTAAAAGTAGGTTAAACCAGTTTGAGTGGTACTCGTTAGAAAACAAAAAAGCCGCTCCGAAAATCGGGGCGGCTTTCCGCTTCTATCCACACCATTTCAAGATCGACGACCGGGCGGCCGCCTGATCTTGATGTTCAACCTTCCCTTTGTAAAGGATTGTTATGCGAAACTACGCAATTTCTTTTATCAGCACAAAAAAGCTTTGTATTTGGGCCATATTACACCACAAATCTTATAAAATATTTCAATTTATAACGCGTTGCGATAGCTAAAATTACCTAACGCATATAAAATTCACCGAATCTTAATGGTCTACAGATTTCGCTCGATAGAACGCATAGAAGATCAGAGGAAAAATAAACAGGGTCAATAAAGTCGCTGTGATTAATCCGCCAATGACAACTATGGCCAGAGGTTTAGCCGTTTCGGAGCCTATACCATGAGAAACAGCCGCTGGAATTAAACCGATGCCTGCCATCATCGCCGTCATGACAACGGGTCTGATTCGAGAAACAACGCCTTCTCGAATTGCTTCGTTTAGTGGCAAACTATTCCGAAGATTCTTCTTAAAGACCGAAATCAAAATTACACCATTCTGAATACAAATACCAAACAAAGCAATGAAACCAATACCCGCCGAAATGCTAAAGTTAACGTGCGTAATCAGCAACGCTGCAATGCCACCAATGATAGCAAACGGTACATTAAACAGCACCAAACCGGCATCTTTAACATTGCCAAATAAGACAAACAGGATAAAGAAGATGGCCAGCAGGCTGATCGGTACTACCTGCGCCAGCCGAGCTGTTGCGCGCTGTTGGTTCTCAAAATCTCCTGCCCATTTTACCGTGTAGCCAGATGGTAATTTAACGTTGGCCAGGACTTTTTGTTGTGCTTCGGCAACAGCACTACCCATGTCTCGTCCGCGAACCGAGAATTTCACCGCTCCGTAGCGTTGACTGGCTTCCCGGAAAATTAATACTGGGCCCATTTGGGTGTATACCTTTGCAATTTCCTTAACCGGAATCATGCTACCCGTTTCGGTGGGTACCATTAACTGACTGATCTGTTGCTCATTCGAGCGGAATGGGCGGTCGTAGCGAATCCGTAAATCGAACTTCCGTTCTCCTTCATAAATTTGTGTAGCTGCTTTACCGCCAATAGCCATCTCAATTACAGCTTCGGCATCCGCTTTATTAACACCATATAAGGCCAGCTTTCGTTCGTCTAATTCGACCCGCATTTCGGGTTGGCCCGTCGTACGAATAACGCCTAAATCCTCAATGCCATGTACGGTTGCCAGTTGCTTCTGGATTTCGACCGCTTTAGTTTCCAGAATAGTTTGATCTGGACCATAAATTTTAACAGCGATAGAGCCTTTTACACCCGAAACGGCTTCCTCAACATTATCCATAATGGGTTGAGAAAAGTTGAAGTTTACGCCCGGAAATACAGCCAGCTTCTCCTGCATTTTATCGACCAGCTCTTCTTTCGTTAGCTTACTCTTCCAGTCATCCTGCGGATAAATGTCGACCAGGAATTCAATGTTATAAAAGCCGGTCGGATCGGTTCCATCGTTGGGGCGCCCTGTTTGCGAGATCACACCTTTTACTTCGGGAAACTGCTCGAAAATATGACGCATCTGGACCGTTTGTTTCACCGACTCAGGCAGCGAAATGCTCATCGGCATAGTGGCCCGTACATAGATAGAACCTTCGTTCAATTCAGGCAAAAACTCGGTTCCCAGCAAACTAAAACCTGATAAGCCAACGGCTACAATAATCGTTGTTACGAGTAAGCTCATTTTTTTGTGAGCAAACGTAAATCCAAATGCTTTCGTCGAATATTTCGTCACGACGTTGACAAAAGGGTTATGTTTTTCGCGAACGTTTTTCTTGAGCAGAATACTGGCTAATACAGGTACCAGGGTTAATGTGAAAATCAGCGCGCCGAGCAGCGCAAATCCGAGCGTCCAGGCTAACGGAGAAAACATCTTGCCTTCCACTTTTTGGAACGAGAAAATAGGTACCAGACAGGTAATGATGATCAGCTTGGAGAAGAAGATCGCCTTACCCATTTCGGTGCCTGTTTTCCGAAGCACCCCTAATTTGGCCAGTTTGTTAAACTTCGCCATGCCTTCTTTGTGAGCCAACTCGTCAAGCGTAACAAATATGCCTTCGACCATTACTACGGCTCCATCAACAATGATCCCAAAGTCGATAGCGCCCATCGACAGCAGGTTTGCCGACATACCTTTAAGGCGCAGGCAGATAAAGGCAAACAAGAGCGCTAGCGGAATAACAATCGATACCGTGACGGTGGTACGCCAGTCGGCCATGAAAATAAACACGATGACCGTTACAAAGATGATCCCTTCAATAAGGTTGTGCGTAACCGTATGCGTCGCAAAATTGATCAGCGTTTCGCGGTTGTAGAAGGTGTTAATCTGCACGTCGGAGGGCAAAATCCGGGTATTTAGATCGTTGATTTTATCCTTTACACGGGCAATAACTTCACTGGGATTTTCGCCCTTCCGCATAACGATGATACACTCAACAACGTCATCTTGCTTATCACGCCCCGCCTGACCAAGCCGAGGTAAAGCAGACTCCGATACTTGAGCCACATTGCGTACCATGATCGGCGTTCCCTTGATGTTCTTAACCGTGATATTCTGGATATCCTGCTGGTTTCGCAATAATCCAATACCACGTACCACGTAAGCCTCTGAGTTTTTCTCAATAACATCGCCCCCAACGTTCACATTGGAGTTGGCAACTGCCTGATACACCTGTAGTGGCGTGATATTATAATCCATCAGCCGGCGCGGATCGACCGAAATCTCGTAGGTTTTCACCTCGCCACCGAAGCTTACTACATCGGCTACACCCGGTACGCTTTTCAATTGGCGATCAATTACCCAGTCCTGAATGGTTTTCAGTTCACGGGCGGTGCGGGTTGGCGATTGAAGCGTGTACCGGAAAATCTCACCTGTGGGGCCGTATGGAGGTTGCACATCAGGACGAATACCTTCTGGTAGCTCAACACCACTCAACAGGTTATTGACTTGCTGCCGAGCGAATGTATCATCGACACCATCGTCAAAAAGTACTTTAATAACGGACAAACCAAACAGGGAGGTCGAACGGATATCAGTACGTTTTTGAACCGAGTTTAGCCCAATTTCAATAGGGATCGTAACGAACTTTTCAACCTCCTCTGCCGACCGACCAGGCCATTGGGTGATCAGCGTAATTTGTGTATTGGTAACGTCAGGAAAGGCTTCAATGGGGGTATTCTGGTAACTAATAACGCCGGCTACTACGGCTAAAGCTGTTAGAAAAAATATGAAAAATTTGTTCTTAAGCGAAAATGACAAAATACTCTTAATGAACTTATTCATGCCGGTGGTGTACAGCGCAGATATTGGTACAGTCACAAAAGTCCATTCTTAGACTTAAATCCAGCTTAATCTATTGTTAAAAAAAGGTTAAAACGTAAACTTATAAATTGGACTAATTTTATGAGAGATGCCCACAATTCTATAAGCATTCTGGCAGGTCTTGGGGTGATATTTGTTGAATAAACTTTGTTAGCCATTAAACGAAGAATCATAAAACTATGGAATCCCTAAAATTCAAAACCAATATTAAATGTGGCGGCTGTATAGCTGCTGTTACTCCTTTTCTGAACGAAGCTGTAGGTGAAGGCCATTGGCAGGTTGATGTTCAGACGCCTGATAAAGTATTGACCGCCGAGGCTAGTAACGCATCGATCGTTAAACAGGCCATTGAGAAAGCCGGCTACAAAGCCGAGCCGCTGAATTAATAGCTACGTCAATGACTACGAATACGATTGAGCAAAGTTCACTGCCCAAAGGGGCGAAGGCCACTGGCATTCGGAAAACCTTTCCGGTGCTTGAGATGAGCTGCGCGGCCTGTGCTGTCAGTGTAGAATCCATACTGAAAAGTACTCCAGGAGTGAGTGATGCGGGGGTAAACTACGCCAATCAATCTGCCTGGGTGCAGTTTGACCCCAAAGTCGTACCTGTAGAGGAGTTGCAAAAGGCAGTTCGCTCTATAGGTTACGATATCGTTATTGAATCTGAAGACCCCAACCAGGCCGACCCGCAACAGATACAGGCCGAAGCGCAAAAGCAACACTATCGTCAGCTAAAACAACGAACTAGCTGGGCGTTGATTCTATCATTACCGATTGTTGTTCTGGGCATGTTTTTCATGGACCAGCTTGAAGCCAACGGCTGGTCTACCTATGCCAATTACTTCATGATGGCGTTAGCGGCAACGGTTGTTTTTGGATTAGGCCGTTCCTTCTTTACAAATGCTTGGAAACAGGCTCGCCATGCCAGAGCGAACATGGACACATTGGTGGCGCTTAGTACAGGCATTGCTTTTTTGTTCAGTGCGTTTAATACGTTTTACCCTGAATTTTGGCATCAACGGGGGCAACATCCGCATGTTTATTTTGAAGCCGCATCGGTGGTGGTCGCGTTTATTTTGTTGGGCAAAGTGCTCGAAGAACGTGCCAAGTCAACTACCTCATCAGCTATTAAAAAGCTAATGGGTTTGCAACCTAAAACAGTTCGTCTGGTCGAAGGGAATACCGAACGCGAGATTCCCATTTCATCCGTAGAGGTTGGTCAACTGCTGCTCGTTCGCCCTGGGGAAAAAATTCCGGTTGACGGACAAGTCGAATCGGGACAGTCGTATGTCGACGAGAGTATGATCAGTGGCGAGTCAATACCTGTTGAGAAACAGAGCGGTGCCGACGTTTTTGCCGGAACGATCAATCAAAAGGGTAGTTTCCGATTTCGGGCGGAAAAAGTGGGTGCCGATACATTGTTAGCACAGATCATTCGTATGGTGCAGGATGCTCAAGGGAGCAAGGCGCCTGTACAACAGCTGGTTGATCGGATTGCTGGTATTTTTGTGCCTATAGTTCTTGGTATTGCCCTGCTGACGTTTGTGATCTGGCTGGCATTCGGACACTATCTGGCTCCTCATACCGATCCTTTTACAACAGCGTTACTGACCTCTGTAACGGTGCTGGTTATTGCTTGCCCCTGTGCGTTAGGACTGGCTACACCAACGGCCATTATGGTGGGTATTGGTAAGGGCGCGGAAAATAACATACTTATAAAAGATGCTGAAAGCCTTGAGATGGCTCATCGAGTCAATGCCATCGTTTTGGATAAAACAGGCACTATTACTCAGGGAAAGCCAGTCGTAACCGATTGGCAGTGGGTTATTTCCGGAAATGAGCTGATTCAGGCCCAACGCATAGTATATACGATAGAGTCTCAGTCCGAGCATCCGTTAGCGGAGGCCGTGACAACAAAACTAGCCAATACAGAATCAATCGTATTAGATTCTTTTGATAGTATAACGGGACGTGGGGTAAAGGCCTGCTATCAGAATGAAATCTATTTGGTAGGCAACCAGCGCCTGTTGGCTGATCATCAGATCGAATTGCCCGAAGCCTTTGCAAAACAGGCTACGGACTGGCAAAGTCTAGCTAAAACGGTTGTGTTCTTTGCCCGATGTAGTGTTGACGGAACGAAAAATGAACTATTAGCGATCATCGCCATTGCCGATCCCATTAAGGCCAGCTCGAAGCAAGCCATTGACTTGTTGCAAAACCGGGGCATCGCGGTCTATATGCTAACAGGCGATAATGTCCAGACGGCTACTGCTGTTGCAAAACAAGTAGGAGTAGAGCACTTTAAAGCGGATACAATGCCTAGCGATAAAGCCAATTTTGTCAAAGAATTACAGACTGAAGGGAAAATAGTAGCGATGGTTGGCGATGGAATTAACG
The DNA here is from genome assembly GCF_054776755.1 of Spirosoma litoris. NCBI lineage: Bacteria > Pseudomonadati > Bacteroidota > Cytophagia > Cytophagales > Cytophagaceae > Spirosoma > Spirosoma litoris. The sequence goes on along the minus strand of NZ_BAAHBI010000005.1, from coordinate 212,023 downwards.
ACTCACAGGCAATGGCTCAGGCCGATGTGAGTATTGCCATGGGCAAAGGGTCTGATATTGCAATGGACGTAGCCCGAATGACGCTGATCACATCCGACCTTACCAGCATTCCTAAAGCATTACAGCTTTCGAAACAAACGGTTCAGGTTATTCGACAGAATCTGTTTTGGGCATTTATTTATAACATGATCGGTATTCCTGTAGCGGCTGGGTTGCTTTATCCTTCGTTTGGCTTTTTGTTAAACCCAATGGTGGCTGGCGCGGCTATGGCGCTGAGTTCGGTATCAGTTGTTACGAACAGTCTCCGTTTGCGAGGAATGAAGCTTTGATGGTTTAAATACTTAGATACTATTGATTCTTTGGATGCTATAGATGCTATTGTACTACGATTTATGAATCTATAGTATCTAAAGAATCTATAAAATCTAAAACTCCACTGTATGCCTACAAAAAATCCCCACCAGTTCTCTGGTGGGGATTTTTTGTAAATCTATTAGTATAAAAAGTTGGCAGTATACCAGATTTATTTGGCCGAAACCGAACCACGCAGTGCACGTGGAATTTCGATGCTAGCCACTGGGTTTGATGCCTGCTCGAGCATTTCGATGTTTTTTACAGCGATCTGACCAACACGAACAGATTTACCCAGATCAAGACCTGATACATCAACATCGATGAAATCAGGGATGTTTTCAACAGTACCTTTCACGCGTAATTTCCGAACCCGCGTAACAAGTTTACCACCTTTTTGTACACCTGGAGCTGAACCTACCAAACGAACGGGAACGGCAATTTTAATAGGCTTACTATCGGTTACCAACAGGAAGTCGGCGTGCAGGAGCACGTCACTTACTGGGTGGAATTGAGTTTCCTGAAGAATAGCCCGGTATTCAGCGCCTTCAATGTTGAGGGCAACTTCAAAAATATTGGGCGTATAAACTAAGTCGCGGAACAGAATTGCTGGTGCATAAAAATGCACTTGCTCTTCGCCACCATACAACACACACGGAACATTACCCTCGGCCCGAATCGCTTGTGACTCCGTGCGGCCGAGATTCGCTCGTTGATACCCTACAATCTCGATTTTTTTCATGATTTTGAAACTTTAAAGAGTGAAAGAGCGAGAGAGCGAAAGAGTGATTAGCTGTTGACGCTCTTTCACTCTTTCACTCTTTCGCTCTTCAATATTTTATAAACAATGAACTAATAGATTCGTGATCTCGAATACGGCCAATGGCTTTGGCAAATAACTCAGCCACCGATAGTACTCTAATTTTGTCGTTGACCTGCTTGAGTGGCAGCGTGTCAGAAACGACTAACTCTTCCAATACAGAGTTCGCAATGTTTTCGTGCGCTTTCCCCGACATAATTGGGTGCGTACAAACGGCCCGCACCGATTGAGCGCCCTTGTCCATGATAATCTGGGCCGCTTTCGCCATCGTGCCACCTGTGTCAATTAAATCATCGACCAGCACGACGTTGGCGCCTTCTACATCACCAATGACCTGCATCGAGGCAATTTCGTTGGCCCGCTTGCGGTGTTTATCACAGAGTACGATGTCGGCATTGAAATGCTTGGCGAACGTACGGGCACGATTGGCTCCACCCACGTCAGGCGAGGCAATGACCAGATTCTCTAGATTCAGGCTTTTAATGTAGGGTACAAACACGGATGTTCCCTCCAAATGATCGACCGGAAAATCGAAGAAACCCTGAATTTGCCCTGCGTGAAGGTCTAAAGTCATTAGTCGATCTGCTTTCGACGCGGCCAGCATGTTTGCCACCAATTTAGCGGCAATTGACACACGGGGTTTGTCTTTCCGATCCTGACGAGCATACCCAAAATAAGGAATGACAACCGTTACGTAGTGTGCTGAAGCCCGGCGAGCGGCATCGACCATGAGCAACAATTCAAGCAGGTTATCAGCGGGTGGGGGAGTTGACTGAATCAGAAATACATCGCAACCCCGAACCGATTCTTCAAAACTGGGCGACATTTCACCATCGCTAAACCGTCGGCAGGTGTACCCGCCCAGGTCTTTGCCGTAGTAATGCGCGATTTTTTCAGCTAAATACGTAGACTGACTTCCTGAAAAAATCTTAACCGGATTAAACGATGCCATGTGTGCCAGACAAATTTTCCGCAAAGGTACGGAAAAAATGGCCAGAATAGATGATAGGAGTAAAGTTTCTTTGTGAAAGCACTTATTTATAGTGCGACTAAGTATATCAATTCAAAGACCTAATAGTGATTGGCTTAGATAAAGCTATTGATGAAAGCTCACCATTTTCGGCGTAAACACTATCTTTGCGGTATCAGTAACTGATTATGACAGAGCAGAAAATTTCCCCGGCTACCTCCTTACAAGACATTATTGCCCACGCCAAAGAATATGGCTTCGTATTTCCATCGTCCGAAATTTACGACGGGCTACAGGCCGTGTATGACTATGGCCAGAATGGCGTTGAACTGAAAAATAACCTCAAAACGCTGTGGTGGAAGGCCATGACGCAACTCCACGACAATGTTGTTGGAATTGACGCGTCGATCTTCATGCACCCGCTGACGTGGAAAGCGTCGGGCCACGTTGACTCGTTCAATGATCCGATGATCGATAATAAAGACTCGAAGAAACGCTACCGCGCCGACCAATTGCTGGAGCTAAAAGCCGAAGCTTATGCCAACGCAGGCGACGAAGCGAAAAGTACAGCCTTGTTGCAGGAAATGGGACGCTTATTAGGTGACAATGACCTCGAAGGCGTTCGGAATTTAATTATTTCCGAAGGTATTAAAGATCCTGTTTCGGGTACTGATAACTGGACCGAAGTTCGCCAGTTTAATCTGATGTTCTCGACGCAAGTGGGTTCGTTGGCTGAAGACGCTAGTCTGATTTATCTGCGCCCTGAAACGGCACAGGGTATTTTCGTTAACTTCCTGAATGTGCAGAAAACAGGCCGGATGAAGGTTCCGTTTGGAATTGCCCAGATCGGTAAAGCATTTCGGAACGAGATCGTAGCCCGACAGTTTACGTTCCGGATGCGCGAATTCGAACAGATGGAAATGCAGTTTTTCGTGCGCCCTGGCACCGAAATGAAGTGGTACGAAACCTGGCGCGATACGCGGATGAAGTTCCACGAGGCCGTTGGATTACCCGCCGAAAAACTCAAATTCCACATTCACGAAAAACTGGCTCACTACGCCAACGCAGCGGTCGATATTGAATATAAATTTCCGTTCGGTTTCCGCGAAATGGAAGGGATTCACTCTCGTACCGATTTTGACCTGAAAGCACATCAGGAACTGAGCCGTAAAAAGCAGCAGTATTTCGACAATGATATCGATGAAGCAACCGGCAAACCTTACGGTAATTACATCCCGTATGTGGTTGAAACATCGGTTGGTGCCGATCGCTTGTTCTTAGCCGTTTTCTGCAATGCCTTTACTAAGGAGGTTGTGGGCGAGGGAGATCAGCAGAAAGAGCGGACCTATTTGAAACTGCATCCAGCATTGGCTCCTGTAAAAGCGGCTGTATTCCCGTTGGTTCGTAAAGATGGTCTACCCGAAAAAGCGGAAGAAATCGTGAAGAGCCTGCGTTCGGAGTTTAGAGTGGTTTATGAAGAGCGTGATGCGATTGGTAAACGCTATACTCGTCAGGATTTAATAGGAACGCCATTTTGCATCGCCGTCGATTACCAAACATTGGAAGATAACACTGTTACCATCCGCTACCGTGATACAACCGAACAAGTTCGTATTCCTATAAGCGAGTTAAAGGCTAAAATTGGTTACGAGGTTTCGATGGAACGAGTGCTGGAGAAAATGTAGAAAAATAAACTTTAGAAAATAGAAAAGCTCAGAAGTTGATTTCTGAGCTTTTCTATTTTCTAAAGAGTAATGATTATTAGACCAATAGTGTACGTAATGTAGTCACGTTCGCTGTTGCATCGAAGACTGCTTTCACAGGAATTGTAAAACCATCTAGATAAAGACTACTGACGGTTTCACCCATTCTAAATAAACCATTTAATGCATAAGCCTCTGTGTCTGAATCAAATGTGAAAAGCTCAATCGTTTGACGGGTTGGGTCAACGAGCCAATATTCAGTAACACCGTGTGCTGCGTAATCTTCAAACTTGATTTCCCGATCGTTCTTCTGCGTACTTTTTGATAATACTTCCACTACCAGATCAGGAGCTGGGTAATAAAGCAAATCAGGTTGAATACCTGCTGCTTTAGTTGACCCAAAATAGCAAATATCTGGCTCGTAACTGTTACGCGTCAGTTCAACCAATGCTTTTTCGACAAGCACAATGCCTAGCTGTCGCTTGCTGACAAAGGCATTTAATAGCGTACCAAGAAGCATAACGGCTGAATTGTGCCTGTGTAGAGCTGGCGAATGAACAACGATTTCGCCATTGATAAACTCGGCTTTCATGTCATCATTCAACCACTCATAAAATGCCTGTCTACGATTTTTTTCGTCGTTGAGAATCGCCTGTACTTGCTGAATAATCTGCGGAGCCTTGGGCGATTCAAGAAGTTGAGCAGCTAATTCGGTCATATAGTATCAGGTCTTTACTCAAATATACGAAAAAGGCCGTGTTGTTACGCTTCGCCTAGTAGCATCAATGCTCCTACCGTTACGTTCGATGTTTCGTCGATCAGGATTGCGCCACCCGAAGCACGGTTGGTTGCGTAGGGATCAAAACTGATAGGTTGGGCCGTTCGTAAAACAACTTTGGCCAGATCGTTTAACCGTAGCTGCTCTACACCTTCAATCTGTTCGTATGTATTGACGTTCAGTTGATAGGCAATCTCGCGAACGGAGCAACGAGTACGGAACGTCCCGACCTGTAACACGTATTTATTCCCTACCTTGAACTCCTTGGAATCCATCCAGCATAGCATCGCTTCAACCGTTTGGCTACTCAGTGGCTGGCTTTCTGAACGAACAATTAGGTCACCCCGACTAATGTCTACATCGGTTGCTAAATGCAGCACGACCGACATAGGTGTTGTTGCTTCCTCCAGGTGAGTTTCGGCGATTTCGATAGCATCGATGGTTGAGGTCTCGCCCGATGGGAATACCGTTATTGCATCACCTTTGCGGAACTGGCCACTGGTAATTTTTCCGGCATAACCCCGATAATCATGCAGTTCAGCGGTTTGCGGCCGAATGACGTATTGCACAGGAAAACGAGCCTGAGTCAAATTAATATCATCGTCAATCACAACTGTTTCCAGATGTTCCAACAATGTTTGCCCATCATACCACGGCATTGATTCTGAGCGATCAACCACGTTATCTCCGTTGAGGGCACTCATCGGGATATAAGTTACCTGCTTCACATTCAGGTTTTTGGCTAATTCGGCGTAGTGAATACAGATATCCGTGAATACATCCTGCGAATAACCAACCAAATCCATTTTATTGACAGCCACCACAATATGGGGAATGCCCAACAGCGACGCGATGAGTGAGTGACGTCGGGTTTGTTCAGCTACTCCATGTCGTGCATCAACCAATACAATAGCCAACTGACAGTTCGATGCCCCTGTAACCATGTTACGGGTATATTGAATGTGTCCTGGCGCATCGACAATGATAAACTTGCGGGCTGGCGTCTGAAAATAGCGATACGCTACGTCAATGGTGATGCCTTGTTCCCGTTCAGAACGGAGGCCATCTGTCAGCAGCGCGAGGTCAATTTCACCATCGTCACGGCTTTTGCTGGCGCGCTCAATAGCTTCCAGTTGATCGGCCAGAATGGATTTGGAATCGTAAAGAAGACGCCCAATGAGCGTACTTTTGCCGTCGTCGACCGAACCGGCAGTTATAAAGCGTAAGAGATCCATATTTTAAAGAGTGAAAGAGCGAAAGAGCGAAAGAGTGGCTAGCGCGTCATTTATCGCTCTTTCACTCTTTCGCTCTTTCGCCTTTTAAAAATACCCGCCTTTCTTGCGGTCTTCCATGGCAGCTTCGCTGAGTTGATCGTCCATGCGGGTTTCGCCCCGTTCGGAGATGCGCGTAGCCTGAATTTCGTCAATAACGGCGTCCAGCGTGTCGGCGCTTGATTCTGAGGCCGCTGTGCAGGAAATATCACCAACGGTACGGAAACGGACCCTACGCGTAACCAGTTGATCATCGGCTTCGGGCTTGATAACGCCACCGGCGGTAGCCATCAATTTGCCATCCCGGATGAGCAACTCGCGCTCATGGGCGAAATAAATGCTGGGGAGTTCAATTTTTTCGCGCCGGATGTAATTCCAGACGTCCAGTTCGGTCCAGTTCGAAATCGGGAATATGCGGACGTTTTCACCTTTGTGAATCCGGCCATTGTAGAGGTTCCAGAGTTCAGGGCGCTGGCGCTTGGGGTCCCAGGAGCCAAACTCATCACGGACCGAAAAGACACGTTCTTTTGCCCGTGCTTTTTCTTCATCTCGACGAGCACCACCAATGCAGGCATCGAACTCGAATTCTTCGATCGTATCGAGCAATGTGAATGTTTGCAGGCCATTCCGGGTTGCATTCCGGCCTGTTGGCTCCTTCAATTTCTTTTCCCGAATGGTGTCTTCTACATAGCGAACGATGAGTTTTTCACCGATCCGTTCAGCCAGATTATCACGGTAGTCGAGGGCTTCCTGAAAGTTGTGGCCCGTGTCGATATGTACGAGTGGAAACGGGAATTTACCTGGCCGAAACGCTTTCAATGCCAGGTGTACGAGGGTAATGGAATCTTTGCCACCTGAAAAAAGCAGCGCAGGCCGCTCAAATTGACCGGCTACCTCCCGCATAATGTGGATGGCTTCCGATTCGAGCTGATCTAAATAATCGAGTTTCATTTTTTAATGAGTGATTGAGCGAAAGAGTGAAAGAGCGAAAAAGGTAGGGTAACTTCTATTTGTTACAGCACTCATTCGCTCATTCACTCATTCACTCATTTAGCATGCAAACCACACTCTTTCTTGGAGTTATCTTCCCACCACCAGCGACCTGCCCGGAAATCTTCACCTTCCTGAATGGCGCGGGTGCAGGGCTGACAGCCGATGCTTACAAAACCACGGTCGTGGAGTGGGTTGTAAGGCACATGATGATCTTTTATGTATTGCTTTACCTCGTCGAATGTCCAGTCCATTAGTGGGTGGAACTTGAATAGGTCGTGCGAGGTATCCCATTCGAGTTGGGTCATACTCTGGCGGTTGGCCGATTGCTCAGCGCGAATACCCGTAATCCAGATTTTCTGACCCTTCAACGCCCGGTTTAAAGGCTCAACTTTCCGAATGCCACAGCATTCTTTCCGATTCTCCACAGAGTCGTAGAAACTATACGGCCCTTTGGTGGTCATTAACGTTTCTTCGGCGTTCCTGTCTGGAAAATAAGCTTCAATTTTGGTTGCGTATCGATCATTCGTCTTTTTCCAGACCGAATACGTTTCGGCAAACATTCGGCCTGTATCGAGTGTGAAAATTTTGATCGGAATGTTATTCGCCAGAATCAAGTCAGTAATAACCTGATCTTCATAACCCAGGCTGGTCGAAAAAATGACCTCGCCGGGAAACAATTCAGCTAGCGTACGTAAGGCGTCAACATTGCTTAGCCCTGACAATCGGTCAGTTAGGCCTTCAAGCGTGTATGAGGTGGACTCGGCAATCATGTTAGTTGGGCAATTTTATCGCCTTGCCGGTTTTGGTCAACTGCCGGGCAGCGTCCAGAATCTTCATGACGATGATCGTATTCTTTAATGACGTTAATCTGTCGGATTTAGTTTCGCCATACCGACTCAAGCGTTACCCCACATTTACCTTTAAAACCTCTGCCGATTTCGCTGCTGCCTGCGCAAAGTCTTCAATTAAATCCTCTACGGCTTCCAGACCTACCGAAATCCGAATCAGGCCCGGCGTGATGCCGAGTGCTGCCTTTTCTTCGGGTTTCAGTTTAGCATGAGTTGTTGTATTTGGGTTTGTCACAATGGTACGTGAATCGCCCAGATTAGAGGAAAGGGTAGGAATAGTTAACGCGTCAAAAAAAGCTTTTACCCGATCAAAGCCGCCTTCCAGTTCGATAGTGACAATAGCCCCGCCCGCGCTCATCTGCCGTTTTGCCAGATCATATTGCGGATGGGAGGGAAGGAACGGATATAATACACGCTCAACATCCGTATGAGCATCCAGCGCTTCGGCCAATTGCAGGGCGTTCCGGCAGTGGCGCTCCATGCGCAGGTCCAGCGTTTCCAGGCTTTTTGACAAAACCCAGGCATTGAAAGGCGATAAAGAAGGGCCGGTGTGACGGGCAAAGAATCGAATAGGCTGAATCAGATCGGCGCGACCTACTACAATGCCACCCAGTACCCGACCCTGTCCATCCATATATTTCGTTGCTGAATGCACCGACAAGTCTGCCCCAAAATCGATGGGTGTTTGCAGAATGGGCGTTGCAAAGCAGTTATCGACGTTCAGAATAAAGCCATACTTCGCCTTTAAGCGAGCCAGCATTCTGAGGTCAACTAACTCCAAACCAGGGTTCGATGGCGTTTCCAGATAAACCATGCGGGTGTTCGGCTGCATAGCAGCTTCCCACTCGGCTTCGGTGGCCGTTGCATCGACATACGTATGGGTGATGCCCCACTTGCTCAAAATTTGCGTAATGATCTGGTGTGCCGAACCGAACAACGCCCGGCAGGCAACCAAATGATCACCGGATTTCAATAAAGCCGCCATACTCGCAAAAACGGCCGCCATACCCGTTCCTGTGGCAATGCCATCTTCGGCATTTTCCAACATACAGACCTTCTCAACAAATTCCGTTACGTTAGGATTAGAGAAGCGCGAATAAATATTGCCCTCTTCAGTTTCTTCAAACAATGCTTTACCTTGTTCTGCACTTTCGAAGGTAAAACTTGAGGTCAGATACAGCGGTACAGAGTGTTCGCGGTTGAGCGATTGCTGTGTCTGAGTACGGATGGCTTTGGTTTGCTTTTGCATAGACTTATTTTGACAGGATTAACAAGATGTACAGGATTTCTCCTCAGCACTCTAAAATCCTGTACATCTTGTTAATCCTGTCAGAAAAACTTTATAATCTTCCGCAAACTTACGAGGATAACGACAATTCCGACGAGTATCATCATGGTTTTAACGGGTAGTTTTTGCGCCAGACGGGCAGCAATGGGTGCGGCAATCATTCCGCCCAGAATCAGACCGATGATTACCATACCATAGTTATCCAAACCAGCATATAAGGCGAATACAACAGAACTGGCAAAAGAGACAAAAAACTCCGCCAGATTGACCGAACCAATGGTATAACGAGGATGGCGGCCAGACGCAATAAGCGTTGAATTAACAATTGGGCCCCAGCCTCCACCACCAATGGCATCGACAAATCCACCAAACCAGGCTAGCAGGCCAATTTGGCGAACGGGCTTTTTCTTGGTCTGTTTCGCTAGCGCTTTTTTCAGAATCAAAATACCCAAAATAGCGGTGTAAACTGAAATCGCTGGTGATAAATAAGTTGCCACTACTTCCATATCGGCCAGCTTGGTAATTAAAAACGCCCCTAGTGCTGCGCCAATGACGCCCGGAATCAACACAATCTTGAACAGGCGACTGTTGACGTTGCCAAACTTCAAGTGCATATAGCCCGATACGCCCGATGTGAAAATTTCGGAGCTGTGTACACTGGCAGTAGCAAACAAAGGGCTAATGCCCACGCTGGTTAAAAAGGTAGTTGCTGTTACCCCATAAGCCATTCCCAATGCTCCATCGATCATTTGGGCAATAAATCCGGCCAAAATGAAGTAAAAAATATCGGGCGTGATATCAACTGTTTTAGCAATAACTGTCAGGCGATCCAACGTAAAATAGCTGAACAACAGGTGCCCGACGATCATCAAGGCCAGTGCCGAAAAAACATAAATAGCTATTTCGGTGCGATTCCTGCGTCGGAGCAGAGGGCGGGCCGAGCCTGTTTGCACGGTAGCGGTTGGAAAGGCAGCCTGCAAAGCTTTGGCTTGCTTCACTGCATTTTCTCCCTGAAGGCTGATCGTCAGTCCATTAAGGTCGATTTCTGGCTCTGCCAGACTAAGGGTAGTGTCTGCCGAATTGGTGGTAGAGGCTATCTGTTCATTCATACAGTATAATGCCTATCGAGTTAATGGAGTATTTTATTTATGAAAAACGGCACGTCAGCGTGCCGCATGTTTTAGACTATTTCAATCCAGCAGTGTGTAAACTGGCCTGAACGTGTCACAAAGATACGATAGGTAACTGGAAAGTTGCAAGAAAACCCGGCAAACTCCTTAAGATGGTGAGCAGGTCAAGGATATATGCCAGATACAATAAACAGTTATTCTCCCGCCATTGGATCAGGCGTTCCATCGGGATCGCCGGTTACTGTTCCGTGGGTCGGGAATGTATTGCCCCGGATGAACAGCAAACCTGCTACGTGGGGAGCTGCCATAGAGGTTCCGCTCAAGGTTGCATACTTACCTCCCATGTAGGTAGAGGTGATGCGCACGCCGTAAGCGCAGACATCGACGCTACTGCCAAAGTTTGAAAATGACGCAAACTGGTTTTTGCTGTCCATTGCCGATACAGTAAAGACATTGGCGTGATTTACGCGGGCTGGCGAGTAATTATCGCTGTTTTTGCTGTCGTTCCCTGCCGCGATAGCGAACAGTATACCCGCATTGGCAGCTTGAGTGATGGCCAAATCCAGCGTTGTTGAGGTACTTTCGCCCCCCAGGCTGAGATTCACAACATCACCCGCTTTCCCATTTGTCCGGACATAGTTTATAGCCTGAATAATTCCCGAAAGTCGTCCTTCACCTTCATCGTCCAGCACTCTTAGCGAAACCAGCGTTGCGCCCGAGGCAATACCCGTTACGCCAATGCTGTTGTTTAGCGCACCAATAATGCCTGCAACGTGTGTACCGTGCCCATTTTCATCATCGGCAGATGTGGTTCCGCTCACAAAAGATTTACTACGGCTGGCATCGACGTTGAGATCAGGGTGATCGAGGTCAATTCCCGTATCAATGATCCAGGCGGTTTTCGTCGTTTGTAAATCGCCCCGTCCGTAGCCTGTTTGGCTGATATTCCAGGGTAAGGTAGTTGACGTAGCAACGTCAACACAATTACACATCGACATAATCTGGTCGGGTTCGATCAGAAGGACAGAGGGGTCTGCTTTTAATTTTTCGGACTCGCTTTCGGTCAATTGAGCCAGAAAACTGGTTTGATCGCCTGTAGCCAGCACTTCGGCTTGTGCGTTAGTAATCTGGGCATCCGAAAGAAACTGTTCGGCCTGCGCTTCGGAGCTGGCAAGGCGAGCATTAGACGACGAAAGGGCGAGCGCTGGTCGGTAGGTAACAATATAGGAGCCCGCAATGGCAGTCCCATTTGTAGACGAAGCTTTGACCAGACAATCGGCAGCAATACTGGTTGCCTCTATACTATCGGTTTTACAGCCAAAGAGGCTAAAGCCAAGTAAGGCGACGTTGGTGAACGTCGCGAACGATAAAGAACGTCGCATGAGTACGTACGAAATAGATAGTTGGAAAGTATCAATCGTAAAAAGTCACGCCATGCGTTGTTGTGGAGTTGATTCAATCAAGTATACGCAGAAAGCCAGGAAGTCGTTGCGCGGGCTATATAATAACGATTGTACTAGCGTTTCAGTCTAAGGAATACCACTCGTCCGGCTGCGGGGAATTTCGTTTCGGCAATGGGTTGACCATAATGCTGGTAAAATAAGGCTACCTGTTGCGGAGAAAGTAAATCGAGATAGAGGTTAATGCCCGCAAAGTTGTTTTTGCGCAGAAATGTGTCTAAAAATTGCCAATCCTGTGCCGTGAATGCCCGACCCGGTGTTAATAATTGGGGCCAGCCATCGCGTAAAAAGGGCTGAATCTGGTCGGGATGCAATCGACCAAAATATTGCCCAACTCCACTTTTGTCATAAAATCGTCGGAAGGTAAAGACCGCGTTCTGTTGCGTGTAATAGGGGCAAAGCCCTTCCTTTGATCCAACACCATCACCCCCAATCGTACAGAATGGCCAGTCGAGCACAGCCGCGCCGGGTTGTTTTCGTACGATAGCACAATACGTTAGCAAGTTGTCTGATGCTACGTTCGCGGGGTAAATTATACGTTGAACATAGCCTGTATACCATTCCATACCCATTAACCCAAGTATAGCAAGGCCGAATAGTTGACCAGGTAGCCGACGAGGCCATTGAACAGGTAGTGCCAGTAACCCAAGCAACACCGGATAAATAAGGCTGGCCCGACCACCATGTCGGTTAAAGCTAAACCAGGGAAACAGTTTCAGGGTGGGCAGCACAACAGGATGATACAGCAGGCATACGGTCAGCATAAGCACAATGGGCAACCAAATGGATACTCGTCGGCGGAGTTGCCACCAGCCAATGCCGGCCAGCACGACCAGATACAAGCCTGGGCTACCCTGTCCGTAACTCTCAAAAGTGTCGCGCAGGTGAGGAGTGTAATCAAAATGATAGGTGTGCAAACCGGGCAGGTGTGGGATCAATAAGCGCAATGGGTGCGACCACGCGCGTAATTCTGGCACTGCACTAAAGTCGAACTTCCAGGCTGTAAAGGCAATTTGAAGCGTTAACGGCAAGTAGGCGTATAAACTGACCATCAACATCAACAGGCTAAGTAAGATGCCTACCTGATGATGGCTCCATTGTTCCTGTATATAACTGCGGATCAATGTAAACAAACTTTTCTGTTGATGCTGCACCGGGTTTAAACCCGGTGCAGCATCAACAGAATGTCGATACAGAATGACAACCAGAACTGGAAATGCGAGTGTCGTGAAGGTTAGCGCAAAACCGGCCACATAAGCCAGTTCCTGACTCAAGACCTGAACATGAAGCCACATCCAGATTAGTATATATATCAGTGAAATTGGTCGTTCAGTAGTTGCATCATACAGCAGCCGGTAGGTGGCTACGATACACAAAGTGGTCCAGTGCCCCACACAAACATTCATGTGAACGGGAAACTTATAAATGGCGTAAAAATTAAAAATCGAAACGATCAGCCCAAGGGTAACTGATTTTAACGGACCAAAGCGGGGGTGTAAAATAACGAACGTGCCGACTGATGCAATAACCAGGCTATACACATAATAATATTGTAAATATGGACCAGGGCCACCCAAGATTCGGTAACAGAACGTATACCAATAGTCGCGTTCGAAGCCCCAATCCAGAAAAACCTGATTCGTGCCATACGGGTAAAAGGTTTGCGTATTGAGTAGGTTGAGGTGAGGAAATGGGTTGAATAGTAGGTTTTTACTGAAAAAATAACCCACATACTCGAACTGATCGGTGTCGCCACCATCAGAGAGTGGATGCCGAAAGTCGCCCACAATCCAGCTACCTAGCAGCGCAGTCAGCAAGCCAAGCCCCGCTATCCAAAACCAATAAGAAAAGCGCATAGGTAGAATCGGCTGATCTGGGTTGAGTAAAAGAGTAGGGGAGCTGTCTTGATTCATTAGGTGTTTATACATTCATCGACCGGTCGATAGGCAAAAGTCTTTGTAATCGGCTATTTTTGCAAGATTAAAGAGTAACGCGGCTGGAAAGCCGCCCATTTTCCGAAATAGAAATAGAATTAGAATGCGGCTTTCCAGCCGCGTTACCCTTATGGCTGACTACAACCACCGCGAAACTGAACAGAAATGGCAACAGTTTTGGGACGATCACCACACCTACAAACCCGCAGAACAGACGACGAAGCCCAAGTATTATGTTCTCGATATGTTCCCATATCCATCGGGAGCAGGGCTACATGTTGGCCATCCACTGGGTTACATTGCCTCGGATATCGTATCGCGTTACAAGCGACTGAAAGGGTTTAATGTGTTGCATCCGATGGGTTTCGATTCATTCGGGCTTCCTGCCGAACAGTACGCTATCCAAACGGGTCAGCATCCGGCCATCACTACGGAAGAAAACCGGAAGCGATACATCGAGCAACTAAAAAATATTGGATTCAGCTACGACTGGACGCGCGAAGTTCGTACGTCCGATCCATCGTATTATAAATGGACGCAGTGGATTTTTATGGAGCTGTTCCGTTCGTGGTACAATAAAGATACCGACCGGGCCGAACCCATAGAAACATTGCTGCACAAGTTCTCTACGAACGGAACGACCGATGTGAATGCGGTCTGTGATGAAAATGCGCCAACCTTCACGGCTGCGGAATGGAACGCCCTGTCTACCCGTGAGTCGTACGAAATAACCTTAAAATATCGCCTGACGTATTTGGCCGATGCCGTTGTGAACTGGTGCCCGGCTCTTGGTACGGTTCTGGCAAATGACGAGGTGAAAGATGGGGTTTCAGAGCGGGGCGGTTATCCGGTTGAGCAGAAGTTGATGCGTCAGTGGATGATGCGCATTACGGCCTACGCCGACCGTTTGCTGACGGGCCTGGATACCGTCGACTGGACTGAATCGCTGAAAGAACAACAGCGTAACTGGATTGGGAAATCGGTGGGAGCTTCCGTCAAGTTTCAAGTTTCAGGTTTCAAGTTAAAAGATGGTGAATCTGGTAAACCTGAAACGTTTATCGAAGTCTTTACGACTCGCGTTGATACCATCTACGGTGTTTCGTTTATGGTGCTGGCTCCCGAACATGAATTGGCGGCTGAGTTGACAACGCCAGAGCAGCGGGAAGCGGTTGAAGCCTACGTCAATGCGGCTAAACTTCGTTCTGAGCGCGATCGTATGTCCGAAACGAAGGTTGTTTCCGGTGTATTTACGGGTAGCTACTGCGTCAATCCATTCAACAACGAACAAGTCCCGATTTTCCTGGCCGATTACGTATTGGCGGGTTATGGAACGGGGGCGGTTATGGCGGTACCTTCAGGTGACCAACGTGACTGGAACTTTGCCAAGCACTTCAACTTGCCGATCATCCCGATTCTGGATGCTCAGAAAGACGTTGACCAGCAGGCCGATAATACGAAAGAAGGCCACTATATCAATTCGGGTATTATCGATGGCATGACCTACAAGGAGGCCACTGCAACCCTGATTGCGTGGCTGGAGGAGCGAGGTCTGGGAAAAGGTAAAATCAACTACCGGATGCGCGATGCCGTATTTAGTCGCCAACGGTATTGGGGCGAACCAGTTCCAGTGTACTTTAAGGACGGTTTACCATATTTGATTGACGAAAGTGACTTGCCCCTGGAGTTACCAGCTATCGACAAATACCTGCCTACCGAAACCGGAGAGCCACCACTAGGTCGGGCTGAGGATTGGAAATACAAGGGAGAGTATGACTATGAACTCTCTACCATGCCCGGTTGGGCGGGTTCGTCGTGGTACTGGTACCGCTACATGGACCCAAACAACGACAACGAATTTGCCAGCAAAAATGCCATCAATTATTGGCAGAATGTTGACCTATATATCGGCGGCACTGAGCACGCAACGGGCCACTTGTTATACAGTCGTTTCTGGAACAAGTTCATGAAAGACCGCGGCTACGTACCGCAGGAAGAGCCATTCAAAAAGCTCATCAATCAGGGCATGATTCAGGGCCGGAGCAATTTTGTGTATCGGGTTGCAGGTACAGGACGAGAAGGCGTGCCCGCTGTATTTTTATCCCTGAACCAGATAAATGGTCGTGAAGTAACCCCACTTCATGTTGATGTTAACATTGTTGAAAACGACGTATTAGACATCGAAGCGTTCAGAAAACTTCGTCCAGATTTGGCCGAAAATGCTGAGTTTATCACCGAGTCAGACGGTCGTTATACCGTAGGTGTTGAGGTCGAAAAAATGTCAAAATCGAAGTTCAACGTCGTTAACCCTGATACGATTGTTGAGAAGTATGGCGCCGATGTATTGCGGCTTTATGAAATGTTCCTTGGGCCGTTAGAGCAGGCTAAACCCTGGAATACCAATGGCATCGACGGTGTATACCGCTTCATTCGTAAATTCTGGCGCTTGTTCTACAAAGACAACGCTGCCGGGGCATCGGATGCCGGAAGTAGCAGTTGGCTAGTAACGGATGAGCAACCTACACCTGCCGAACTGAAAATCTTGCACAAGACGATTCAGAAGGCGGGGAATGATATTGAAGCGTTCTCGTTCAATACGTCGGTCAGTTCATTCATGATCTGTGTGAATGAGTTGGCTACCCTGAACTGCCACAAACGGGCTATTTTGCAGGATTTGGTGCTGATTTTGTCGCCCTATGCGCCCCACATTACCGAAGAACTTTGGGCAGCTTTGGGTAACGAACCTGGCACAATTTCGAAAGCCGAGTTCCCTAAATTCAACCCAGCTTATCTGGTTGAAGACGCGTTTGAGTATCCGATCCAGATTAATGGGAAAGTACGTACAACGATCAGTTTCGCCATTGACCGCGCCCCAACCGAAATCGAAAAGGAAGTTCTGGCCGACGAGATCGTACAGAAGTGGCTGGAGGGTAAATCACCCAAAAAAGTGGTTGTCGTTCCAAAGCGGATTGTTAACGTGGTGATTTAAACACAGCAGGGCGCAGTTTGTATAAACTGCGCCCTGCTGTGTTTGGAAGTATAAACGTGTAGCCAAGTTCTGAACCTAACTGGAGAGCTTTCACTACTTTGTTTTCAGTCAAGACACCCCACCGTTTCCCCTTTTTCAGCTGCCAGCGCATCACGCACCTGTGCCGTTAGCGTAAGCGAATGTTTGCGGGCTTCGTGGTCATAAATAGGAGCCGTTAGAATCAATTCGTTAGCCTGCGTTTGGTCAATAATACTTGCCAATTGCCGTTGAATAGTTTTGGGTGAACCGACGGCCGAACAACGGAAAACAGAGTCGATACCAGCTAGTTCATACGCTGGAAAGAGTGCTTCCAGGTCATCAACAGGAGGCTGCATTTTTCGCGCCTTCCCACGTCGGATGTACAGAAACTGCTGCTGAACGGATGTAAATAAACGCTCTGCTTCCTGATCCGTGTCGGCCGCAATTACGTTAGCCGCTACCATAGCATAAGGCTCTTTTAAGTGATCAGACGGTTTAAATTGAGTTCGGTATACATGCAGAGCACGCATCAATTCGGCAGGAGCAAAATGCGATGCAAAGGCATAAGGGAGGCCAAGTATAGCGGCTAATTGGGCCCCAAATAAGCTTGAACCCAGTATCCAGATCGGTATGTCCAGGCCATTTCCTGGTACAGCCTGAACAAATTGGTTGGACTCGTCGGGTTGAAAATAGCGCTGTAGCTCAATTACATCCTGCGGAAAGGTATCGGGCCCTGTAGCATCGCGACGAAGGGCCCGCGCCGTTGCCTGATCTGAGCCGGGAGCCCGACCTAGTCCAAGATCAATTCGACCGGGATATAACGATTCGAGCGTACCGAATTGTTCGGCAATAACCAGGGGTGAGTGATTCGGAAGCATAATACCTCCCGAACCCACTCGTATGGTTTTGGTGCCACCAGCTACATAGCCGATGACAACGGATGTAGCAGCACTGGCAATACCCGGCATATTATGGTGTTCGGCCAGCCAGTACCGATTATAGCCCAATGCCTCAGCGTGTTGGGCAAGGTTAAGCGTATTGCGAAGTGCCTGAGGAGCAGTGCTACCTTCTACAATAGGCGATAAATCCAAAATTGAAAAGGGAATCATACGACGTTGTTAGAACAGCTTGCCTTATTTTTACGGCGAATAGAACGCAGATTGTCATAATCTATATGATCGGAAAAATCATTTTGATCATAAAATCCTGCGTACTATCAACAATACGCTTTATCAGATCGGTTCCAGAATATGGACCTGATAATTTCTTGCCAGCCCAAATGACTGCTAAACATTTTTTAGTACTTGCCCTCAGTGTCAGCCTGTTTGCCTGCTCGCCTAAAACGTATATCAAAATTCCGGCGGGTAAGGCAGATGATTTTTTTCGATACAAGCCTGGCCAGCCAACCAAAATTCAGGTGCATCGCGGTGGGGGCGATCTGAAAGGGTATCCTGAAAACTGCATCGAATCGTTTGCGTATCTGGCTAAACAACTCTCGGTTGTCATAGAATGCGATATCGACCTGACCAAAGACAGTATTATGGTGATGATGCACGACGCCAGTCTGGATCGAACAACGACTGGAACGGGAAAACTCATCGATAAAACCTATGCCGAACTGAGTCCGTATCGATTAGAGGATAACATGGGGAACCTGACGCCCTATAAAATCCCGACACTGGAAGAGATTTTGCGTTGGGGTAAAAATAAAGTCGTGTTTGCGCTGGATGTCAAGCGGAATGTCTCGTTTGCGAAGGTGGTGGACATGATACATAAAACAGGAGCTGGCAATTATGCGACGGTGATCACGTATACCGTTCCGGATGCAGTTAAAGTCAATCAACTCGATCCCAATCTGATGATTTCAGTGACGATCCGAAACCACGCCGAATACGATCGGTTGCACGAAGCAGGCGTTCCTGATAATCGGATGATGGCGTTTGTGGGTATTAAAGAACCAGAGCCGGAACTCTATAAATTTCTACATGATAAAGGCATTCTGTGCACGCTCGGAACCCTTGGAAATTTAGACAAACAGGCTGATGCCAAAGGATATCAGGTCTACAAAACATTCGTTGAACACGGGGCCGATATGATGTCGACGGATAGACCGCTGGAAATGGCGAAAGTCCTGCATAAATAAAAAATAGTAGGTGCTTGACTGTGGCTGCTTTTTCAGTAGCGTGGGCGGAAGCCCGCGTAGCCGTAAGGCTAATTTGCAGATAAACTGATTAACCTTGCGGCTACGCGGGCTTCCGCCCACGCTACACAAAACTCCCTTACAATTGGCTTTCACGACTACGAATTACCGGTGGCGGATCATCGCGCTATTGTTTCTGGCGACGACGATTAATTATGTGGATCGGCAGGCTCTGTCATTCGTGATGACAGATGCTGGCTTTAAACGAACAATCCTGGGTTTAGCTCCTGATATGCTGCTGACGGACGAACACCTGAAGCAGTTTCGGATTCAAATGGGACTTGTCGATTCGGCCTTTAAAGCAACGTATGCCATTGGTTTTCTGCTGATTGGATGGCTAATTGATCGGGTTGGCACCAAAAAAGGATTTACGATTGGCATCGCTGTCTGGAGTGTTGCCAGCATTGCGTCTGGCTTTGTTTCGACAGTGGGTCAGTTTGCGGTTGTGCGGGCGGTTCTGGGTCTTGGCGAAGCCGCCAATTTTCCCTCGGCTATGAAAGCAATTGCCGAATGGTTTCCTAAACACGAACGCTCAACGGCTACGGGTATTCTGAATGCGGGTTCAAACATGGGCGTTATAACCACAGCGCTACTCGTGCCTTTTCTGATGGTACAATTTGGCTGGCGAGGGGCTTTTCTGATTTCGGCAGTTCTGGGTGTATTGATGCTCGTAATCTGGTGGGTAAGTTATTCCAAACCCGAAGTAACGCCCTCTCTCTCCAGGACAGAATATCAATACATTACCGAAGCCAGAGAGATAACAGGTACGTCCGATCATAAAACACAGTTTTCCTGGCTTCAACTAAGTCGGTATAAGCAAACCTGGGCATTCTGTTTCGGAAAAATCTTTGCTGACCCTGTCTGGTTTTTTTACCTCACCTGGCTTCCTGATTTTCTGCTGACCAATAACCAGCTTGATCAGAAACTGGACCTTAAAAACTTTGGTATTCCATTCCTAATCATTTACGTCGTGTCAGACATCGGCAGTATTTTCTTTGGTTGGTTAGCGACGAATCTGATGAAAAACGGTTGGACCGAAAATAAGGCCAGGAAACTAACAATGTTGATTTGTGCACTCTCTGTTACACCCATTTATCTGATTCCATCTATCCATAGTTTTGCTGGGGTAGTGGCTCTACTAGCCCTGGCTACGGCAGCGCATCAGGGATGGTCAACGAATGTGTATGCCATGTCGACCATCTTGTTTCCGGGTGGTTCTGTCGCTACCGCTACGGGTATGGGTGGTTTTCTGGGCGGTACGATTAGTATGATTGTCGCTGCGGCAACAGGGTATATCGTCGCGAATTTTGGCTACAAACCCATGTTTATTTTTGCGAGTAGCTCTTATCTGATTGGTCTACTGGTTATTCATGTGGTTTTACCAGCTTTACGACCCATTGAGCTGGTCAATGAACAGGCAAGTGTAGCGATCGATGAATAGAATGTAATGAGTACTCTAGCAACTACGATGAAGGCCGGTGTATTGACTGCCATCCGATCTATTGAGCATCAGCAGTGTCCCATTCCTGAACCGGGTACTGGCGAGGTTCGTATAAAAATGAAATCGGTTGGCATCTGTGGCTCCGATGTGTCCATTTATCAAGGACACCGCCCCGATTTGACATTCCCACTGGTTATTGGCCACGAAGGCATCGGTCACGTCGATAAACTTGGCGATGGTGTGAATCAACTTCAACTCGGTGACCGTGTGGTAATTGAACCGAATTACCCTTGCGGTCATTGTGACTATTGCTGGCAGGGACGCGGCAATATTTGTGTAAATAAGCGCATTATTGGTGTACTGGAAACGGGCTGTTTTGCCGAATACGCCGTAGTGCCTGCAAACTTTGCCTGGCAGGTTCCTGCTTCGATTAGCGATGAGGATGCCGTTGTGATTGAGCCAACAGCGGTTGCTTTACATACAATCTATTCGTCGCCAGCTCGTCCGGGCGATGCAGTGGCCGTTGTCGGCTTAGGCGCTATCGGCCTGTTGGTGGCCCATTTAGCACACAAAATGGGCTACACCGTTTTGGCATATGACCGCGTTCAGGAAAAAGTTGATCTGGCCGCTGGCTTCGGTGCTGTTCCTGTTCCCACTGATGCGAATACCGCTCAGATTGCTACCATCTGGAAAGAAGCCAGAGTACACACCGTTTTCGAATGCTCTGGGGCTGCCCCAGCCTTCACGATGGCCGTTGAGGCCGCTCCCCGTGGTGCTTATGTGGTTGTGGCTGGTTTATCCGATAAGCCCAGCGCGATTACCGAATTCGGGATAACCAGACAGGGTATCAGCATTATTACGTCCATTATTTACCAGCATCCCGTTGATTTTCGACGAACGATTGGCTTGATCGAAAGTGGGTTTATACAACCCGGCCGTATCATCTCTGCGCGTGAATCATTTGATAACCTGGCGTCGGGGCTGGAAATGGCCTGTGCTGGTAAGCATGCTAAGATTGTGCTGAAAATCTAAACCCTATAAGGTTTTGGAAACCTTATAGGGTTGTTGTAAATGAGTTAATAACCCAGCGTAAACCGTTTCTGGATAAACTGTGGTTTCTCAATTTCATCAAGAACCGCTACTGCCAGATCAGTCACTGAAATCGTACTTTCACCTTTTTCGTTAAAAACGGGTTGATCGGTACCTATCCGGAATGTACCTGTGCGATCGCCCGGAACCAGCATAATGGCCGGACTTAAGAAGGTCCAATCAAGCGTAGTGTTCTCACGAAGTGCATTGAGGTAATCACGAGCAGCTGTGGCACCTGCTTTCCACTCAGCCGGAAATTGGGGTGTATCAACTAGTTGAACACCCGGAGCCACTTCCAGACTACCAGCACCACCAACCACAAGCAGTCGTTTAACACCTGATTGCTGCGTTCCTTTTTCAATGGCTTTTGAACCTGCCAGAAAATCATCGTACAGGTTCGGATTGGTCCAGCCTGCGTTGTACGCACTCAAAACGGCATCATGACCCGCTACGAGTTGTGCCACCTGATCGGCATCTTCGGCATCTCCCTGTTTTACGGTCAGCTTTGTATCGGTAACCGTAATTTTTTCCGGATGGCGAACAATAGCCGTTACGTCATGACCACGTTGTAAGGATTCGCTGAGGAGAGCTGAGCCAACAAAGCCCGAGGCTCCAATAATTGCCAGTTTCATAGAGTTATTGATTAATTAAATTTATTGTAATGAAATTTGTTACAGTTTTGGGTAAAAAAATTAGTCGAATCGACGACTAAAATCGGCCAACGTACTATCGCCTAATTGTTGAATTAATGCATTTTCCGCTTCAACGTAAAGATCATCTAAATGCTTGTTTATCTGTTTGCCGACAGGACAGGCCGGATTGGGCGTATTACGGGCTGTGCCTAGAAAAGCACCCTGACGGGTTGCCAGGAATACATCCGATACCCGAATCTGACTGGCGGGTTTGGCAAGCCTACTACCCCCATTTTTCCCTTCGCGACTGATGACTAGCCCGTTGTTGCGCAAATTGCTGAGTTCCTTTCGGACGAGAACCGGATTGATGTTAATACTACCCGCCAGTAAATCAGACGTAACCCATTCATCGCTGGCCTGAGCCAGTAACGTTAGAATGTGCATCGATATGGCAAAGCGTCCGTTCATAACTGTTCTATTTATTGTTACAGATTTGTTGGCTAAATAATTCCTTGAAGTGCCAAAATAATTTGTAGAGACAACCTTTCCTGCTAAACTTGTTTTTGTTTTCCCACCTGATGAATGTTAATCATGCACGTCAATCGCAACCGAATGGTGTATGGATCTCTGACCTTAAGTATCCTACTTTTGGGTCTGGCGTCAAGGCGATTTATGGGTGATGTTTCCTTCGTAAAAGATTACGTTGGCGATGGGCTATGGGTACTGATGGTTTATTTTGGTTTTACAACTCTCTTTAACCAATGGACGGCAAGGACAGTTGGGCTGGCAACACTACTGTTTTCTTTTGGGATTGAAATTACTCAGATCTATCATGCGCCCTGGCTCGACGCTATCAGAGCTACTCGCTTAGGAGGTCTGGTACTGGGCTTTACGTTTTTGTGGAGCGATTTGCTTTGTTACGCCATTGGCGTTGGAGTCGGTTGGTTAGTCGAAGCCTATCTGATTCCTGCCCGTTACCAATACCTTTCCTCCTATAAACTATAAAATGGTTATCAGTCTTAAGCCTGAAAAACCTTACTACGCAATCCTCTCCATGCAAAAGACTTCCTTTCAAGACGAGCTAACCATTTCTGCTACACAGCAACGAAATGGAACCGCGAATACCAAAAAAGATGTCCAGAAAATTCAATCCTGGCTGACCTTATTCTCTATGGCTAACCCAGCCGTGGCAACGGCGACTGGTATTGATGGCGATTTTGGAAAGGCGACCGAGCAGGCGGTTAAAAATTTTCAGAAAGCAAAAAAAGTAACTCCGACAGGTGTTGTCGATCAGCCAACATTTGAGTTACTAACCGCACCGATGCGAACTGCTTTCCTGACAGATAGCGCTGGAAGTGGTTTACGGAAACTAATCGTAAACACGGCTAAAAAACACCTGTTAAATCGCCCATTTGAATTGATAATCGACCAGCAGCCAAATTCAGGTCCTTGGGTTCGGGCCTACATGGATGGTAATGAAGGTGCAGAGTGGCTCTGGTGTATGGGATTTGTACAGACAATTATTGATCAGGCGGCTTCTGTATTAGGAAAAAACTTTACCGATTTAATGCCGCTGACCTATAGTTGTGATACGGTAGGGACGACAGGTTTACAAAAAGACATTCTGTTCAGATACTCAGAAATACGGAACAAGCCATCGCTAGTGAAACCGGGCGATATTTTTCTCCTTCAAAAAGCGCCTAACGATTGGGTACATGCCGGAATAATTACGGATATCGGCGATGATTTTTTTGAAACGATTGAAGGAAATACCAACGAGGGCGGGTCTAACAACGGAAATGCTGTACTGAAGCGGGTACGTAATTTCAGAAAGTCGAAACTCGATGTGTTTTCAATTGAAAGTCTGGTGTAAATCTGCCTCGTTGGGCAAGCCAACTTAGTTTATCCAGCAAGGCCCTTCTGATGCCTGAGCTTCGCCGGTTACGAGATTAATTCTGCCAAAAACGCAACGATTCGCGGTTGAGTCGATTGTTCCCGCACTAAACAAATAGGGTTCGTTGGAAGGGATGGTTTGAAGGGGGGTAGGTGTGTAAAACCTAACCTCACCGGGTTTAAGTACAGGATATTTTGTTTTTGTTTTCAATGCCTGACAAGCGTCGGCACAGGATGAAAAGGCTAGTTTAGCGCCAACCTGAATGGGCTGAACATTATCCCAGGGTTGCCGAAAGAGAATCTGCGATTCAGTTAAATAAACACCACGGGGCACATCAACGGCATAGGCTTTGGTCGTTTCGGGATCATAGTTTACCCGAAATTGCTCACTATATCGAATCCTGAGCCAATCCTGTTCATACACAAAGTCGACCCGAAAGGAAACCCCTTCCCGCCAGGGTTGCAGCGCCCCACTGACGTATTTAATCAGGGTGTTGAAGCGAGATTCATTGAGTCCGTTTCGCTCCATAAATTTATGCTTCCAGACCGCCAGGTAATACGTTGTCAACGAGTCAGGGGTTTCGTTAACGGTATAGGTTGGTTGTCCACTGATGAATGGACAATCGCACGGAGCATCTTTAAGAACAATAGGCGTCGGTTGGGAAGATTGACGCTGACAGCTACAAATTCCGATTAGAAAAAATAGAGCGATAAGACGGGGGAGTGACATGGCTAGTTAAGAGTATACATAACTAGACTCTACTAACCGGAAAAGGGTTGGAATCAATCAGTAGCGTGGACTTCCAGTCCGCGTAGCCGAAGGCTAATTGGTGGCTAAAATTTAGCCTTCGGCTACGCGGACTGGAAGTCCACGCTACACTAAAAAAAGCCCTAAACTTAAATCTAGGGCTTTTTTACTAAGAACTCAAGGTAAACTAACTAGCCACTACGATTACGGGTGGAACGCGTTCAGGATCGTTATCTGATGACTCTTTTTTGAGTTTATCGAGGCTTTTATTCAGCGCCTTTTTTGCCGCTTTCTTCAGGCCAACATCGTATAAATCTGTCCGGCGATCTTTCAACACTTGTACCGAACCGTGTTCATGAAGCTCTTTCAATAAACTCAAATCCACATCGGCAATGAGTACCATTTCGGTATTGGCTGTGGCCTCGGCTTTTACCGCATTCGTCGGGAACTGGAAGTCGGAAGGGGTAAACACTGCCGATTGAGCATAGTTAATGTCCATATTCTGCACACGCGGCAGATTGCCCACGCAGCCCGAAATAGCCACATAACATTCGTTCTCAATGGCTCTGGCCTGAGCGCACAGACGTACCCGCGAATAGCCATTTTGCGTATCGGTCAGGAAGGGAACAAACAAAATCTGGATGCCTTGCTGCGCCAGAATTCGCCCTAGCTCGGGGAATTCTACGTCGTAGCAAATGAGCATGCCCACTTTACCACAGTCGGTATCGAATGCCCGAATTTCGTGACCACCCACCATGCCATAGTGCTTGACTTCGTTGGGAGTAATATGAATTTTTCGGTATTCTTCAAACGAGCCGTCGCGTCGACATAAATAGGCCACGTTGTAAAGCTTACCATCCTCATCGACCAGTGGCATGCTGCCGCCTACGATGTTAACGTTGTACGAAATGGCCAGCTCGCAAAGTTTTTCGCGGACGGGAATGGTGAAATCAGCTAGTTTTCGAATAGCAACCGGCTCGGGCAGATCGTTGAAATCGGCCATGAGTGGGGTATTGAAAAACTCGGGCAACACCATGAAATCGGCCCGATAATCGCTGACTGCATTGACGAAGAATTCGACCTGATCCAGAAATGCGTTTAGATTTTTAAACAAGCGCATCTGCCACTGAATTACCCCAAGCCGGATAATGGAGTCGGTATGCGGGCGCTTGTCTTTCTCCGCCACATAGTAGATGTTGATCCACTCCAGCAGGGTTGCATACTCCTTCGACTCCGTGTCGCCGGGCAGGTAGCCACGGAGTACTTTCCTGACGTGGAAGTCATTCGAAAGTTGAAAGGTCAGCGTAGGATCATATATCTCCTTCTGCTTTACTTTGGTAATGTACTCCCGTGGGGTTAGGTCATCAGCAAATTTGTTGTAGTTTGGAATACGGCCTCCAGCGAGAATTCCCTTCAGATTCAATTGTTCGCAAAGCTCTTTACGAGCATCGTACAGTCGCCGACCCAGCCGCAAATCGCGAAAGTCGGGGTGCACAAATACCTCAATACCGTACAGGTAATCGCCCTCGTCGTTGTGGGTTTTAAACGTATAGCCACCCGTGATCTGGAAGTAGGTATGATTGTCGCCAAAGTCATCGTACTTCACCCGAATTGCCAGGGCGCTAGCTACCACTTTTCCATCGACCTCCACACAAAACTGGCCTTCAGGGAAGATACTGAGAAGCTTATTGATTGAACTCTTCGGCCAATAATCGCCCCCAATGCCACTATATACTTCAATCATGGTCTCTTTCAGATCATGATAGTCTTCTTTCTGTAATGTTCTGGTTTGTATATGCACGTATTGATTTACGTTTTTTGATTTACGAATTACGATTTCCTTCTCACGAGCCTTTACGTCGTAATTCGACCATCGTCATTCGTAAATCGTTTGTCCATTTCCGCTACCATCTCATCGGTGAAATCCAAGTGCGTGACAAAGCGCACCAAATGTTTCCCGAACGTGATGGCGCGAATACCTTTTGTTTCTAACTGTTGAACATAATCGGTGGCTAAGATGGTTTCGGGCAGCCTGAAAATGACGATGTTCGTATCGATAGGTAGAATCTCAACGACCTCGGGTAGTTTTTCGAGTATGGCTCCAATTTTTCGGGCGCGGGCGTGGTCCTGTTTCAACCGATCTACGTGGTGATCGAGCGCGTAGATGCCTGCAGCAGCCAGAAATCCCGCCTGACGCCAACCGCCACCCATCAGCTTACGGAACCGACGCGCCTGCCGAATAAAGTCGGCCTTGCCGAGTAGGAGTGACCCTACCGGACAACCAAGCCCTTTTGAAAGGCAAATGCTAATGGAGTCGAACAACTGACCGTAAGCAGTGGTCGGTTCGCCCGTTTCGACCAACGCATTGAACAGGCGGGCACCATCTAAGTGCAAAATCAGGCCATTTTC
The DNA here is from genome assembly GCF_054776755.1 of Spirosoma litoris. Classification (NCBI taxonomy): domain Bacteria; kingdom Pseudomonadati; phylum Bacteroidota; class Cytophagia; order Cytophagales; family Cytophagaceae; genus Spirosoma; species Spirosoma litoris. The sequence goes on along the minus strand of NZ_BAAHBI010000005.1, from coordinate 185,061 downwards.
GGTACAGACTTGCCGAATAGCAGCAATTTCGGGAATCGTATAATAACAGCCTCCACCTTTGTTTACAGTATTTTCCAGGACAACCAGCCGGGAAAGAGGTTTGTGTGAATCGGCCGGGTTATAAATATACTCACGGATCAGCTCGGGGGTGAGCTTGCCCCGCTCGCCGTGTGCCAGACTTACCGAAGCCAGCGCGTTTACCGAAATGCCTCCGCCTTCGTACTGATACACATGTGATAGGTAATCACAGATTACATCGTCGCCGGGGCGCGTGTGCGTGCGAATGGCAAGCTGGTTAGTCATGGTACCCGACGCGCAGAATAGGGCGGCTTCCATTCCGAACAACGAAGCTGCCTTAGCTTCAAGAGCATTCACGGTTGGGTCATCGCCGAACACATCATCGCCGAGGGGCGCAGTAAACATAGCCTCACGCATGGCAGGAGTGGGCTGAGTAACGGTATCGCTACGAAGATCAATAAGCATTTTACAGAATTCAATAACCAGGTTGATGCAGTTTAACCCTTAAAATTGATGAATTACCAACAAAGTTGAAACTCTAAATTGAACGCCAGAATGAAATTGCCGAGGAAGTTTATATGAATTTTTGCCAAAATTGTTGATAGTCTTGCATTTATAGCACTTGCATGTATTTTTGAGCAACCTTTTCCGGTCAATTCCGTCTCAATACGGATTCCGAAACACGGTATCTGTAAAACTCCTACCTTTTATGCTCACAAACAAAGCTCCCTGGATCATCTTACTTGTGCTCTGGATGGCAGGCTCTACCTGGTGGCATGTCTGCAAAATCAAGCAACTATGCGGTGATGATGTAAACCCGTCTGCAGTAGCGACAGAAGCAGATATAGAAACAACACCACCGGGTGCCGATGGCTTTACGATCGCCGATGGAAATCTGTTCCGGCTGGATTTGCCTGGAGATTTTAGTTTTGCTAAATCGGGCGCTAATGCAAATATGAATAGCCTGGGTGGATCACTGGAGTCGATGATTACCTATCTGAAGGCGAACCCTGACCGTGCCCTTGAGATTACAGGCTACTATTCACCCGGTGAAACCAATTCGACTTCTTTCCCAAACCTGGGTCTGGCTCGGGCCGAAGGTATCAAACAATATCTGATCCAGCAAGGTATTCCAGCCGATTTGCTGACAACCAAAGCCGAAGAGCGAAATCTGCCATTTACAGCGGCTGGCGACTCGCTGCGCGGGGGGCTTTACTTTGCTTTCGGTGGTGCTGCTAAGCCAATTGAAGAGCCGAAACCAGAAGAAACAACAGTTGAAAAGCCAGCCGAACCGATTAAGATAACGGAACCTGTCACGGAAAAAGCACTGGCCGAAGCCGAGAAGTTTAGCTCAGTTTTCAAACCTATTGACCTTTATTTCCAACTAGGCGAAGCGAACTACATTAAAACGGACGAAACGAAGAAGTTCTTTGAGGAAGCGATCAAATACTTGTCTACTCACAAGGATAAAAAGCTGCTGCTAACAGGGCATACCGATAATTCCGGACCCGAAGATGTGAATATGCAGCTCTCGCGTGATCGGGCCAATGATGTGAAGTTGAAATTGCGTAAAGCGGGAATCGACTCTGACCAGATTCAGGTGAAAGCTAAAGGTGAAACGGAGCCTAAAGCCGACAACAGCACGATGTCGGGCCGGAAAGCCAATCGGCGTGTAACCGTCGTTGTTCAATAAAATTTGTTTTAAACGATCTCAGGTTTCATTTTTTCACTCAGTGTTACAAAATGGCGCTGGTAAGTGATTAGAACTTGAAACCTGCGACCAATAAACAGCCAAGATATATGTTTAACATGAACCCCCTCAACCTGGCCGATGCTCAGATGCAGCTATGGATTATGCTGCTGGTGTCGGGTATACTGGGTTTTATTATCGGCTATATTTCGCGTCAGCGAACCATTCGGGAGTTGGAAGGTGAACTAGCCAGTACTGAGCGTGCTGTAGACGATTGTCTGAAAATGCCTGCCGCTGTGGTTGCTGCCGCCGATGGCGAAACTCTTGTTCTTAATCGGATTCGGGCGAGAGCCAACGAGATTAATTTTGCCCGGATTGGGGTCGCTTCGGCAGCCAATGCCGATGACCTGAAAGTAATTGTGGGCGTAGGGCCGTTTCTGGAAAAGAAACTGCATGCCATTGGGATTTACACATTCCGCCAGATTGCCAATTTTACGCAGGAAGACATCGATAAAGTCAACGACATTATTGAATTTTTCCCTGGTCGTATCGAGCGTGACAATTGGGTGGGGCAGGCGGCTGAGTTAGCTGTAAAGAAATGATTTTTATAGTTCACGTTTCACGTTGAAGAGGCCATGTTTTATTGCTGGTTAACCATAACCTTGACGCTGAAACATGGAAGCTGAAACCTGAAACAAACTTCTCATTTAAAATTCAATCCCATTATGTTTGGATTAGATCCCTTTAGCCGCCCGGTGGCTATCTCTGAAATAGTACTCTTACTAGCATTTGCTGCATTTATTGGCTGGCTGCTGGGCCGACTGATACCTGCCGGTCGGATTCGGTCGCTTCGTGAATCAATTGATAACAAAGAAGCTGAGTTGGAAGTGTGTCGCCGATCGAAATCGCTTGGGAAAACGACGGTGCCAGCGCCAGTCCGTACACAGCCCGTTGTCGAAACACCGCCTGCGTTTGTGCATGCCGATCCATTACTTCCCGCTTTCACCTTCGATGATACGCCCGACCCAATTAATGTGGATACCGTCTCTCCGGTTAACACAGTACCAGTTGTCGCCCCGCCTGTTGTTGTTCCGGTTGTAGAAGTGCCGCCTAGTAAGCCACCAGTTCCGGCCAATGTTCCGGCACCAATCATAACGGGTAACTCCGAGGCCGCTGTACTCAATCGAATTGCCGCGCGAGCCAGTGAGATCAACTTCGACCGAATTGGCCGAGCCGTTGCATCTGAAGCCGACGATTTGAAAGATATCGTTGGCATTGGTCCATTTTTAGAACGCAAACTCCATAGTCTGGGTATCTATACGTTCCGGCAGGTTGCTAATTTTACGAAAGAAGATATCGACAAGGTGAACGAAATTATTGAGTTCTTCCCCGGTCGTATTGAGCGAGATAACTGGGTAGAGCAGTCAAAAGAATTCTACACCCGGAAGTACGGGTCAAAAAGTTAATTTTTACAAATTTGCCTGATCGTCAATGCCCTGTTCATCTGAATGAACAGGGCGTTTTTATGTTCGACTATGTGAGTGCTTAAGCAAGTAAGCAGATCAGGAATCTAGAGCTTTCTTCTTTCGGACGGGTGTGCTACTCAACAAGGTCATTCGGCCTGCGTGGTAGAAATCGCACATAGACTGTAAAACGCAATCGGTACATTTGGGGTCATACCAGGTGCAAATGCGCTGACCATGCCAGTAAAAATGCTTGTGGAAATTAAACAGAACCAGAGCGTCTTTAGGAAGATAAGCCAGCAGAACCGTATGCGCCTTTTCGGCACTTACTTTCGGGCCAATTAACCCCAATCGTTGGGTGACCCGATGTACATGCGTATCAACAGGCAATACGGGTTTGTGAAAGGTGAACAGCAGTAAAATTGTTGCCGTTTTGAAGCCAATACCAGGCAGCGCAGTTAACCAGTTCATAGCCGCTTCGGTAGATAAGTCACCCAGAAAGTCAATATTAGCGGCACCTGTTTCCCGAAAGAGGTGGATCAGCAAATTCTGGATATAAGGCGCTTTAAGCTCAGGGTAATTTGCGGTTTGAATGGCGTCAATCAAATCGGGGAGCGGAGCATCGCGAACTTGTTCCCAGGTTGGAAATCGTTCACGCATGGTTCGGTAAGCAATGACTTCATTTGCATGCGTAGTTCGGTGGGATAAAATTGTGCCGATTAGCTCATGCATGGGGTCTGGGTATCCTCGAACTGCCTGAATACCATATACTTCGTTCAGTCGTTCATGGGCGTCGCGTGTTTTGGCAGCTAAGTCTGGACTAGTGTTCATGTAAACAGGCTGAGTTCAAAGTACATGTGTGCCTGTTTGAACTCAGCCTGGGCTATAATGTTTGTTGGATGCACGAAAGGCCTTTTTACTGGTAAAATCGCCTATTGGGGTAGCTGTTCCAGCGCCATAGCCAATTCGAGTGAGCCACTTATAGGCCCGTGTGATGCATACCTGGTTGACTGGAATGAAAAGATGATTGACTAGTCGGGCTGCCCAATTTATCTAACTGCTCCACGACGGTTACCACCCGGCGTCTGGATATAGGTAGACTGGTTTTATTCTGCATGATCAGGTAGCTGGGAGTGCGTAAATTAGGGGCCAGCTTAATATGCTGAACGTAATCCAGATTCACCAGGGCATGTTTGTGAACGCGCACAAAAGATGGCCACAGACGGGCGAACCATTTTAGGGTTCGGGCCGAGAGAACTACCTCGCCATTACGCAGGTGGACATAGCTGTAGTTAACATCCCCTATCAGATAAAGGACGTTTTGCGGATCGAATGTGTTGACGGTCCATTTTCTAAGCTGTGGATTATTCATATTGTTGAGATTAAAATGACACTCACACGGATAGATAATTCGGTACTCTCCATTTTTGTTTTCTGATCCGGTTTGATTGCAGAGCGCTGTTGCTGAACCGGATCAAGCTTTACAATCCATTTATAATTCGGGCGTAGCCATTGTTGGATAGATTGCTATCAATAGGCAATTGAGTTAGGGATAAAAGAAGTAAAAATGTTAGAGCCTTAAAGTAACTAGTAGACTTGAGAATGGACGAAGTAGCCTGTAGAGGTGTATGCATATTATTAATTGAAAAGAAGAAAGGTTGAGTAAAAAAAGAGGAAGGTTGAACAGACTGTATTTAGTCCAGGAGTGGTTGAATTAGGACACTAAGTACCGCCATTTATGGTGTGCAGGCTACCACATATGTTACAATCATTACCACATATGTTTCATTTTTACCATCACGAACTTATTTTGTAGGCGAATAGTGTACGTTGATCCGACTAATGGTCAATCTGATCACCAATTAGGATGCAAGTTCTGCCGTACCGATTCAGGACGCTACCACATATGTTTCATTCTGTTACATGCTATCAAAAAAGCCCAAAATGTGGGCTTTCTGGCTTCCTATGGGACGTATTGGTGGGCTAACTGGGCTGGGGAGCTGATTTGCCGTATTGAGAAGGCAATACACCATAGCGCTCCTGAAATACTTTGGCAAAGTAAGATAGATTGTCGAAACCAACGGCGTAAGCAGTCTGAGTTACACTCAACTGACCTGCATTGAGCAGTTCAGTTGCTTTCCTCAGTCGAATATCCCGGATAAAGGTAGTAGCAGAGGTATTTGCCAACGCTTTAAGTTTGCGATGGAGTTGTGCCCGACTCAGGTTTGCCGCTTCGGCCAGATCTTCAACGGTAAACTGCGTATCGTCCAGATGCTGAATCACCAGAGCCGACAGTCGCTCGATAAACTGTTGTTCGGCAGTAAATGGCGTTGGTAGCTGTAGGTGATCCGTCGATTCGGGCCAGTTCGTGGAAAACCAGGTTTGCAAACGCTGACGTTGCTCAATCAGATTTCGTACCCTAACCTGAATTTCGGCCCGATTAAAGGGCTTTGTCAGGTAGTCATCGGCTCCGAGTTCGAACCCTTCAATACGATCTTCAACGGTGGCTTTGGCTGTCAGCATCACAACCGGAATATGGCTGGTGGCTAGCTGGGTTTTCAACGTTCGGCAGAAACCAAATCCATCGAGCCGGGGCATCATCAAATCGCAGATGACAATATTGGGGAGGAAAGCCGTGGCTTTTTCCAGCCCGTCCTGTCCATCGACAGCCTCAATGACGTGATAGTCGGTTTCAAAAATGCTGCGAACATATGCCCGGATATCGGCATTATCATCGATAACCAACAGGATGTTTTCGGAGACGGGTACTAGCGTTTTAACCTCCTCGGCCTGTGTCGCCACAGGTCGCTGGTGGAAGTGTGTGATTAAATCGGTCTGTGTCCTAGCAGACCGGGGTGATGGACCTTCCGATGCGACTACTAGTAGGGGCAAGGTAACTGTAAAAGTCGTCCCTATTCCCTCCGTGCTGGTTACCTGAATCGTTCCCCCCAGCATTTTTACCAATTCGTTGACCAGCGCCAGCCCGATACCCGTGCCTTCATAGAGACGGGCTGGCTCTTCTGGAACCGCAACGGTGGACCGCACAGCGACAGGTTGCGCGTCAGCAGATCGTTGATAGAAGCGTTCGAAAATATGGGGCAGGTCCTTTTCGTTGATGCCAATACCTGTATCCTCAACACTAAATAGCAACGTACTTGTTGTGGCTGAATCGGGATAGTGAACCTGCATACGCACTTCCTTGCCCATAGGGGTGAACTTAAAGGCGTTGGCCAGGAGATTAGTTACTATTTTCTCAAGCTTGTCGCGATCAAAACTGGCCCACTGCTCCGATTTATTCTGCGAGAATGTAAATGAAATCTGCCGACTCTCGGCCAGTGAACTAAACGAACTGGCGAGCATTTGAAAAAAGGATGCCACATCGCCCGATTTGGGTTCGGGCTTTAGCTGACCCGCTTCCAGCTTACTCAGATCAAGGAGCTGGTTGATCAGGCTCAATAACCGATTGCCGTTGCGCTCCATCAAACCCAACACCGTTTCGGTTGGGAAACGCTGTTTCAGGTCGGCCAGTGGTCCCAGAATCAGGGTGAGTGGTGTTCGGAATTCGTGCGAGATATTGGCAAAAAACTTGGTTTTCAAACCATCGAGTTCGGCTAGGCGACTAGCTTCCTGTTGCTCAAAAATAACTTGTTGCTGAAGCAGCCACCGTTGTTTCTGAAAAGCATACAACTGCCAGCTAATAATAATCAGAACAAGGGTGTAAAGAAGATAGGCCCACCAGGTGCGATAAAAAGGCGGATGAATGCGTATGTGCAGGTCGACCGGTTTACTCCATACCTCGCCATCGGGCGAACCCATCATTTGAAGTGTGTAGTTGCCTGCCGGGAGTTGAGCATAGTTAGCGAAACGGTTGGTACCTGCCTCTACCCAGATCTTATCAATACCATCCAGCCGATAGCGATAGCGATTCTTGGCCGAATTGGTATAATCCATCACGCCAAATTCGAATGTCAGGAGGTTTTGGTTATGCGACAAATCAAGCGCTTGGGTGTATTCGATACCCTGAGCTAGAATGCCGTCGGGAGCCCTTACCTTTATCGTTTCATTATTGACTTTCAGGTCAATGATATTCGCAAGAGGCTGTGGCCCGATGAGCGGTTTTACCTCCGAGGGTTTAAAAATTGTAAGTCCGTTAACTCCGCCAAAAAGTAGTTCACCCGAAGCCGATTTAAAAAAGGAACCCGTGTTGAATTCGTCATCCTGAAGCCCGTCTTCCTTGGTGTAATTATGAAATTGATGCGTTTTGATATTGAACTGAGCCAGCCCTCGGTTGGTGCTTAGCCAGAGATTTCGGAACTCATCGGCCAGAATTCCATAGACGACTTTATTCGGTAAGCCCTGTGCCTCGGTAAAATGCTCAAACTGACCAGTCTGTTTGTCTAAGCGATCCAGCCCGCCACCTTTGGTGCCCACCCAGAGATAGCGATTGGGTTGATAAGGGTCGTCGAGCAGACTGGAAACCATATCATTACTCAGACTCTGAGCATTGGTCGCATTATTTTTGTACTGCGAAAAGACGGGATTAGTTTGTAGATGAACGGCCCGGATCAGTCCGTTGGTTGTGCCAATCCAGAGCGTACCCGACTGATCGAGATAGAGCGTTTGGGTGTCGATTTCCGCTCCTTTCTGGGGCAAAAGCCTTTGGAAAGAGAAAGTCCGAAATGTTTCTGTTTTGGGATCAAACTGGAGGAGTATGCCGTTGAGGGCTGCAATCCATAACGTACCATTTTTGTCCTCGATGGTCTGATTGGTATAGAAACCAAACGATGTGTTGGTGGGTAGTGGGTACTTTTTGAGCAGCTTCCAATCCGCTGAAAACTTGAACAAATGCATGTCATGCGTCTGGAAATTGGTATTCGATACCCAGAATGTGCCCTGACGATCCTGCATCAGATACCGCTGTCGTTTATCGGCAGGCGGCAATTCGTTGGGTAAAAATGGCTTTAGCCGATTGGTCGATCGGTCGAGTTGTGCGTAGGCGAATTCATGGCGCACGTAAGTTCGGCCCTGCTGATCAACATACAGAAACGAGAGCGTTGTATTGGGAAGTGAAGAATGGAATTGCCGGATTTTAGGGTTGAATTTTCGAAGCCCATAGCCACTGGTGCCTGCCCAGATGTTTCCTGTCTGGTCCTTTAGCAAATCGGTAATTGCATAGACTGCTGGAGGCATTGCAACAAACGCATTGCGAGCCGTCAGGCTGTCCTGCTTTTCCAGTTCGCTGGGTGGCATTACCCACAGAAAATCAGTTGTTGTAATGGCCAGCGTGTTGGCGTCGATCGCTTTTAGATAAACGCTTGAGTAGCCTTTTCTGGGTAAAGGTATTACCTTACTATTACCCTGTTTCAGGCAAATGATCTGATCGGATGTACTGGCAATCCAGCAGTCATGTTGCGCGTCATAATAGGTAGAAAAGAATTCGGTGAATTTTTCTGCGACCTGGATGACTCTCGTTGCTTCTCGGGGTCGATGCCAGTTGAGCGTATACAGGTTAAACGAACTCCCAATCAGGGCTTGCCCGCCTGGTTGAAAACTGATGTGGTTAATAGCACCGGTAACTCCTATCAGGGGAATCGTAATCAGTTGAGACTGGACCTGATCGGTAAAATCAGCTTTATCCGGGAAGTCCGTTTTTAGTGAGTCCGGTAAGGTGATTTTAACCAGCTTGCCCTGATTCGTACTTACCCAAATATTGCCCTGAGGGTCCTCCGTCAGCTGTTGAATCTCATAGTTCCCAGCGTTAACGGTTGCCTGACCGTGGATACTGATGTGATAAAAGCGTTGCGTTCGGTCGTCGAGAAGATTTAACCCATTATTGAGGGTGCCTATCCAGAGTCGTCCTCGTTTGTCGACTAGAAGTGCTGAGCAATAATTGGCGGAGAGACTGTATTCGTTTGCCGGGTCGTGGGTAAATACCGTGAAATTATGGCCATCGTAGCGGTTGAGACCGTCTTTAGTAGCTACCCAGATAAAGCCTTTCTTATCCTGTTTCAGCCCGAAGATCATGCCCTGCGAGAGGCCATCGGAAATGGTAATTTCCTGCCAGCCCTTCTGCTGGGCAGCCAGTGTAATTGGTAGAAGACTAACGAAGAGTAGGAAGAGGAATCGCATTCGGGCAAACCATTAGTTAGCTAACTACGGAAAATCAGATTCTTTCGATTGATTTATAGCTGCAAATCCTTGGTCTGTCAAATATAGAGATAGTTTTCTTGATATATGACACTAAATGAATGTCTGAAACGAGCTAAATCGTAACTGAGTTAACACCTTTATTTAGAGCTACTAAGGTCCTGTTTAAGCTTTTCTATTTTGGCTCAAACTGACTTGTATCTTATATATAGAGTTTTTCATACTTACCGGGTTAAAACCCAGCGCAGTTTATCTATTCTGTTTTTTGCGCTGGGTTTTAACCCGGTGAGTATGAAAAAAAGATGTTTTCAAGTCAATCAGTGTTGGCTAGTCTTTCCGTCGAAGGTAAATATTATTGCTGATCGACTCCAGCCGTACGTTTGGCCCACCACCGTTGACGACTCCTTCCAATTGGTAACCAACAATCGGGTTCTTTTCCTTCTTATTTTTGAAGCTAATATCCATATCAGAATAGACTTCGCCCGTGATGGTTTTCATCGCTACGTTTGCCCCTTTCGATTTGGGCCAGCTCATGTCCACGAAACCGCTGATGGTTTTGGCAAAAACGGGTCCGTTTGCTCCCTGAATATCAATATTGCCATTGATGGTTTCGAGCTTCAATTGAGCCTGTCGGGGTACGAATATCTGATAGTTGAGTGTGCTACAGACGTAATACCGATGGCCATCTTTGTCGGAACTCCAGGAGTGACGACGGTCGGGACAATCTTCGGCTTTACCTTGCTTCAACATCTCCTGATCGAAATCAGTCTTGACACTGACTTCCTGGCTCGTTGATCCTGTTGTCACCTGAAAGGCATCATTTAGTTTTCCTCCGTTGATGGTTACCTCAATTCGGACTGATACCGTTGGTTTGTCCCAATAACGAACTTTGATGCTGTCGGCAAATTTCAGGTTGAGGTTAACCGTTTGATCGGTAGTGACTGGCAGCGTTTTTTCAATGATTTTCTGGGCGAAAATAGGCTGGATAAGGAAGCTAAGTAAGCCCAGAACTAGGAGGAATAAGGGATTTTTCATTTGAGTAAGGGAGGTTAATGGGACTTACTTTTGTTTGCGGACATAGATGTTGCTGTTGATGGTTTTGAGTTGCACCTCAACGCCACCCCCATTGATGCTGCCGTCGATGTTGTTGCCACCCCCAACTCTAGGCATACCCTCCTTGGATGCTTTCATACCCAGATCAAAGTCCGTATACATTTCTCCCTGGATCGACCGTAGTTTCAAATTGGCTTTAGAAGCGGTAGGCATAGTGATATCAATAGCCCCGTTGATGGTCGATATAGCTGTTGGTTTCTCTTGGCTCAGACTCGAATACACCACTTTTACTTCGCCATTGGTGGTATTGGCTACAATGGGGCCTGTTACGTTCGTCAGTTCAATGGAGGCATTATTGGTTTTTACCTCCAGATCGCCATCCATATTACTGATGTTTACGTCGGCACTCTGCCAGTTGGTTTGCGTATAGAGAATAGCCACTTTACGCGGAAGTTTAATGGTATATTTGATAGCTTTCCGAGTCGCCTTTTCAATTTTCAAGCCGCCATTTTCGGGGGTTACGGCCAAACCAATGCCTGAGTTATCGACGGCCTGATAATACAGTGGTTTCAGACCTTTAGCCCGTTCGGGTGGCGCTTCGTAGCCTGATGAAGCCTGAATAAGTACTTCGTCGCTATTGTGTCCTTCAATCTTGATATCGCCAGCATCGATTTCAAGCGTCACTTTGTGATCTTTAGAATTCGTTAGTTTGGTTTTGTATTCCTGAGCTTGTGCGTTCAGTAAAAGGCATAGGAATCCTGCACTCGTTAAAAGGAGCTTTTTCATAGTAGTCCGCCAAGGCGGTTGTTTAAGGTAATTGAATTGTATTTGTGTACTGATTGAGGCTTTAGATGCTATTGATTCTGTGGATTTAAAGAGATTCTGTTGATTCTTGGATTCTAGATGGATTCTACCCAGGGCAGATGCACTAGTACTCGTCCAATTTAGTTTCTATAGATTCTTTTGGTTCTATCTCTTTGATTATCAGTACAATACGGATAAAAGAATCTATAGAATCCCCCAGAATCTAGTTTGCCAAAGCACTAGTACTGGTCCCATTTAGTTTCTACCGATTTTTCGGATTCTATTTCTTTGATAACCAAGGCTCATTAAATCGATAGAATCTCTTAGAATCAACAGAGTCCACAGAATTAAGTCGCTAAGAAGGTGTATTAGCTTCGTGAGTTAATTGGTTAATGCCCTCTTCGGCTTTCTGGCGTACGATATCCAGCACTTTTTGATCCTGTACAAGTCGCTGGATTTCGTCGACGGCTCGTTTTTCTTTAATGGCTACCAGAGCGTCAATTAGCGTGATCTGAATATTGGGATCAGTCTGGATTTTAAGCGATTGAATCAGCGCTTCGCGTACATCAGGTTCGTTTTCGAAGCGAACCAGTGCCTGGCAAGCGGCCAGACGTACATTAACATTGGCATCGAAGTTCAGGGTATTGATCAGGAGTTGGGTAATTTCCTGATCGACCTGGGTGAGTTCGTAACTCTGGTTAACGGCCTGAATTCGTTCGCTGGCTGACGTTTTGGCGAGTTGCTCGAAAGTCAGCACTTTTTTCATTGCCAGAGCAGGCTCAGCATCAGTCGAGGCTGCTGCCAGCTCGTTTGTGCCATGCCGCCAACTTGTATAAAACAGCCCGGCACCAAAACCAAGAATAAGCAGTGCCACGCTGGCTGCCAGACGAAGGCTCCAGCTTGTCAAACCAAAAATCCGGCTGGGTTCTGGGGCGCTTAGTTTTTTGGCTAGTTGAGTGGTAAAGGCTAATGAAGGGTGTTGTGTACGGGTGCTGGCAAAATAACGGAACTGCGCAGCATGCGACATCAGGTGATCGGGGATGTTATCCTGCTGAAAAAACTGACGCAACTCTTTTTCTTCCTGGAGGCTCGTTTCACCCTCATAATATTTCTCCAGCAATTTTTCAATGTCCTGCTTCATAATCATTGACTTTTAAGTAATTGTCGCGAAGCTTTTGCCGGGCCCGCGACAAAATCACTCGAATATTATTAACGCTGAGGCCAGTAACCTGTTCGATCTCCTCAAACGAATATTCCTCCACATCGCGCAGATGAAGCACCAGTTTCTGCTGATCTGGTAATTCATTCATTAGCTGCCGAATCAAGTCGGCACTATCCGTTAATTCTACCTGCCGATAAGGCGAAACGTTTTCCGTGGCGACGCCCAAAAGGGCGGAGTCATCAGTTGATTTCGTTTTAGCATGCGACTTTAACCGATCCAGACACAGATTTTTTGTCATCTGAACTGCCAGCGCTTCTACACTATGATAAGCATCTAACTGTTGTCGATTGGTCCATAGCCGGAGCAACACATCCTGTAGGGCATCTTCGGCTTCTTCGCGGTTGCGAAGAAACAACTGAGCCAATCGGAAAAGACGACCCTGCACCGGAAGTATGCGTTGTTTGAAGACTTGTAGATCCATATCAATGACATAGACGACTGTGTCCGAAAAACATTACAGCGTGATGAGATTTTTTTTCAGAGATTAAACAGGCCCTTCGCTCGGTAGCAACAAAAAAGAGATCTTTACCTTGACCACCCCGCTACATAAGTCGGAATGAGGCAAGGTAAAGACCTCGAAATAAATGGTAGAAATTAATTAACTCACGTAAGCGCGCTGGCTGGCTAATTGACGTCGAACCAGACTCCAGCGTCGGCGTGAAACAGGGAGCACTTCACCCGTGCTTAAATGCACCAACCCACCTGTTTCGGTGCGTTCCAGCCGTTCCACAAACTGGCGATTGACCACACAATTACGATGGAGCCGAATGAATAACTCATTAGGGAGTTGGGGCGAGTAGTATTTAAGTGTGCGAGGCATCAACATCCGGCGACCATCTGCCCAGTTGAGCCAGCTGTAGTTAGCAACAGCCTGCAAATACACTAAGTCTGACACAGAAAAAAACTGTCGACCCGTTTCTCGAAGATAAAGCTTAAGTGGAGGCCAATCCGTTGACATGGACCGATTAGAAAAAGAAAAGACCGACATAGACATTGTGCGTAGTACTTTTCAAAATATTTAAGAAATAATACCTACCGCAATACTAAGCGCAATGGCCTCTCCGCTCTTGCTCATTCGTAACAAGTACTATAAAATTTGTAACATGAGGTAGCTACATTCAGTAGAAGAATGGGAATGTTTGCAAATAAATGAGGAAAAGGGGCCTGATTTCGGATGAAATAAATCGTATGGGGTAACTAAGTACTTATTGATATCAGGCAATTTCATGTCGATTTTGATCGACGTACTCCGAGGGCGTAAGGTGATACTGGTCTTTAAAAACTTTAGAAAAATAGGCTGGAGTATCAAAGCCTACCCGGTCGGCAACTTCGGATATAGAGACACCAGTTATGAGAAGTTCTGCTGCCCGTTTTAACCGGACAATCCGAATCAGTTCATTCGGAGTTAGCCCCGTCATGGTTTTTACTTTTCGATTCAAATGCATGCGACTCATACCGATGGCTGCTGCCAATGGCTCAACCCCGAATGTGGAATCATCCAGACGCTCTTCCAGGATAGCATAAAGGCGATTCATGAATTCATCCTGTGGGTCCTGACTGGCAGTGGGTAGATTGCCCTGACGCAATAGCTGGGTCCGGAAATGCTGCCGAATCCTGGATTGCTGTTCCAGGCGGTTACGAACTCGCGCGTTCAGTTCGGCTACCTGGAATGGTTTCGCTATATAGTCGTCGGCTCCAGCAGTTAAGCCTTCCAGTCGGCTGTCTACAGAAACTTTAGCCGTCAATAAAATAATGGGAATATGACTGGTAACCGGATTCTCTTTGAGTTGTCGGCACAGTTCATACCCATCCATTTCGGGCATTAATACATCGCTGATAATCAGGTCTGGGCCATCGGCAATGGCGGTTTTTACACCTATCTGTCCGTTGCTGACGCGCTTCACCTGCCATTCTACATTCAGGGTAGAGACGATGTACTCGGCCAATTCATCATTGTCTTCTACCAGCAGTATTCGATGTGCTTTTTCTTCTGTAGGTTCCGAGTTGGCGGGAGTCTGTCCCACTACCGTAGTGGCCACAAGCTCGTTGGGGGGAGTTGCCACTACGAGTTCTGGGCGAGCCTGGCGGCAGGGAAGTTCGACGGTGAAGGTTGTTCCCTGTTCAGGATGACTGGTTGCCGCAACCGTACCCTGCATCATCTCTACTAATTCTTTTACCAGCGCTAACCCAATTCCAGACCCGCTGTTGGCACTTTCGAGTGGATCGGCCTGATAAAACCGATCGAAGATACGGGGGAGTTTCTGGTCTGGAATTTTCGGTCCCGTATTATGGACTATGAAACGGACCAAATCGGTTTTTGCCGAGTTTGCAACGGTTGGGTCTTGTGGTTCGACCTGTATCGAAATCGTGATAGCCCCGTTTGCCTCCGTAAATTTCAGGGCGTTCGACATGAGATTACTGAGAATTTTTTCGACTTTATCCGGGTCGAACCAGTAGAAAGGTTGCTTAAACTGATCCGTGAGTTGCAGTCGAATCTGTTTACGCTGAGCTTCTTCGGTAAAAGCCCCGACAATTCGGCGGATAAACTCGGGCAAATCGGCAGGGGTGGGAGTGATGGTCAGATTCCCGGCATCGAGCTTTGCCAGATCGAGGAGCTCGTTAATCAACCGTAAGAGTCGGTTGGCATTCCGGTAAATAAGTGTAAGCCGATTGTGGTAAGGCGAATCGGTTGTGTCGTTCAGAACCTGTTCTAATGGGGTTAGAATAAGGGTTAAAGGCGTACGGAATTCATGGGTGATATTAGCAAAAAAACGCGTTTTAACGGCATCCAATTGTTTAAGCTGCAATGATTCCTGCTCACGAAGCTCTAACTGACTTTTTTGCTGGATTCGACGAATCCGTATTTTGAAAAATAGCCATAAAGCGCCTGCTAACAATAAGGCATATGATAAATAAGCCCACCAGGTGGCCCACAACGGCGGTTCGATAACCAGCTTTAGTGAATGCGAAACGGGGCTCCATACGCCCGAAGTGTTCGACGCATTGACAACAAATGTGTACGTATTGGGTGGCAGGTTTGTATAAGTTGCCGTAGCCGCGTTACCACTGTAAACCCAGTCTTTGTCTAACCCAATGAGTTTGTAACGATATTGATTTTTGTGGCTTTGATTAAATTCAAGCGCTGCAAAATCAATGGACAAAAAGTTTTGGCGGTTTGTTAAAACGATTTCAGTTGTTTCATTGATGTCTTTCTCAATGGGCGAATCGGGCGTGGTAGCCGTTACCAGTTGGTTGTTAACTCGCAAAGCGGTCAGGGCAACAATGGGCTTAACGGGGTCTTCGCTGATACGACTTGGATCGAAGGCGGTGTAACCACCAATACCACCGAAAATAAGACGCCCGTCGGGCAGCGACACGTCAAAGTACTGCCTAAATTCTTCACTAGGCAGTCCATCATCGGTCATGTAGTTCTGGACTTCATACGATCGGGTATCGAAACGACAAAGACCACGATTGGTACTCAGCCAAAGATGCCCACTGTTATCGGGTCGGATGGCATAAATCACGTTGTTGGATAAACCCTGTCCGACAGTAAACCGTTGAATCTGGCCGGTCATTTTATTGAGTCGGCAAAGCCCTTCGCCAAACGTTCCAATCCAGAGGTATTTATACTGAAGCGGGTCCTGAGCCAGACATAATAAGGCATTGCCGGGTAGCGAGTTAGGGTCGCTGGCCACATTTTGCCAATGAATGAGTCGCTTTTGAGAGAGATCAGCGCGCAGGAGACCATGATTCTCGGTAGCCAGATAGATACGACCACCATCGACGACCATTCCCGTAATAACATACGAATGATTGGCGGGAATTGGGAGCGGGAACGTTGTAAACGTACCTAACTCGGGATTGTGCCGAACAATAACCTGACTAGTAGGACCTAATAATCCCCAGAGTTCGCCTTCGGCCCCGGCTGCAAGTGCTGTCAGCCGAAAAACCTTGTCAGGAAGCCAGCGACTTTCGATTCCATTGGGCTGAACGGCACTAAAGGTTTGCCGTTGGGTATCATATACATAAGGTATCGTTTGCCGACTGCTGATCCACAGCTTTTTTTGCCGATCGAACTGGTACCGAATACCGGCGGGAGATTGCTGGCGGATTTCTACCGGAATAGCATCGCGCGGGATGTTTAGTTGTTGACTTAGCCAGTCGGTCTGGAAATTGCTGGTGTAAGGCCAGGTCTGGAAAGGACGCTTGTTCAGATCGTATTTAATAACGCCATCGCCGTTGAGTCCTATCCAAAGAACATTGGTTCGATCGACCAGTAGCGATAATGGCGAGAAGTGAGCCAGTTTGGGCGACTCCGCCGTTCGATCGGGCCATAAAGAAATAAGGCCCCCCTGATCGGTATATCGATTTTGATTTACGTAGTCGATTCCCTGAGGATCTATCGCAAATAAAGGAAGGTTTGGGTCATTAGGGAGCGGCACTACTTTTTGAACACGTCCGGTACTAGGGTCGAAGAGGGCAAACTGACCGGGGAAACCCAGCATCAGCTGTCCATTTTTGCGTTCGTGGAGCCTATAAACTTCATTTTGGGGTAGCCCCTGGGCTTCCAGATAACTATCCAGTTTCTTAGATGATGGATTGTAGCGTGCCAATCCATCCTGAGTGGCCAGCCACGGATAACCATGACGATCGACTAAAAGGGCGTGAATGACCTGATACGTAGAATCATTTTGGGTAGCCCATTGTCGGTGAGATACGGTGCCATTGGCATTAAGCCGAAAAAAGCCGTTGGTGTATGTGGCTACCCAAACGTTTCCGGCCTGATCGGGTTGGATACCGATGAGCTGATCGCGACCAAGAGCCTGTTTAAAAGCGGGAGAGTTTGAAATTCGGTTCGATCGTTCGGTAACTGGATCGAAACAATCGATGTGATTATTCTCTGTACGAATCCAAAGTTTTCCGTTTCGGTCTTCCTGGATTTCATAGATACTACTGAAGGATAACGATTGGGACTGCTGCGGATCGTGGGTGTAAATGTGGAACCGAAGCCCGTCATAACGGCAAAGTCCGTCACGTGTAGCCATCCAGATAAACCCACGATGGTCCTGAATAATGGAGTTAATGAACCCCTGGGGCAACCCATTTCGTACCGTAAGGTACTCTGGTTCTGGGGTAGCGGCATGTATCAGCTTCGACGATCCGAGCAGTCCTATAATCAGCCAACAAACGAACCAACGGGTAGGTCGGGGCATACACTGATCATGATTTTGCCCAGAAGGGCTTGGGTTAGGCCACAAATAATGAAGCAAATAGCTACCTTTAGTTGCTTTCGGCAACTTGAATATAGCAGTATTTTGTTTCCTGTAACTAGATTCTTTTGCTTTTCGCTCCACAACTCGTGCCCTTCTTATGCATATTTTTTTTGAAACCCGGGTTGATCAATCCTTATCAGAAACCTGGGCTGGCTTTAACCGGAGTCTGTTTGAACAGCTTACTCCAGTATTTCCACCCGTAAACGTAGTACGCTTTGACGGGTGTTTAACGGGTGATGTTGTTCATTTACAGCTAAACTTTTTCCTGTTTCGCCAGGATTGGATCAGTCAGATTGTTGATCAACAAACGGGGACAGAAGAAATTTACTTTATTGATCAGGGTACTAAGCTTCCGTTTTTCCTGAGTTATTGGCATCACCGGCATGGACTTCGCCGGTTTGTTGATGCCCTAACTGGTCAGGAACATACCGTTATTATCGATGATATAACCTTCCGAACCCCTTTTTTGCTTACCAATTATCTACTATATCCGGTCATGTGGTTTCAATTTGTATGCCGAAAACCTATTTATCGTAGAATATTTGGTCGTTTATGATGTAATAGACTTTGTTTATTTAGTCCACTGATTTAGTCGCATAAATACGACAGGGAAACTGAACATGCAAAAAAAAGGCGGTTATTCCCGTCACCTTTATAACTAAACGGGCAAATTTTAGTTTACGCTGGCTTTGTAACCAATGGATGTGTATTTTCGGGATTTCACGGATTCTTATACATTTGTTAGACTAAGATTCCTTTAATCACGCTTCATGAAACTCCCCAATCTCACAACACGAATCTTCCTGGGCATGGTGCTCGGTATTGCCATTGGCTATTTTTTCCCAGATACCGGCTCAGGCTTTTCGGGTAGTGACCTGAATATTCTGTCCAAGATTTTTTTACGGCTCATTAAAATGATTATTGGGCCTCTTGTATTTGCCACCCTGGTGGTGGGTATTGCCAAACTTGGCGATTTCGGAACTGTTGGGCGAATTGGCCTGAAAACCTTGGCTTATTTTTACTTTGCCACCATTCTATCGCTGGTTGTTGGCTTGCTGGTTGTCAATATTTTGAAACCGGGCGAAGTGATGAATCTGCCACTTCCCGCCAAAGGCACCGACACGGGAGTTGAAGTGCAGAAACTAACGTTTGAGAATTTCATTACCCACATTGTTCCGACGAGTTTTATAGAAGCACTGGCTACCAACGAAATTCTTCAGATTGTGGTATTCAGTATCTTTTTTGGTATTGCGGTTGGTTCCGTTGGTGCGCAGGGGAAAATTATGATCAAAGCGCTCGATGCTCTTTCGCACATCATGTTCAAAATCACGAGTTACGTGATGGCGTTTGCCCCATTTGGCGTATTGGGCGCTATCGCAGCCGTTGTGGCTAAGCAGGGATTGGGCATTTTGTCGGGCTATGTGTACCTGATTTTATGCTTTTTCGGCGGGTTACTGTTCTTTATTTTCGTTGTTCTGGCGGCTATTTGCGTGGTAGTACGTATTCCTTATGTCGCTTTATTAAAAGAAATTCGCTCCGCCGTTATTTTGTCATTCAGTACGGCTAGTTCAGAAGCTTCGTTTCCGCAAACGATTGAAGCCTTACGCCGATTTGGTTGCTCAGAGCGGATTATTTCGTTCGTTTTACCCTTGGGTTATTCCTTTAACCTCGATGGGTCGATGCTGTACATGACCTTTGCTACGGCTTTCATTGCGCAGGCGTATCACGTGCCGCTGAGTCTTGAGCAACAGATTACCATGATGTTGACCCTGATGATCACCTCCAAAGGGATTGCCGGTGTGCCCAGAGCTTCTCTGGTGGTTATTGCTGGAACTATGTCGCTGTTCAATTTGCCTATTGAAGGGCTCGCTCTCTTGCTTGGAATTGATCAGGTACTTGATATGGGACGTTCGGCTACCAGTGTAGCGGGTAATGCGGTAGCAACCTGTGTTATCTCGAAGTGGGAGGGAGAATTCAGGACGCAGCCCATTGAAACTGACGAAGTTACCGCTTGATAAATGGATTTGCCGTTTAGGGAGGAATGCATGGGTATTCTCCGTTCATTTCGTAGGTTAGAGAAGCAATTGCTAGACATATTGTTTCACCTAAACCCCTAAGTTTGTGCAGCCCTCTTACACCCCACTCAGTACCTATACCAAGGCTACGCCTGTACAGCGGTTCATTGCCGCGTTTATCGACAGTATTATCGCCTACATACCTTGCTGGATATTAATTATCGTATCCTACAAGCTGGGCATGGTTGGTTATGCTATTGCAATCGCTTATCTGCTCACTAAAGATGCACTACCCGAAACAGGAGGCTTTTTGGGCGGGCAGAGTGTCGGGAAAAAACTAATGGGTATCAAAGCCATTAAAGAAGATACGGGCGCTAGCCTGGTTGGCGATTATGGAACATCGATCACTCGGCAGGTTTCCCTGTTAATTCCGTTCTTTGGCTTTATCGATGCGCTTATGGTGTTTAGCGATGAAGGCAAACGCTTCGGCGATAAATGGGCGAAAACGATTGTTGTGAAAGTTTAACGACAACTAATTTGATTAAAAGGCCGCAATCCTTCGGGTTGCGGCCTTTTTTATGACCGTCTGTATAGCCGTTTGGCAGTTCATCCGTAAAATGATTGTTGTGAAACCGTCTAAGTTTGTAGCTTGAGCCCACGAAACAAAACCATTCGTTCTTCCCTAAACTAAATGAACATTCTCGAAACCTATCACATTGTAAAGCAGTATGCTGAACATCGGGCTTTAGACGACGTCAGCTTATCGGTACCCAAGGGCTGTATTTTTGGATTACTCGGCCCTAATGGAGCGGGTAAAACCTCCCTTATTCGGATTATTAACCAGATTACGGCCCCCGATTCGGGCGAAGTGATCCTGGATGGAGAACACTTAAATCCCAACCACATCAAACGAATTGGCTACCTGCCCGAAGAGCGGGGGCTCTACAAAAAGATGAAGGTGGGTGAACAACTGCTGTATCTGGCGCAACTCAAAGGGCTTTCGGAGAAACAGGCGATGGACAAACTGAAAACGTGGTTCATCAAGTTCGACATCAAAACCTGGTGGAATAAACAGATTCAGGACCTGTCGAAAGGGATGCAACAGAAGGTGCAGTTTGTGGCAACGGTTATGCACGAACCAGACCTGATTATTCTCGACGAACCGTTTTCGGGTTTCGACCCCATCAATGCAAATTTGATTAAAGACGAGATTCTAGAATTGCGTGACAAAGGGAAGACGATCATCTTCTCGACGCACCGGATGGAATCGGTAGAGGAACTTTGTGATCACATTGCGCTGATCAACCGGTCACACAAAGTTCTCGATGGGCCCAAACGGGCTATTAAGGAGCAGTTCAAGACGCACACCTACCACGTCGAATACCAGGGGACACTGGAAAATCTGCCAACGGTCTTCGAGGTGTTATCCTCTCGGCAAACCGAAGATGGCTTTTTACGGTCCGACATTAAAATTCCTCCCGATACGGCTGTCAATGAACTGATCCGTCACCTGCTCGATCAGGTTACCGTCCGATCGTTTGGCGAAAATATCCCCAGTATTAACGACATTTTCATTCAGACCGTTGGCGAAACCAACGACTAGAAGTACGATTTACGAATTACGATGTACGATTTTATCAATAGCCGTACATCGAATTCTAAATCAGAGTAATTAAAACATCGTAAATCGTCCAACGTAAATCGTAAATCAATACGTGAACACAATTTTCCTGATTATCAAACGAGAATACCTGGTTCGGGTGCGTAAGAAGTCGTTCATTGTCATGACGATTCTGGGACCAGTGCTCATTTTTGGTTTTTATGCCATTATTGGCTGGGCAGCCGTTAGCTCCATTAACCAGAAAAAAATTGCTGTAGTCGATGAAAGTGGCCGGTTTTCGGGCAAGTTTAAAAACGACGACGAAACGAATTTTGCCTATCTGAAGGAGTCGCTTCCGGCGGCTAAAAAAACCTTCGTGAAGCAAGGCTACGATGCACTGGTCTTTATTCCGAAAGACGTAATTGAGTACCCGAAAACGGTACAGATCTTTGCCGAAAAAAGCGTTAGTCTTTCTCTGCAAAGTAATATAGAGCGATCTATCGGGAAGGAAATCGAGAACCAGAAACTGGAGCAGGCGGGCATCACGCAGAAAATTATTCAGGATGCCAAAGTCAATGTAGATGCTCAAACGATCAGTCTGAGCGATGCCGGAGAGAAGAATAGTAATGGTATTGCCACAACCATTATCAGCGGCTTTTGCGCATTGCTCATCTACATTTCCGTGCTGATTTATGGGACCCAGGTCATGCGTGGAGTAATGGAAGAAAAAACCAGCCGGATTGTTGAGGTAATCATCTCATCGGTGAAGCCATTTCAGTTGATGCTTGGTAAAATCATTGGGGTAGCGCTCGTTGGATTGACACAGTTTATGCTCTGGATTGTTCTGACGGTAGGCCTAATGACCGTGGGTTCAAGCATCATGGGGCAGAAGGAAACGGCAAAATCGGCCGTGACCACTCGCATGAATGGAATGCCGGGTGGGCAGGATGTTCAGCAGAAAATGTCGACGGCTAAAAATCCCGTTGCCGACGTGATGGCAGCCATTGAAACTCTGAATCTGCCGTTGATTATTGGCTGTTTCCTGTTCTATTTCTTAGGTGGGTATTTGCTGTATAGTGCCTTATTTGGTGCAGTTGGGGCTGCTGTCGATAGTGAGACCGAGACACAGCAGTTTATGTTTCCGATCATGATGCCCATTATTGCAGCCATCGCTTTTGCGCAAATTGCCGTTAAGGACCCCGATGGCCCCCTGGCTTTCTGGACATCTATCATTCCCTTTACATCGCCCGTAGTTATGATGGTTCGGATTCCATTCGGTGTACCCGTCTGGGAGGTAATACTGTCGATGGTCTTACTCGTATTAGGCTTCATGGGCACAACCTGGATCGCGGCCCGAATCTATCGCGTCGGTATTCTGATGTACGGCAAGAAAACCTCCTTCCGCGAACTAGCGAAATGGGTGTTTTATAAAGGGTAAAAAGGAGGAGGGGGAAGAGAGGGACAAAGGAGCTGACGCGAAAGCAACACCTTTTCTCCCTTTCTTCCCCCTCCTCCTTTTTACCTTTTTAAAAACCGATGTCAATGACTAACGGCTGAACGAGCCATTGGCCTGAGGTTACGTTGTAGATGGTTCGGAAACCGGCTTCGAAGGGCGTACGTAGGCGAAGGGCGTTAAAGACAAAGGACACGTCGAGGCCCGTTGTCTGATAGTCATGATGTTCAATCTCGTAGCCACGCAAACGGCCGTACACATCCCGTACTTCTACGCTACTCTGGCCCTGAGTCATGTCATAAAAGCCTCCTGCCTTGATACGCTGTACATACAGCCATCTTCCTAATGACCAATGCATATCGGCAACGGGAAGCCGATACTCTACGCTGCCAGCCTTAATCTGGTCGTCTGATACGTAACCCTGTCCACGCGGGAAGAAAACCAGCGCGTTAAACACATACGTTCCCTGTGCCTGTAGCTGGTAACCTGCTCTGAATCGTAAGGAGTGATGATCAAGTAGGCCAGGGAAATACAGATTCCCCTGAATACCCAACTGTTCTGCCGTTAGCTTACCGCCAAAAGGTGTTGTGCGGTAGTTTACAGAAACGGTTTGTCCCCAACGCGGAGCCACATCACGCTTGCTTTGGCGAAGAAGGTGTGAATAACTGAACCCATACGTTAAGGCGCTCAGCGATCCGGCTCCCCCGACTTCTGATGGATAACGATAAGGTAAATCATAGCCAGACACCTGTAAGTAGTTATAATAGGCTGATAGGCTGGCACTTTGGACGTATTTCGAATTGGTGAATTGCAGGGGCAGGCGAAAGCCAGCGGTTAGCTGATTGTATTGCCAGCGATCAGTCCGCAGGCTGTCGAGCGGATAGGTTCTGTCAATATAAAGCGATGTACTGCGGGTACCTCGTTGAAAACTTACATCAATAATGGGGTAAAGTCCCTGATAGCTCAGGAGAGCATAAAAATTACCAGCCCGTTCAGACTGATTATAGGTATAACCCACGCCAATCTGTGTTGTACTCAGCAAATCCTGCGAACTTAAGCCAACAGACAACGCCTGCCCTGTACTGGAAAGGGTAGGCCCCCAGCTATAAATATTAAGCGCATGAGCCAGCCGATTAAAGCGAGACGGTTTATAGGAGATCGAATTAGTACTCGAATCGCTGAGAATACGACGTCCCAATGCAGCTCCCGGTTCCTGTTTGGGCAATGAGCCAAAATAACGGATGGTTTGCTCCTGAACCGGCTCACTTACAGCTTTCCAGGTGGTCGGATCAAGGGGCATATCGGCAATGCGATAGCCCGTAGCGGCAAAATCTTCGAACGCGAGCCGGGTTCCCGATGGCGATACGGCAGCATGATAAGCCGCCAATGGCCGCGACGTAACCTGGAATACCTGCTTTGAGCTGATATCAACTGCATACAAATTGTCGATACCTGATCGAGGGGAATTGTAAAGCACATACTTGCCCCACGGTTGCGGATGGCTGATGTTTTCGTTCACTGGTGGCAGTAAGTCGGTCTTTGTATTGGTTTCAGTATCAATAGTCTGTATAGTTTTCTGGCTATTTTTAAGGGCAATCGTCACCAATGTCCGGTTGTCGGCCTGCCAGCGTGGGTGTTGGAAAAAAGCATTATCTGGATTCGAGATTTGCTTCAGCAACTTGCCCGTTTTGGCATCGAGTACCAGTAGTCGGGTTTTGTATTGATCGGTACTCTCAACAACTGCTAGTTTTGTGTTGTCGGGTGAGAGAGTGGCCACCATATAGCGTGCTCGGTGCGACAGGCGAGTCAGTTTTCTGGTTTTAAGATCGAGCAGCCGGATGTTCGAATAAACGCGTTGGCTCCAGCGTGGATCATAGCCAAACTCAACCCAGCAGGCTTTGGTGGCTGTGGCTGATAATAAGTCAGGGTCATTCGGGAAGCCTTGCACCTGAATGACCTTCTCCGGCTTATTTTTTGACAAAATAACCAGCCGGGGCGTATCCCCCAACCCACTTTTTACGGCTAAAACGGTCGAATCGGTCAGGAATTGCGGATGCTGATAATTGGTGAAAACGGGTCGTGAATTCGATTTAGATGACGGTTGTTTCTCGACACTAACCCGAAAGCTTTGGGTCGGTGTAATGGTCAGCGCTTCCTGTTGTTTCTTCCAGATTTCGGTCAGATCGGCCATTGTTTTCTGGTACAGATCTTCCGTTCGCAACTTGGTTTCGTCTTTGATACTAGCCGAAAACGCAAACGGTAGTGGCCATCGTCGGTAATTGCGGTTCAGAACACGACTCCAGACGTCAGGACCATAGGTACGTTTGAGGTACGTAGTCATAAAATACCCCAGTACGTAATGATTTGGTACATTGTCGCGGTATGAACCGGCCACTGCTTTCGGGTAATCGAATGGCTTTCCAGCGAGCAGATTAGCGCGCATACCCAAATCAAAATTCGGAATTCGTCCGCGACCGCTATTGCTCAGGAGGGTTTCGTTACTGACGGCATCGCCTTCGGCAAACCAGTCGGGCACGGTCAATAACGGGAAGAACAGGCCTGGATTTCCTAATAATGAATAAAGAACCCGTCCATAACCCTGTAAGGCTTTATCATTTTGAACAACGTGTCGATACTCGTGTACAGCCAGCAGATCGAGCCAGTTAAATGTGCCCAACAAACCGGGGTCTTGTGGGGGCACGGCAAAAAACTCAGATCGCCTTGGAAACAATGTAACAAAACCGTTACTATTCGTCGTCTGATTTTGAAGCAGAACCGAAATACGCCGAGGCTGCTTTTCCAGGGAGGCACTAGCAGGCTCATACAGACTTTCGAGTCGGTTCGCTGTTCGCTGGGCAGTCGAGTCAATACCAGACGGATAGAGTACCCGGAAGTGGGGCGTTGTAATCCGATACCAGCGAAGGCTAGCCGGATTTTGATCGAGAATCGGGAGTGTTTGTGCCGTGGCGATCAGGGCTACGAACAGGAGCTGGAGCGTAAGGACGAGTCTTCGTAACATGCGGTATCAATGTACGCAGTTTTAACGAAAAAACGCCCCAGCGTATGTGCTTGCCCTGATTTTTCAATTCCTAATGGGTACGATTGGGAGACTAAAAGTGAAAAAATTTTTCACTTTTTAGTTGATTTTATTTCTGCTCAGATACGATTAGAAGCACTTTTGTCGAAGAAATACCTCCAGCATCGTTTCACTTCAATTCCGCTCAGGTACGATTAGAAGCCGGACTTGTTGACCCAAATCGTAACCGTCGTCGTCATTTCAATTCCGCTCAGGTACGATTAGAAGATAGCATCAGGTCTGATAGCGTTCCGCTTTGCTGAATTTCAATTCCGCTCAGGTACGATTAGAAGGTTGTGGTCGGGGAGCGCGAGGCTTTTTTGTGACGAATTTCAATTCCGCTCAGGTACGATTAGAAGGAAGCAGGGGCAAGCGTCTACATCGGCTACTGCTGCATTTCAATTCCGCTCAGGTACGATTAGAAGGCTGAACACGTGGCACAAATCAAGATCATGACCGGGATTTCAATTCCGCTCAGGTACGATTAGAAGATTGTCGTATCAATTCAAATGAATCAAAAAGTGATTTATTTCAATTCCGCTCAGGTACGATTAGAAGTCCCTATTACCAAAAGGCAAGAAGCCCTCAACGGTATTTCAATTCCGCTCAGGTACGATTAGAAGGTCTTTAAATTCGAGTTGTCTTTTCATAGTTAGAAATTTCAATTCCGCTCAGGTACGATTAGAAGTTGGAAAGGGAGATATTAAAATGAATCGGAAGGTAATTTCAATTCCGCTCAGGTACGATTAGAAGAAATTCGCCTTACTGGCGGCTCTTCACTTGTGCTAATATTTCAATTCCGCTCAGGTACGATTAGAAGATGACCGAAAAAAAGCCTATGGCCTGGTTCAGCACGATTTCAATTCCGCTCAGGTACGATTAGAAGCAATCCGGCGTTTGTTACCTGGTCGAGTCAGGATCAATTTCAATTCCGCTCAGGTACGATTAGAAGCTGGGCCGCATTGCGACCATGATTGTCGGAAGAGGAGATTTCAATTCCGCTCAGGTACGATTAGAAGCCGTGAATTTACGGCTAAAAATGGGCCTTATAAAGCCCCAGAAGATGATTTTGCCAGCCCGAAAGCAGGTATAAAATCGTCGATTCGTAATACTACGAAAAATCCCGTTGATCGACGACTTGCTGATAGTCAATTATATAGGGTTAGAGTGCGCTCGTTCCGGAGGCAAATTGACCGTTGATCAAAGAACAAATTGACGTGTAAAAAGCAGTCGACGACTTGGGACAGTCATTGGTCGATGTTTTTTCGCCGTTTTTACAAAGATTATAAAAACTTCAGAATGTATTGAATGAGCTTCTTGACCGTATTGGTATAAGGGGGATAAATGAATTTCATAGTCCCGAAATCGCGTTTCATGACTCCTCGTTGATTGGAAAATTCCTGAAAGCTAAAGAAGCCGTTCGACTTGCCCACGCCACTGTTGTTAATGCCCCCAAAGGGAAGCTCAGCGTTGACGAATTGGAGCATCGTCTCGTTCACAACTGTATCCCCCGCTGATGTATGATCCAGAATATAATTTGTATTCTGACGGTTGCGGCTATGGATATAGAGCGCCAGTGGCTTTTCGCGCTGATTCACGATTCGTAAGGCTTCGTCGAGGGTTGAGTAGGTTAAAACGGGGAGTATCGGACCGAAAATTTCATCCTGCATCACCTGCATGGCATCGGTCACGTTTTCCAGAACGGTTGGCTCAATGAAGTTCTGATCGGGGTTCATCTTGCCACCCAGAACAACCTTCGCGCCTTTGGTAACGGCATCATCGACCAGATCGCGAAGTCGTCCAAAGTGCCGGTTGTTTATGATGCGGGCATAACTGTCGGACGTTTCAACGGGCTGCCCATTAGAGCTGTACATAGCCTCTAATCGCTCACGTAAAGCTTCCATAAAAGGCTGTTTAACCGACTGATGGATAAGAACGTAATCTGGAGCAATGCAGGTCTGTCCGCAGTTGATGCATTTAGCCCAGACCAGTTGAGCCGCTGCCTGCTGAATATTGGCCGATTCATCCACAATGGCGGGCGATTTTCCCCCTAATTCGAGCGTTACCGAGGCTAGGTGCTTGGACGCTGCCGTCATAACCACTCGCCCAATAGCCGGACTTCCGGTAAAAAAAATGTGATTGAAAGGAAGTTCGAGGAGCGCTTGCGATACATCGGCGTCGCCCTCAAAAACAATCACTTCTTCGGGCGGAAACAGTTCAGTTATCATCCGCTTCAGCAAGGCGGATGTATGCGGAGTTAGTTCCGAAGGTTTGAGGATCGCGACATTCCCGGCTGCTATGGCCGATACCAACGGACGGAGGGTAAGCGCAATTGGGTAGTTCCAGGGCGAAATAATCAGTACGTTCCCTTTGGGCTCGTACCGAATATAACTGCTGGTGCCAATAAGTGGCAATGTAGTGGGCAATGATTTCGGCTTCATCCACTGCTTTAGGTGGCGGATCGTGTGTTTGATTTCGCCATATAACGACATTAAGTCGGTCAGCATGGCCTCGGCGGCTGGCTTGCGCAGATCATCGTAGAGGGCTTGTTGAATCGCTGATTCGTGGGTGATAAGCCAGGTTTGGAGCTTTTGAATACGGTCAAGACGCTCATTTACGGTTGTCAATGCCATTTGAGGAGCATACCGTCGTTGCGCAGCGAAAGCCGCCTTAAAATCAGTTTTATGTTGTACGGAAATCATGCGGTTTCAAGGTCAATGTTCTTTGTTTTCTGGTCAAAATTCAAATCGGAGCTGTACCGGCGACCGATAAAATGTTGACCTTTAAACTTGAAACATTTTTAAAGAATACGCTAAAAATACAAAAAAGAAGGCGATATGGATTTAAAACATGAATCGTTTATCTTAGCTGAAACTTTAGCACCCCGAATTGGATGACGCTCGTTAGTGACAACATCCGCTATCTGCGCAAACTGAATGGTTTGACGCAGGAGCAATTTTCTCGAAAAATAAATATAAAGCGCTCCTTATTAGGGGCTTATGAGGAGGGCCGTGCCAACCCAAATCAGCAAAATATACAAACTATTGCCAAAGCGTTCAATACAACCGTCGAACTGCTAACCCGGCAGGATTTACGGAAACTTCGCGAAACGCCGAATCTTAGTATTCCTCTTGGCCAAAAAAACACCGACGTATACGCTCACCGGAATGATCGGGGGAGTGAAAATGGGTCTATCATTCGATCAGATGGGAAATTAGCCGACGATGACGACCCGTTTCAGCATCCTGATTTCCCGGATATTTTCGCGCAGCCTGCGCCCCCAACGCCAGAGCCACAACCACTATCGTCGGTACTGAACAAATATTACAAAACGCAGGAAGAGCCACGTCGGGCACAGGATGCACCCACTCCGCCCGTCATTACGTCGCCTGTGCGACCCGGTGCTGGAGTTTCGCCATCGACGTTTCAGCCTCAGCAGGATAATCGGCAGCCCGATCGTCCTGCTCCATCTGCGGTCGATCGATTATTTGCTCCACAAACAGACCCCCAACCCCGACCTGAACCTGTTCGACCTGCCTCGCCTTCCCGCCAGTCGGAGTCATTGACGTTCAATAATGTGTATGAAGGAACGTCGGTTTCAGCCTACTCAACTTCGTCGGCGCAGGCAATTGCTCCCACAATTCCGGTGGTGATGCAACGTCAGTTTGCCGAATACGGCCAACGTTTTCAACAGGCCGATTTTTTGCATCGACTGCCAGCCATGCAGTTACCTACATTACCTGAGGGGCATTATCGGGCTTTTGAAGCAGGCGATGACTTTACGTTTCCGGGGGCCTTGCTGGTTGGGAAATTCATTCGGAACTGGTTCGATATTGCCGATGGAAAATTATACGTCCTGCTTATGCATCAGCAACCTACGGGGTCAGGTATTTCCTGTCGGCGAGTATATAATCAGGTGAAGGTGAAGGGTTCGCTGTTGCTAACTGCCGATCGAGCCGATATTCCTAACCGTGAAATAGCTTTAAAAGATGTGCTGGAAGTCTGGGAAATCTGCGCGTTTGTCAGCCAGCAACTTCCTCCACCAGCCCCCAATACAGAGCGCTTACGACAACTGGTCGATGAACTTCGTTTTGAGGTAGAGCGTCTTTAATGGTTTTTTCTGACAGGATTTGCAGGATTGACAAGATTTTACCCGCATTAGTAATCCTGTCAATCGTGTAAATCCTGTCAGAAAAACTTCTCCCGCCAACGCTTACCTTTGTCGGTGTTATGCGTTATTTTCTTCAATTGGCCTATCGGGGCACTAATTATCATGGCTGGCAGCGGCAACCCAATGGGCTGAGTGTACAGGAAGTTCTGGAGACGGCTCTGACCACAGTGCTTCGACAACCCATTTCGATTGTGGGTAGTGGCCGAACAGATGCGGGTGTTCACGCAGGGCAACAATTTGCTCATTTTGAGGTAGATACCGCCTTACCAGGGCATTTGCTTCGCTCTTTGAATAGTTTAATTCCGCCAGATATTGCCGTTTACGATTGCTTCCCCGTCAGAGCTGACGACCACGCCCGTTACACTGCTACATCTCGCTATTACCAATACCAGATCAGCCGTCGGAAAGACCCGTTTCGGGATGGATTGGTGTATGTGTTTACGTTGCCATTGAATGTGAAAGCGATGAACGACGCTGCATCGATCTTATTGAATCATATTGATTTCGAGTGTTTTAGTAAGGTGAAGACTGACGTCAAGACGTTTAATTGCCAGATTGAATGGGCGTATTGGGAAGAGAAGCCAAACGGTGATTTAGTTTTTCATATCAAGGCGAACCGGTTTCTACACGGCATGGTGCGGGCCATCGTCGGAACATTGCTGGCAGTGGGGCAGGGGCGATTGACGATAAATGAATTTGAACAAATAATTCTGTCAAGAGATCGCCGAAAAGCCGGGCGAGCCGCCCCCGCAGAGGGTTTATCACTAGTAGAAGTAGGGTATCCGGCGGAGGTGTTTAAAGAGCGAAAGAGTGAAGTTAAAGAGTGAAAGAATGAATGAGTGAAAGAGCGAAAAATAGTCTGCGCCAGCATTTCGCTCTTTCACTCATTCATTCTTTCACTCTTTATTTGTTACCTTTCATCAAACAAAAACGAGTTCACTTGAAAATTGGAACAATCATATTAGCGGCTGGGGATTCATCGCGGATGGGTGGTGAACCCAAACAGTTGCTGACCTACAAAGGTCAATCACTTATTCGTCGGATAACTGAACAGGCGCTGGCTTTACAGCGCGGCCCAGTGGTTGTGGTATTGGGGGCAAACCGTGCCCGTATTGTGCCCGAACTGACAGGCTTACCAGTCACCCTGGTCGATAACGCGAACTGGCCAACCGGACAGGCTTCATCCCTGAAAACAGGGTTGGCCGCGCTCTATATTACGCACAAAGACATCGAAGCCGTACTGGTTTTACATACCGATCAACCCCTGGTATCGCTCGGGTTGCTGCTGCATATGCTGGAGGTTCGTCGGGAAAATGATAAAGGTATTGTTGCCTGTCGATACGACACCCAACTGAGCGTACCGGCTCTGTTTGATCGGGATTATATTCCAGAACTGCTTGCTTTAGAGGGCGATAAAGGCGTAAAATGGGTGATCGGCAAACATAAAAATGATTGCCTAGAAGTACTTTTTGAAGCCGGAAGCATCGATCTCGACTCTAAGCGTGATGTCGAAATGTTTCAACAAGCGCAAATGCAGTCGCAATAAACTGTAATATCGCAGGAAATCTCACCGACTCTGGGTTCATGATAAAAATACTCAGCCATTGACATGAGTAGGAACAGCAGCAATACGGTGTTTAAGTCCAACACATATTTTATCTATAGTCTATTTCAATAAAGTAAATCGTAATGACAAAGTCCGCAGATATCGGCTTAATTGGTCTAGCCGTAATGGGTGAAAATCTGGTGCTTAACATGGAAAGCAAAGGATTTACCGTAGCCGTATTCAATCGAACCGTTGAGAAGGTTGACCATTTTATTAACGGAAGAGGAGCCGGGAAAAACTTCATCGGTGCTCACTCTATTGAAGAGCTGGTCGCTTCGTTAGAAAGACCCCGAAAGGTGATGATGCTGGTAAAAGCGGGTCAGGCCGTGGATGATTTTATTGAACAAATCATTCCACATCTGGAACCGGGCGACATTATCATTGATGGCGGTAACTCCTATTTCCCGGATACCATTCGCCGAACCAAGTATGTAGAAAGCAAAGGATTTCTGTATATCGGAACGGGCGTTTCGGGTGGCGAAATTGGAGCGCTACACGGCCCTTCTATGATGCCCGGTGGTAGCGTTGAAGCCTGGCCAGCCGTAAAAGGTATTTTTCAGTCCATCGCGGCAAAAGTGGACGACGGTACACCTTGCTGCGACTGGGTCGGTAGCGACGGTGCCGGACACTTTGTGAAAATGGTGCATAACGGAATCGAGTATGGCGACATGCAGATTATTGGCGAGGCTTATCAGGTCATGCGCGATCTGCTGGGTATGAGTGCCGATGAGATGCACGAGGTATTCAAAAAGTGGAATACCGAAGAGCTGGACTCGTATCTGATTGAAATTACGGCCGACATCATGGCGTACAAAGATGAAGATGGTACACCGATGGTCGATAAAATTCTGGACACCGCCGGTCAAAAAGGTACCGGGAAATGGACTGGAACGGCTGCCCTTGATCTAGGTATCCCATTAACACTGATTGGTGAGTCGGTTTTCGCCCGTTTCCTATCAGCCCAAAAAGATATGCGGGTCGATGCATCGAAAGTGATTCAAGGACCCAAGCCCGAATTTACTGGCGATAAAGCGCAACTGCTGGACGATTTGAAAATGGCTCTTTATGGCGCTAAAATCATTTCGTACGCCCAGGGATACAATCTATTTATGGCAGCGGCCAAAGACTATGGCTGGCAGCTTAACTATGGTGATATTGCGCTGATGTGGCGTGGTGGCTGTATTATCCGTTCCGCGTTCCTCGGCGACATCAAAAAGGCGTTCGATAAAAACCCTGCTCTCCCGCATCTATTATTGGATGATTTCTTCAAGCAAAAAGTAGAATCAGCTCAAGCCGGATGGCGACGGGTGTGTGCTGCGGCCTTAATTAATGGCATTCCGGCGCCTGCGCTTACATCGGCACTTTGCTATTTCGATGGTTTCCGGAGCGAATGGCTGCCTGCCAACTTACTACAGGCGCAACGCGACTATTTTGGGGCTCATACCTACGAGCGGATCGATAAGCCACGTGGTCAGTTCTTCCATACGAACTGGACCGGAGAAGGGGGCGATACCGTATCGACAGCCTATAATAACTAATTGCTTGACTAACAGTTTTTTATTTTGCAAATGCACAAAAAAGCGGTGCCTATACAGGCACCGCTTTCCAATTCTGTAGCACCAAACGTGTAGTTAGGTAACTATTTCCTGTGTCCAATTACATTGCCTCATGCAAAAACTCGATACTGCTCACGACCTGCAAGCACGCCTTTTAAGAGTTCTGGAAACCGTGAAAACGGAGTTTGCGCCCTTGACCGATGCGCAATTGCGTTGGAAACCGGCTCCTAACCGCTGGAGTATTATCGAATGTTTGCAGCACCTGAATCTGGCTGAACGATTTTACATCCGAAATATTCAACACAAAGTCGATAAGGTGGGCCTAGTACAAACGAACCCAGCCGACCAGATGTTCGAAAGCGACTGGGTAGGAAAGGCAATGATGTATGCCGTTGACCCTCAGGTGAAACTGAAATTACCCGCTCCTGGGCTAGTTCGTCCTCGCCCAGCCACTGAGTTAGTGCCCGCCGATGTAATGGGCCAGTTTCTGGACTTGCAAACAACCCTTCATACCCTGTTGGATAAAGCCGTTTATCTGGATTGGAATCAGGATAAAGTGATGACGTTGTTTGGTAACTGGTTGAAAATTAGATTAGGCGATGCTTTCCTGATGTTGGTTGCCCACACCGAACGACATATAAATCAGGCCATGCGTGTAAAGGCGGAAATGGCTACTTTTACGATTACGACTAATAACCTGTGATGAAACATTATATTAAACAAGATCCCTGGAACATCGTTGAAGAGGGATTTCACCGTGACTTTAATGAAATTACTGAAAGCGTGATGTCGCTCGGCAATGGCCGATTGGGCGGACGCGGTTCGTTTGAAGAAAAATTTACCGGAAAAACCTTACAGGGGAATTATGTGGCCGGGGTGTACTATCCCGACAAAACCCGCGTTGGCTGGTGGAAAAATGGATACCCCGAATACTTCGCTAAAGTACTGAATGCTGCTAACTGGATCGGTATCGATATCGACATCGAATACGAAACCCTTGATCTGAATCTTTGCGAAGTGCGTGACTTTCGGCGCGTGCTGAACATGCAGGAAGGGTATCTCGAACGCTCGTTTGTGGCTGTTCTGAAAAGTGGTAAAGAGCTACAGGTGAATTCGAAACGGTTTTGCTCCATTGTCGATGATGAATCGGGAGCTATTCGGTATGCGATCAAACCCCTGAATTTCGACGCAAAGATTACCATTACACCCTATATCGATGGCGACATTCGCAACCGGGATTCGAACTACGATGAAACCTTTTGGGATGAAGTTCGGAAGGAAACGGCTTATGGTGAGGCTTATATTGAACTGCGTACCCGTAAAACGGGCTTCCACGTTGCTACTGGCATGTGCGTGGAAATTGAGCAGGATGGCGCCAAAGTGGACTTTCAGTCGCAGCCCATTAAGTACGAAAAGTATGTAGCCAATCGCATCTCGCTCGATTGTCGGAGCGGGCAGGAAACGGTTATTTACAAGTATGCCGTGAACCTGTCGTCGCTCAATTACGACTCGGATACGATTATCAAGGAGGCTCATCAGTACATCCAGCGGATTACCCGCAAAGGCTTCGACAAGATGCTGTTCGAGCAAAAACAAGCCTGGGCCGATAAGTGGAAAACCAACGACATTATTATTGAAGGGGACATTGCGGCCCAACAGGGTATTCGCTTCAATATTTTCCAGCTAAACCAGACCTACACGGGCGAAGACGAACGCTTGAACATCGGCCCCAAAGGCTTTACCGGTGAAAAATACGGCGGTTCGACCTATTGGGATACCGAAGCGTATTGCCTGCCGTTCTACCTCTCAACCGCCGATCAGAAAGTAGCCAAAAATCTGCTGGTTTACCGCTACAAACAACTGGGTAAGGCCATCGAAAACGCGCAAAAACTCGGTTTCCGGGCGGGGGCAGCACTGTACCCGATGGTGACGATGAACGGCGAAGAATGCCATAACGAATGGGAAATCACGTTCGAGGAAATCCACCGGAATGGGGCTATCGCCTATGCCATCTACGACTACGTTCGCTATACCGGCGATGAGCAGTATCTGGTCGAGTATG
Source organism: Spirosoma litoris (assembly GCF_054776755.1). Lineage (NCBI taxonomy): Bacteria > Pseudomonadati > Bacteroidota > Cytophagia > Cytophagales > Cytophagaceae > Spirosoma > Spirosoma litoris. Next base: position 149,849 of record NZ_BAAHBI010000005.1, on the reverse strand, counting down.
GTCTGGAGGTACTCATTGCCATCAGCCGCTTCTGGACCCAGCGCGTGAACTGGTCGAAGGCAAAAGAGCAGTATGTGATGCTGGGCGTAACTGGTCCGAATGAATATGAGAATAACGTCAACAATAACTGGTACACCAATTACCTGGCCGCCTGGACGCTCCGTTACACCGTTGAAGCAGTAGGTAAAGTAAAAGCGCTGGACGCTGAAAAATATGCCGATCTGATTGACCGGATTCATTTCCGTGAGGAAAAAGAACTGTCTACCGCCCGGCAAATCATCGATAAGATGTACTTGCCTCAGGATGAGAAACTGGGTGTTTTTCTGCAACAGGAAGGTTTCCTGGATAAAGACCTGATGCCGGTGTCGGACATTCCCAAAGGCCAGCGACCCATCAATCAGAACTGGTCGTGGGACCGGATTTTACGGTCGTGCTTTATCAAACAGGCCGATGTCTTACAGGGACTGTATTTCTTTGAGAACGAGTTTACTACGGAAGAATTGCAGCGCAACTTTGAGTTCTATGAACCCATGACGGTGCACGAATCTTCTCTTTCACCCTGTGTTCACTCCATTCAGGCGTCGAAGTTAGGGATGAAAGAAAAAGCTTACGAAATGTACCTCCGTACGGCCCGACTCGATCTTGACGATTACAACAACGATACCGAAGATGGCTGCCATATTACCTCAATGGCTGGAACGTGGCTGGCTGTTGTAAAAGGTTTTGGTGGATTAAGAATCGAAAAAGAAGACGGGGCTGACCATCGGGTGAACTTGAATCCGTATTGTCCAGATAACTGGCAATCGCTGTCGTTCAAGATTCGTTTCCGGGGCGTATTGATTCAGGTAACGGCTACGCAACAAGACGTAACGGTGCAGAATTTTTCGGGAAAATCGATTACAATCCAGTTGCACGGGAAACCTGTGACAGTAAACGCCGAGAGCCAGGAGACTGTGACGATTTAGAGCGAATTGTTAGTTAAAAGCAGGCCTGCTTTTGATAGTGCAAACTATGGGAAGCAGGCCTTTTCAATTGTTAAGGAGGTAAGGAGCTTGCTTTCACCCCTCTCCTTATTTCAAGGAGAGGGGCCGGGGGTGAGGTGAAACCCTAACGACTACTACCTGAAGTCGCGTGTTTCCCTAAAATAACACCAACCGTAAACTGTATAGACGGGAACCAGCCCTGGCGAAAATGAGTAGCGACATTTCGCTTCTGTTGCCAGTCTTGCCGATCGTTTTTCCAATAAACGGAATCCCAGTAACCTGGGTTGTGGGTTATCTGGTTGGTTGAAAAAAGCTTGACCAGATATTGTGCGCCAATGGCTCCCGATAAGGTGATTCGCTTCGCGATTGTTGCCTTGCCACCAAATAGTAGTTCTGGGGCTAAGGAAAAACCTGCCGCACGAAGCGAATCCGTAGGCATTGGATAGGTAGCGTCAGGTTGAAGTTGCAAGTTCGAATAGTCCACGACCATCCGCGCCGAACTAAACAAGGTTAAAGCGTCCCCGATGCCCAAACCGGGAATATAATAGCGGTAACCAATAGCTAAGCGAGTATTGGTGAAGACATCTGTGCGGGGTGGGGAGATCAGGCCATAAGCTCGTTTTTGCGTATCGTTACCGTTATAGCCCAGTGAGATCGTTAAACTCTGTCGAGTATTAAGGTACCGTTCATACTGCACCAACTGATAGCTGGGATAGAAGATACCGGTGGGGGAAATAGTTAACTCCTGCCGTTGGCTAAAGGCCTGAGCGCTTACTGACAAAACGAATAGGGTGATAAAAGAAACGTTTTTCATGTGTGGACGATGTACTCAGATGAGGCTTCGAAGGTATAATGACCTTCGATCTGCTCCAAGGGTTGGGAGAACAAAAAATACATTTGGAAATAGAGCGATTTCGTAATTAAGCAGAATTAATTTGAAAAGTATTTTGTGTGACCCCGCTGAGGTCACACAAGGCAGCAAATGATGATCTGCAAATCTGCTTGACTGCCTACTGACCATATACTGAAGCTGTTTAAACTTTCTTATTTGGATTGAATTTGCATCGTTTTTTTGTCATTCCGACGTCAGGAGGAATCTCAAGTTTCGTATTAATCAAGCTTGAGATTCCTCCTGGCGTCGGAATGACAAAAAATGACTCCACTTTTACTTACTAAAGAAAAGTTTAAACAGCTTCACTAAATAAACCTAGTAGATACCAGAATGCCCGAATTACATTTGCCCAGCTGGTGCTGGAAAATTAGTATGTCGCTTTGGCACCCCAACAATAATCAACAGGTATAAAGAGTCGCAATTCAGTTCATGAGAATACGAGTGGAGCATAGCTATTTTACTATCTTTTTAGGCCTGCTTCTGACTGTCATCTCCTGCCAATCGTCGAATCGCTCGAGCCAGGATGCCCCCCACGAACTCATCTCCGCTTTTTATCATTGGAAAGTAACCTACAATCCGACGAATTCAGAGCGCGACCAACTAAAGGCACTGAATGTCAATAAGCTGTATATTCATTTTTTTGATGTTGACTGGGATGCCCGAACCCGGCAGGCTGTGCCTAAAGCCTTTGTTCAATTTCGGCAAAAGCCGGTTGGGAGTATTGTACCAGTGGTATTTATAACCAATCGGACACTGGTAAACCTGTCGCCGAATGCATTGGCTGATCTCGCCACGCACATTACGCAGGCCATCATAAAAATTAGCCAGCAACAGAGGTTGTCCTTTCAGGAAGTTCAATTTGACTGCGATTGGAGTACAGGTACGCGTGATCGCTATTTTCGCTTGTTGACCTTGCTGAAAAATCAACTCCATCGTCCGCTTTCGGCAACGATTCGGCTGCATCAGATTAAATACACCGATCAGACGGGGATTCCACCCGTAACGCGGGGTATGCTCATGCTCTACAACGTAGCCGACTGGAAACGGGTGGAAACCCATAACTCGATTTACGATTCTGAAGTAGCAAACCAGTACCTGTCGTATGTATCGAACTACCCATTGCCACTCGATTTAGTGATGCCCTTGTTTCGCTGGACAGTCGTTTACCGCAACAATCGTTTCCTGACGTTTTTGACTACTATCGACCGAAAGGCGCTGATAAACAGTCGTTTTCTGATGCCTCAGTCAGACAGCACGCGCTTTGTCGCCAGTCGGGACACAACGGCTTTTGGTTTCTCTATCCGTCGAAACGATCTGTTTCGGGCAGAGGCCGTATCACCCGAATTACTATTGATCGAAAAAGCCCGTTTGCTCGATCAGATTTCTAACCAACAACTTACATTTGCTTTATACCATCTCGACTCGACCATTTTAGCCACATACCCGCGTGAAACGCTTCAAACCCTCCTTCGGCCTCAGCCGCTTCCGTAGACCTTTTCTGTTAGTAGCCATCGTGTTAGGGTTTGCCTGTGGGCCATCGTTCGATCCGAACGAGTTCATGAGCTTTTTTATGCCCGAATCGGCCAATAGTAAGCCAGAGGATAGTCGCTATTTTTTTACGCCCCAGTTTTATAATGACGCCGAGATTAGCGAGCAGTATAGCGATAGTCTGGTGATCGACGAGAACATCAGCGCCTGGGTCAATTACGCGGGAAAGAGTCTGTCGGAAACGCAGATGTACAAGGCGTTGTACAGCGAAAATCCTGCGGCTGTGGCGGCCCTGAAAGCGAAATTTGCCCGCACCAACCCGGCGGCTGTCACGTATCTGGACTTCGCCTGGGCCGCCGACGATGGTCAGGGAAATCCATGGGACCCGAACCCTACATCAACAGACAGTACGAAACTTCCTGAGCTTCTCAATACAGCTAAAACGGCTTACGGAACCACGAACGATGCGTTTCTGAAAGAACGCTATGCGTTTCAGGCGGTAAAACTGGCTTGTGAAACCGAAGATTATAAGCAAGCCCAACAGTTGTATGATCAATTGGTAAAGCCGATGCCTACGCACACGTTTATTAGTGATTGGGCTTTGTGTCGTCGGGCGGGCGCCACGTTGGCTTTGGGCGATACCGCGCAGGCCATCTACGAATTTGCCCTGGTATTTGACCGATGCCCATCCCGCCGGAAAGCTGCCGAAACCAGTTTGCGGAAGTATGGTATTCGCTTTCGGGAGGGAGCTTTGCAGTACGCAAAAACGGATCAGGAACGGGCGGCAGTGTATGCGCTTTGCGCCATTCAGCCCGGACAGGACGCATTGGAATTCCTCAACGAAATTGTTCGCCTAACTCCGAAAAATCCGTTGATCGAGTTGGTCATGGCCAGGGAAATCAATCGGAATGAGTACTACTTCTTTCAATCGGAAGATGAGTACATGAACTATGGCATGATGACATCGCCCGACTCAATGGCGTTTGTCAAACGTAAAGCTGAAGGGCCGTCCTATTTTGAAAAACTTCGATCGTTTGCTCTCGAATCGGCGGATAATAAAGCACTGGGAAATCCGGCTTTCTGGTACACAGCTGCGGCCTATCTGGATTACATCGGGAAAGATTATAAAGCCGCTCAGGCGCATCTGGATCAGGCTGTTTTATCGCCTATGCCCAACGCAACGCTGAAAAAACAGGTTACCGTACAGCGAATGCTACTGTTGGCTGCCCAAACGGAAACAATTACGCCCGAAGCAGAAAATCAGTTGATCGGCTATCTGGAGGAGTTTGATAGTACCAATAACTTCCGGCTTGGCTACGCGTTTACGTCTGTTTGTAAGCAGTTTGCGGATAAATACCAGCATAAGACTGAAACAAAAAGTGGCTGGTTGTCAGGCTGTAGTCGTTCGAAAGCGACACATGTTGATGGACCAAGTGTGGCTAAAGCGTATTTACTGACAATGCTGACCACTCAAGGGGGCACAGAAAGCTATCTGGCCAGCACAAACGACCCGCATTCCATTGAAGATACGGTATCGGCAATGACTGTCGAACAAACAATTGCTTTTGCCAATCAGCCAACCACCGATTTCGATAAACGACTGCTAAAGTTAGCGGGCCTGACGAATGACTATCTCAATTTATTACTTGGCCGACGACTGATGATGGAACACCAGTATGCAAAAGCGGCCGATGCTTTCGCGAAGGTAGACGCTAAGACCTGGGGAGATGAAGCCTTTACAAGCTATTTCCAGACGAATCCGTTTGCCATAAAGATGCCTGCTATTCATGCGGCCGATGGGAGTGTCAACTTCCCGGAAGAAGACGAAACGAACCCGTACACGCCCATTGAGTTTGCCAAACGCATGGCCGAGCTAGAGCAACAAGCCAAGGCCGCTACCGGCGATAAAGCGGCTGAATTGTACTACCAGTTAGGGTGCGGTGCCTGGAATTTGAGTTGGTATGGCAATTCATGGCTGCTGGTCAAATCGTACTGGAGCGCGGGCGAACCGCCAGTGTATAGTCTGCCTACGAATCCAGTTGAAAAGCAAAAAGGCATTGATCAGCTTCTGAATACCGATTATTACACCACAGCCCATGCTAAAGGGTATTTTGAGCAGTCGGCAAAAGTGGCTAAAACGCCTGCCCTGATCGATCGTTCTGCCTATATGGCTGCCCGGTGCGAGGCCAATGCATTTGCATTGAATCGTTCCATTGAGCAGATCCGGAATGGGTATATAGCTGAGGACGATTCAACGTTTGTGAAGAATATGCTGGCCTTGCGCAAAACCAAATACGCCAGTGCCTATAAAGTATTTTTCAACAACCCCTCCCGAACGATGTTTAATCAGGAAATGATTCGGGAGTGTGCGATGTACAAAGACTTTTTGCAGTTTGGTGATCAGGTTAGCGATAAAACAAATGGAGGCAAAAACGTATACCGGAGGTAATTTTAATTGGGTTGTCCCGGTATACGATGCCCTTGCCTTTGTTGTATTTGGCCATCGATTGCAGCGTGCACAAACCATATTTCTAGAGCGTATTCCTCCAAATGCCACAGTATTAATTGTGGGTGGGGGAACCGGTTGGCTGTTGGAACAGATCCTGTTGAAATGCCAGCCGAAACACGTCATCTATCTGGAAACATCTTCCTGTATGCTGGCCCGCGCCAGTCAACGACTGGTGCGGAAAGCACTGGTTGGTTCGGTGGAGTTTCGGGTGGGCGACGAGTCGAGCGTTATGACCGATGAACGCTTTGATGTTATTCTTACTCCTTTCGTGTTGGACCTTTTCACCGACCAGACACTACACACTGTTTTTCTGCCTCGACTTCGTGCTGGTTTAAAAACGAGTGGTGTATGGCTCGTAACAGACTTTGTTGAGCCTAAAATCTGGTGGCAGAAGGGTCTTTTATGGACAATGATTCAGTTCTTTCGACTCACGGCGGGGATACAAACTACTCACTTAGCCGATTGGCAGAAACAACTCGCCGAATCAGGCTTAACTTGTAAAGAACGCCAAATACAGGTAGGTGGCATGGTTTCGGCGGAAGTTTGGAAAAAGATAGAACGCTGATTTTTAGGATTGCCATGATCGAACCGTTAACAATCATAAATGTGCGTTCTATCTGGCACGAGTAAATACGCGCGCCAGCTTATAACCCTTTTAGTGTTTTTACCAACGCCCGATAATCGCTTATTTCATACCATTCCTCGGTGCCCAGATTTAGCCATTGGCCTTCCTGTCTAGGGCGTTTTAGCTCTGCCTCATCCGGGTCGTAATCATGGTTATACACTTGATTCATCACGTGTTGTAAGGTCGACCAGGGAAGCAGTTTAGTTTGCTCACGCCGATTTTCGACGGTTGTAATCTTAACTGTTCGCTCGGCGAAGGAAGCCGTTAAGCGCGTTTCTAAAATACCGTGCTGACCATTAATGCTTAGAAATAACAGTTCAAAAGGACGCTCACGGGCAACAACTTCGTAGGAGGCTTGAATCAGTTCCTGCATTAAATACTGCCAATCGTCAGCTTTAGCAGGCTTGCCCTGAGATTTACTGCCGTTATCGGTCTCAATCGTAACTTCCCAGAAATCATCGTCTTCATCCAGTTCGTCTTCGTCAATTGGTTGCAGACGTGTTTTACCGACCAGATTGGCCAACGCTTCCCACCAGGCCCTTGGCAATTGTCCCGACCAGACATAATCGTCGTCGCGTGTATAACCTTCGGCGATCAACTCGTCATCATCGATATCATCACGATCAGGGTATGTAATAGAAATGGCTACCTGAATGGCGTTGCCGGCAATTTTATCGATGGTCAGGGTATAAAAATACGCGTAGGGAGCAGGCAATGACCGGGCGGTCTGGTAGCGAATCTGGAGACTTTTGAAAGACATAACTCGTCGGTTAACAGTCCGGCAAAGTTAGTGTATTTGTGCTATTGTCGCTTTTTGGTCAACCTTGCCAGTAGGCGTTTCTAGAAATTGGTCAACGAAAATGATTTCTTTCGGGACAGCATAAGGGCCTAATTTCTCGCGAACCGTTGCCTGTATCGTCGCCCAGGTCACCCCGTCCAGGCTACTGTCTGCATTCTTCCTGCTCTCATGCTCCGTGCCCCGCGCTCCACGCTCATATAGCACCACCACGCGTTGCCCCAACCGTTCATCTGCCAGACCTGTTACGAAAAAACGACCGCTGTAGTTTTCGGAGTGGAGTGAACCCAGTACGTTATGAATTAGCTGTTCTACCTGTTCGGGCTGCACTTTAACACCCCCGCTGTTGATAACCCGGTCTGCCCGACCCAATAGTCGAAAATGCATAGGGTCGACTAGTTCAACGACATCGTTGGTTTGAATTCGCTCAAAATTTGTGGCAGCTGAGGTGATGTGTAAACAGCCCCGCTCGTCGGTCCCTAGGTCAACGCCAGCCAGGGCGGTAAATAAATCGCTGGCAGCTGGCCCATTGAGTCGGCGGAGAGCGATGTGTGAGACGCTCTCCGTCATGCCATAAGTAGCGTAAACAGGTGCCGTAATGACCTGAAGTGCTCGTTCAAGCGTTGGGCTTGTGGCGGCACCTCCTACCAAAATGGCCTTCATACCGTTCAAAATGGCCAGTTGGTCGGCGTCATTCTTTTCCAGAATAGTCTGCAACTGTAGGGGGACTAGTGCCGTAAAAGCAAAGTGATTGTCAGTTGCCTTAAAATCGCTCAGCGGATTACCGGTTGGTTCAACGATCGCTAGGGGAAGGCCAAGCTCCATACCACGCACCAGCATCATGACACCCGCTACGTAATGGATATTCAGACAAACAAGAGCTGTGTCGCCTGACTGCAAGCCAAGGGTTTGGCCAGTTAATCGGGCACTCGCCTGCATCTGCGCCCGTGTCAGCTGAATGGGTTTAGGCGTGCCTGTAGAGCCAGACGTATAGAGCGTAAATTCTTCCTGACCACTCAACCAAGCTCGACAAAAAGCCAGAGCTTCTTCCTCATAAGGCGTTTGTGCTAGAGGCCAGGAATCAGGCTTGATAGGAGAGAGGAACATTAATTATGCACCCGCAGGGTACCAGATGTGAGATTGGAGTCGATGATATACAGGGTTAGCGGCTGTTTGGCTGGCCCCGAAACTACTTTCCCATTGATATCGAAACGAGAAAGATCGAGTGGGCAATAGAATTGATTATCCGATACTTTGTAGATTAATTTTGTCCCTTCATACGTGCATTTCGCTGAAACGGCCACGTATTTTCCATCTTTAGTCTGCACGACCATGACATTTTCGACAATCACATAACCGCCTTTAACAAGCAGGTTCTGGTTGGTATTGTCATTCAGACTAAGTGTAAAATCAACTTTCTGGGTAGGGTCTGGCGTTGGTTCAGAGCTTCCCTGTCCGGCACAACCGGCCATACTACGTGTCAGAATAATTGACCCGATACTAGTGCCAACAAGTTTCAGAAATGCCTGTCGGGGCATTGTTGGCTGATCTGTGGATGGAAGGGTAGTTTCCATAACGGTTTTCGCGTACTTTTGTGGCATCACGCCGTTCAAGGTGTAAATATGCGTTATTTTTTGTCATTCAACGACAGCGAACAAAGACGTTTGCAGGGCGGTTACCCAATTACTAATTATGGAAGAAGCGAAAGTTATTATCAATCCGATTTCGCCGGATAAAGTTGCCGAAGCACCGGGCCTGCTGGAGTATGCACACACAGCGGGTAGCGCTATTATTCGCCCGGAAGATAAGGGCAAAATCACCGGACGCGCCGTGGCGGCCATGCGCGAACAAACCGACATGCAACTCAGCCAACTGTACAAGCAAATGCAGTTACTGGCCGAGCAGGCAACAGCCATTCGGAATCGAGTCGAAATCTCGGAGCGTATTTATTCCGCCCAGATGAATTTCGAACCCGTTGTTGGGCATACCTATCATTTTTATCAGCGTAAAAACGGCACCGATCTGCTATCCATGATTGGTCCGAATGAGTGGGGCCGCAAGTTTCCATTTGAGCGCTGCCTCGCCACTGTTCGCATGATGGCCGATCACACCTGGGATGTGCAGTATCACGAAGTTTCATTTAATGAGTGAAAGAGTGAATGAGCGAAAGAGTGCCGCTTTAGACTCTTGTAGGTTGCAGCCTGTTTTCGCTCATTCACTCTTTCGCTCTTTCACTCTTTAATTTATGCAAAGCAATTACCCCTGGGAAACCATTAAAGAATACGAGGAGATTCTGTTTAGCTATTACGACGGAATTGCCAAAATCAGTATCAACCGTCCACACAAGCGTAATGCTTTTACGCCCCTGACGGTCAGGGAAATGTCGGAAGCGATGGAAATTGCTCGGCAGGACGAACGCGTTGGTGTCGTTATCCTCACGGGTGAAGGGGGAGAAGCGTTCTGCTCTGGGGGCGATCAGTCGGTTCGTGGGCACGGGGGCTATGTTGGTGAAGACAAAGTGCCTCGCTTGAATGTCCTGGACCTGCAAATGCAAATCCGGCGGATTCCCAAACCTGTGATTGCGATGGTAGCCGGTTATGCGATTGGCGGTGGACACGTTTTGCACGTTGTCTGTGACCTGAGTATTGCGGCTGAAAACGCTCGTTTTGGCCAAACTGGTCCTAAAGTCGGCTCGTTCGATGGTGGGTTTGGCGCATCGTATCTGGCGCGGGTTGTTGGTCAGAAAAAGGCCCGCGAAATCTGGTTCTTATGTGATCAGTATGACGCACAGGAGGCTTTAGATATGGGGCTGGTTAACAAAGTTGTTCCGCTTGAACAACTGGAAGAAACAACAATTGCCTGGTGCCGTAAAATCCTGGAAAAAAGCCCCATTGCGCTTCGCATGCTGAAAGCTTCGTTCAATGCGGAACTAGATGGCCAGGCGGGTATTCAGCAATTGGCTGGCGATGCTACCTTGCTCTATTATCTTTCTGAAGAAGCGAAAGAAGGTAAAGATGCTTTCCTGGAAAAGCGCAAACCCGACTTCAGCAAGTTTCCGAAGTTTCCGTAATAAACAGCGGGTTTAGCCTGCTTCATTATAAAAGCCCTAACAAGAGCGTATAAAATCGCTGTTTGTTAGGGCTTTTTTCTGAAATGTATGGATTACAGTTTATAGAATTTTCAGGAAGATCAGGAGAAGTAAGGAAACTAACACCCCTAGCGAACATACTAACGTAATCATCCGTTTCCGAATGATAAAGCCAATGAGTGAGGCCCATGAAACCGTAGAAACCGCCTGCTGGCTACTTTAGGAAGTAGCTTATATACGATTACTATGGCTTACTTTCGACTCCTTTTGCTGGTGCTCCTTGCACAAGTGGCTGTAGCTCAGGAATCCAACTCCACGCTGAATCAAGATCCTGTTTTTACAACAATTCTGAAACGTCGGCTTAAATATCCTCGCCAGGCCCAGTTATCAAATCGGTACAATCGGGTTTTCGCTGGATTTAACGTCGATGATAGAGGGCGTGTTCAGGATATTTCAATTCTGAATCATAGTGTCGAAGGCGATTACGTGGGCTTTGAACAAACGATAATAACTGCTTTGAAAAAGCTACCATCGCTGAATCTACGGTATACTGGAAGTTATATTTTACCGATTTCGTTTATCCTGGTTGACTACCGACAAAAGGACAGGCAATTTGTCCCTAAAGACACCTTGTATGTTCAGGATTTGGCAGGCCGCGTTATCCTGAATGAAATTAAAGTTTTGGGGAGTAACGTAAATAGTAGCGAGCGAATCTTATCGGGGAGAACCTATTAAATTTTTTAACTAAACCGAGTTTTCTTAAACAAGATAGTTCGTTAACGAGGTACATGTAGCCTGTCAACGTGGTGTCGGTTTTGCGAAATCGACACCACGTTGAGGCAAAAGAACATACTATATTCGGTAAAATTCCGGGCAAGCAGCAGAATAATTTGAAAATCTGACGTTCACAGCTGGTATTGTCTGACCATTTTTGCGCAAAAACGTGTAGTTTTACCGTACAGCGTTCATCCTCATATACATAAGCGATCATGTCTACTCGTAGGAACTTCTTCCGCCAAACCGCAGCCGCAGCCACGGCTGCCCTGACTCTCCCACAGTTTTTACCCGAAACATTTGCCAGCCCTATTTCCACTGCTGATGTTGGACTAAAATCCGCGGCTCAGTGGGCGCAGGATGAAGATTTCTGGTCGTGGGTGAAATCAGAGTATACGGTATCGCCTACGTTGCTTAATCTAAACAATGGCGGTGTTTGTCCGCAACCAAAAGTTGTTCAGGATGCCCACATCCGATTTTACCAGTATTGTAACGAAGCTCCCTCGTATTACATGTGGCGGATACTGGATCAGGGCCGCGAATCGCTGCGTGAAAAACTAGCCGATTTAGGTGGCTGCTCACCCGAAGAAATTGCCATTAACCGGAACGCTACCGAAGGCTTGAACACGGTTATCTTCGGCCTGAATTTGAAAGCAGGGGATGAGGTTGTGCTTACTAAACAGGATTATCCGAACATGCTCAACGCCTGGAAACAGCGCGAAAAACGCGATGGCATCAAGCTGGTTTTTCTGGACTTAGAGCTGCCCAGTGAGGACGATAAATACCTGACGGAGCAATATGTCAAGGCGTTTACTCCCCGAACCAAAGTGGTTCATATTACCCACATGATCAACTGGATCGGGCAAGTGATGCCCGTTCGTAAAATTGCCGATGAGGCTCACAAGCGAGGTATTGAGGTGATTGCCGATGGGGCACACTCGTTCGCGTTATTCGATTTCAAAATTCCTGATCTTGGTGCCGATTACTATGCTACCAGCCTACACAAGTGGCTCTGCGCGCCTTTTGGTAGTGGTATGTTGTACATTAAGCAGAACAAGATTCGCAACGTCTGGGCGCTCCTGTCGAACAACGAGCCCGATGGACCAGATATTCGCAAATTCGAGAGTTTGGGCACACGATCGTTTGCTTCCGAAATGGCTATCGGTACTGCCGTTGATTTCCACAACAGCATTGGCTCGGCCCGTAAGTTTGCCAGGGCCCATTACCTCAAAAATTACTGGATGGAACGAGTTAAAGATGTGCCTGGGGTAAAACTCCATACATCACTCAAACCAGAATTTGCCGGTGCTGTTGGCTTGTTCTCCATCGATGGCATGAAAACCAGCGAAGTAGACGGGCAGTTGTTGAACAAGTATAAAATCCATACAACAGGCATCGATTGGGAAAATATTCATGGCGTAAGAGTAACCCCCCACGTGTATCATTCTCCCAAAGATCTCGACCGTTTGGTGGTCGCTATTACGCAAATAGCGGAGAAACAGGCTGTTGCCAGCAAGCAGAAAAAGAGCTAGAGTAGAAAAATAGAACGCGGATTTTTATGATTGCTATGGTTGATCCTAACTGATCGTGGCAATCATAAAAATCCGCGTTCTATTTTTAACGAATAATATGGTATACCCAATGGATGAGATTAAATGGGGAATTATTGGTTGCGGAGACGTAACCGAAGTAAAAAGTGGACCGGCTTTTACTAAAGTGCCGCATTCGAGTTTGGTGGCCGTTATGCGGAGAGATGCCGAAAAGGCCGCCGACTATGCCCAACGTCATAACGTGCCCACCTGGTACGACGATGCCGATGCCCTGATCAATGACCCGAATGTCAACGCTGTCTATGTGGCCACTCCGCCCGATACACATGCTGAGTACGCCATTCGGGCAATGCGCGCTGGGAAACCCGTTTACGTAGAAAAGCCAATGGCTCGCAATGCTGCCGAATGCGAAGCTATGAATCAGGTCAGTCGGGAAACGGGTATGCCACTGGTAGTTGCCTATTACCGTCGGTCGTTGCCGTATTTTCTGAAGATAAAAGAGCTAATCGATACGAAAGTTATTGGCGACATTCGATACGTTCGGATTCAGTTGAATTGGCAACCTTATGACGAAGAAGTGGGGGAGAATGCAAAACCCAGGTGGCGGGTCGATCCTGAAATATCGGGTGGCGGCCATTTCCATGACCTGGCTTCTCACCAATTCGATTATCTGGAATATGTACTTGGCCCTATCAAAACAGCCAGCGGAATTGCCCGAAATCAGGCAGGCTTATATCAGGCCGATGATATTGTTGTGGCCAATTTCGAATTCGAATCCGGCGTCCTGGGAACTGGAACCTGGTGCTACACCGTGAATAAAGAACAACGTATTGAAGAAACGGAGCTTATTGGTTCTAAAGGAAAGATTACTTTTTCCTTTTTTACAATGAATCTCATCAAAGTGGAAACGGAAGCAGGATCTGTCGAGTACACGATTCCAGCCCCAACAAACATACAACAGCCCCTCATTGAGTCGATCGTGAACGAGCTTCGGGGCGGAGGAAAAAGCCCTAGTACGGGCGAAACCGGCGCGCGATCCAATATGATTCTGGATTGGATTACGGCGCGTTGATATGTAGTAAAGTTAGTGACCGTCGCTTCAAAAGGGCGTTACTGTCAGAGGCCCTTCGCCAACTTGAAGGCCAGCCTACTGTTGGGATCAAGCTGCGCCAAAGTCAATATCTTTGGCAGACCTACTGGCAAGGCAGTATCGACTTATCCGCCCCAGGCACGCTCCTTTACCGATGATAGGCACCGCACCGACGACCCGGCCGTATGGAACTGGGTCGTAAGTGGTGTTTGCCATGCGCTGAATCAAGCCTTCTTTCAAGCGCAACAGGTTGGTCAAGAGTATGTTGGTTAAGAATTGCTAGGCTGTTTTGCTGATCCAAAACGCGTTATTCAGCTAACGGCATACCCCTACATTAGAAATACGTCATAATCATTTCTAGTTGATATTATTTTAGGTCATTTCGCCCCGCAAAATAGTCAGTTCACGCATAGATCGATTAACAACAGTAGGCTTTCAGGGTAGGGTATTTTAGGTTTGCTCATGTCAGACTTTTTGACGTAAACCTTTTTTATTGGACTTTCCCCTACTTACCTATGAAAACTAAAGCTACCTGTCTATTACTGTTTGCATCTGCTTACGGCTTACTTAGCTGCTCACAAAATGCAACCGAAGAAGCGTTGAAAATATTGCCTATAGTTAATGTTGAACGACCAGAAGAAGCTTTCCCACGTCAACGGGGAACACTTCAAGCAGGTACGTTGAATGGTGAGAAAATTACGTATTCACTAATCAACGGACAGGCGGTTTTCCAAAATGATATACTGGTAAATCCAGATAGTATTGATGATTCAGCGGATTTGTCTACCCAAGCCATAAAAGGAACTGGACGCACAAAGTTATCCTCCCGCTGGCCCAATAAAACAGTTTATTATGCTATCGATCCTGCACTCCCTGATCAGGCTCGAGTATATAATGCTATTGCACACTGGGAGTCCAATACCTCTATCCGGTTTGTGCTCCGTACAACGCAACGCGGTTATGTGCTGTTCCGCCCAGGTCCAGGTTGCTCATCAAATGTGGGTTATGCTGGAGGTCTGCAATACATAAACTTAGCGAACACTTGTTCTACGGGCAATACGATTCATGAAATTGGGCACACTGTTGGTCTATGGCATGAACATACTCGTGCCGATCGTGACACTTATATTACAATCAATACAGGCAACATTACTAGTGGATACGAAACGGACTTCCAAACTTATAAGCAACGAGGTATGGACGGTTTTGACTATGTCGGAGGATTGGATTTTGGCTCAATCATGCTATACGGCTCCTTTGACTTTTCAAGAAACGGTTTGCCCACTATTGTGAAGAAAGACGGATCAACGTTTATACGTCAGCGTCAGTCTTTGTCAGCAATAGACATTGCCACAGTTCAATCAATGTATCCTTGAATTGATGATTGGTGTACAACTTGCTTCGCTACTGTTTTTGCGTTTGGGTTTAGATAAGAACTCTGATTAGCAGATTATATGTTTACGAAATATTATGATAGGTAAATTAAAGGATGATTAGAATAATATATTTATTTATATTATTACTTATTATTTTTCAATAATGAATTATGTGAATAAATTTGTCGCTCTAAGCTGATTGTCAATAGGTACTGGGCGTTACTAAGTCAATTCAGAGAATTGTCCATTTTGTATTAGTTCGCCAAAATCTTTTCTTTTCATCAAGTTCTGAGAATAGCCAACTATCTCAATTACTATAGTATATAGTCAGCCTTAAGTCCTCATACTCAACAAATTCTATTTAATTGGGGTGCTGCACTCGACAACAAAGCATTGCTGAGTGCAATGAGTCATTAGGTCTTATTCACACATGTTGACGCAAATACTAATTATTGAAGACGTACCGCAAATTCGGGAAAACGTAGCTGAGCAATTGACCTTGAATGGATATGATGTACGAACGGCCGAAGATGGCGTAACTGGTCTGGTACAAGCCAAACAATGGCTTCCCAATCTGATTCTATGTGATATTATGATGGGAAATATGAATGGTTATCAGGTGCTTGAGGGTATCCGTACTAATCCGGAAACAGCTCATATTCCATTTATTTTTTTAACGGCTAAAGCAGACATGGTGCACTTGCGAGAAGGTATGGAGCTAGGCGCCGATGATTACGTGACGAAGCCTTTCCTATTACGGGATTTACTTAACGCGATTGAGAGCCGACTGAAAAGAAACCAGGAACAGGGGAATACTGCCAAGGCATCACATGCTTATTTAAGATCAATCCGTGGCAGGGATGGTAAAGGATGTATGCTACTAAGCACAGAAGAGTGTGTTTATTTCGGCACGCATAAGCGAGGGTATTTTGTTTATCATCCACTCGGAAATTTTCAGATTGATATGAGCTTAGATACGCTTATCGCTAAGCTTAATCCGAATCATTTTTTTCGGGTAAACCGACATGCCATTTTGCACCGGAAAAGTATCCAGAAATACACGTATTGGGATAAGGGTAAGCACTGTTTACTAATTGATGTTGGGGGGAGACACCAGGAAGTGATTTTGCCCAAAGCACGTTTTCGTTCCTTTAAAGACTGGTTAGCCCAGTAAATAACAACAAGTTATAGGATAATGATCGGTGCGCATTTTTGGAAATTCAGGCACTATTAATCGAAGTGACAAAAAAGACGAAGCGGACAGCTTAGTTACCTAACTAAATGGAATCTAGCAGGAGAAAGGTAAATTAATGGAGAAATATTTACAGTTTTGGTTCAATGCGTCTTCAAAAGGGGTTGCTTTTTTAGAACCTATATGGAACCAGCATAAAATCATCATTGACTTTCGCTATACATTAGTCAATAAGACCTTTGCTCAACTGACTCGACAAACGCAGGAAGAACTTATTGGCCAAATTGTTAAACCAGCTAGCCAGCAAAACGAATTTTTTGGGTCGCTCGTGCAAACCATTCAAACAGGCGAAACGCAGCGAATACTAAAGCAATATCATCGAAATGGCGAAAGCATATGGCATGAAATAACGTTAACCCGTATGGAAGACCATGTCATGGTGGTTGTTCAGGATGTTAGTGAACAGAAGCAAGCTGATCATAACCTGCAGCGACGACTGATTATGGAGTCGCTTATTTCAACTGTAGCAAGTCGATTTATAACACTTAAATCCGACGAAGCAACTAATTACATTGTTGAAGCTCTGAAGATAATAAGCGAATATGTAAATGCCGAGCGTGCATCGGTATTTATGTACAGCGATGATTATCAGGAAGGGAGTTGCGTACACGAATGGTGTGCTCCAGGACATCAATCCAGAAAGGATAAAATACAGACTAGACCACGCGAATGCTTTGACTGGATGCGACCGAAGCTGGAGAAGGGTGAGATGATTCGCTTACAGATCGACGAGCTCACGCCCGAACAAACCCAGGAAAGGACTTTTTTTGAGTTTATCTCGGTGCGATCAATAATCGCCATCCCCATAATTCAGGAACAGAAAACGCAGGGATTTATCGGATTTTATACGATTAGTAAGCCGCCTATCTGGGATCAAAATGACGTTTCCTTGTTAGGCACATTTAGTACGTTAATCGCTAACGTGCTGTTACGATTGCAACAGGAAACGGCTTTACAACGTGTAAATCATCGTCTGGAAGGCCTACATGCCGTAGATCAGGCTTTACTCAACTCCCGAATGGCTGAACAGCCTCCACTGTCGATTGCCATGAAATATATGTATGGCCTGGTGCCCTGTAATCGAATTTCGGTATTTCACATCAATAGAGAAACGGGTCTGGCAGAAGCTAAATGCCGGGTTGTTGATGGAGAGCTAGACATTGCCCCCACTATTGCTGTCCCCGCACATTATTTTGATGACCGGTTTACGCAAAGCAAAGTGCCGGCAGAATTCATCTACTATCCTGATGTACAGGCAGACTCAACGGGCATACCTCCTAAACTGCTATCTAACCTAACCGGCTTCCGTTCGCAGGTAACTATTCCCTTATACAGCAAGAAAGAATGCATTGGGGTTTTCACGCTAATGTCAGTCGTCCCCAATTTTTTTACTGAAGAGTATCTCCAAATCGCTCAGGAATTAGCCGGGCTACTGGCCATTGTTTTATATCAGCAACAATTAGATAAGCAACTAAAACTGTATACTGAAAAGCTTGAATTGCGGGTAGAAGAACGAACGCAGGAGGTCAGACGATTATCCACGTTACACCAGGCAATTCTTAGGCACGCCGGTCAGGCGATTGTATCAACTGACTTTAGTGGAGTGATACAGACGGCTAATCAAGCTTGTGAGCATTTGTTGGGCTATCGACCCGACGAATTGATTGGATGGCAGGCTTACCTGGAAGTAGGGCAGGCCGATAATTCGGTGCCGATTGTTAGCTATGGGCCAGTTCAACCGGGAAATCGTCCGGTCACTATTTTCACGGAAGCTTTAGCTTCCCAAGGTTATTTCTATTGCGAATGTATAGCCATTACTAAATCAGGTAGCCGAATTCCAATCTTATTGGCTGCCAGTGCTTTGCAGGATGAGGACGGCACTGTTATAGGTTATATGGGCATTTCTACCGACATATCGGCCCTGAAAAAAGTGCAAGGTAAACTTCAGCAAAAGAATCAGGCACTGAATAGTTTTTTTGAAGGTGCGTTGGACATGCATTGCATTGCTGATAGTAAGGGGAATATATCGGCCGTCAATCGGGCTTTTCAGACTACACTCGGCTATTCGGCAACCGAATTAATGAGTATCCCTTTTTTAGAACTAATTCACGCGGATGAGCAGAAGTTTGTTTATAAGAATCTGTTAGTGAACATTCTGGACCAACCTGTTCGCAACCAGATTAACCGAATGCGCAGAAAAGATGGATCCTACCGGATCATTGAATGGAATGCGATTGGCATTAATCAGGTCGTGTATGGCTCTGCACGCGATATCACTGAACGACAGGAAACGGACATGCAGCTTCGGAGCCTGAATCAGCGTTTACAATTAGCTACACAAGCAGCAGGTCAGGGCCTCTGGGAAAATGATTTAGTAACAGGGGCTTTATTTTGGGATGACCACTTGTGGCAGATTTTTGGGGAGGAATACCGTCAGCCAGACTGGAGTTTTGAAAAGTTCCTAAACATTATTCATCCCGACGATCTGCCCAATTTTCTAAAGCGTTCTCATTTAGGGGCGCCAGGAAATAAGATTTCAAACGTGAGCCGAATTTTCCGGCCAGATGGAAGTATTCGCTACATTGAATCGAGTGGGCTGATCACTCGGTATGAACAGGGCCGCCCATTACGAGCAATTGGTGTTGCCTGGGACGTAACTGAAAGAGAGCTTACCGAAGCTGCGGTGCAGGAAAGCGAGCAGCGGTTTAGAGAAATCGCCGATAATGTTGACGAAGTCTTCTGGATTCATGCCACCAATCCCTTTCGGCTACTTTATGTGAACCCAGCTTATGAGCGTATATGGCATCGGACTTGCCAAAGCCTGTACGAAAACCCGCTTTCGTTTCTCGAATCGATTTATGAAGAAGACAAACCAGTTGTTGAAAAGGCCTATAGTCAATACGGTCTAGGCGAGGAAATCAGCGTTCAATTCCGGGGTGTCAGGCCAGATAATTCGTTGTTCTGGGTATCGATCCGTACTTTTAGTATTCGCGATGAAACAGGAAAAACCATACGCCAGATTGGGCTTTCCAATGACATCACGAGCCAGAAAGAGACAGAACTGATTTTGCAACAATCCTTACAACAGGAACAGGAGCTGAATCAACTCAAGTCGCAGTTTGTAGCTACTGCCTCCCATGAGTTCCGAACACCTTTAGCGACGATTCAGTCGAGTGTTGATTTAATCAAACTCTATCTCGAAAAGCCAATTTCTACCGCGAATGGATCGATTCAAAAGCACCTGGCGGTTATTGAAAAAGAGGTTGATCAATTCAATAATCTCCTTACCGACATATTGACAATAGGTAGAATCGAATCTCGAAAAGTGAATTTCGCACCTAGGCTAGTAGATGCCCTACTGCTCTGTGAAGAACTAATTAGTACCCATTTTAGCCACCGCAATGATCATCGTGTAGTCGAATTCATCGTAAAAGGCACCCCTCAGAACGTTTATATAGACGATAAATTAATGCGTCATGTACTGGTTAATTTATTGTCGAACGCTTTTAAATTTTCGAAAAGTAATCCCGTCTTACGCCTAATTTTTAACGAGCAAAGTCTTGTTTTTGAGATTGTCGATAAAGGAATTGGTATACCAGGCAAAGAGCTCTCGGCCCTATTTCAGGCATTTTTTCGGGCCAGTAATACAAACGGTATTCCAGGCACAGGTTTGGGCTTAGTTATTGTCAAACAGTTCGTTGAACTCCATGGGGGAAATTTTGACATTCAGAGCGAAGAGAAAAAGGGTACTTTTTGTACCGTTTCCTTACCTGTTTAATTGATAAATCCAATGCTCTTAAGCCATTAGTTGACGGTAAAGCCATTGACAGACCATTCAAAATACATTATGCATTCATGGCAACGCAAATTTTACTCATTGAAGACGACGTTCAGATGCGGGAGAATGTAGAGGAGCTACTGACCTTGCAGGGATTTCAGGTAGAAACGGCTACCAACGGGCGGGAAGGAATTAGTCAGGCTTTGCTTCATTCACCAGATTTGATACTCTGTGATATCATGATGCCTGAAGTTAGTGGCTATCAGGTACTGGAAGTCGTCCGTACAAATTACCTGATCTCGAATGTTCCATTTATATTTCTGACTGCCAAATCAGATCCAACTGATTTGCGTCGGGGAATGGATTTAGGCGCTGATGATTATCTAACGAAGCCGTTTACGTCTCAAAATTTGTTGAATACCATTGAAAGCCGGCTGAAGCGGGAAGACCTGCGAAAAGCTCTTCTAAAAACCCAGATCAATACATTTCAGCAAAAACTAGCTTCAGCAGCGACGCATGAATACAATACAGCGCTGGCGGGTATTATAGGCTTCTCATCGTTATTAGCTGAAAATTTCCAACAGTTTACCGCAGCAGAAACGTTGTCTATGATGTCTATGATAAAGATTAGTGGGCTGCGGTTGAAACGCTCACTGGATACGATTCAACGGATGGATTTATTACAGCAGCTAGACCCCGCTCACGAGGCTTATTCTTATTTCTCGACTGGCAACTCATTTATTACAGCCGAGGAGGTTGAGCATGTTGCCCAATCAGTATCTGAAAGACAAGACCGAGTACTTGATTATCACTTAAGCATACAAAGTGCTCAATTGCGTATTTCTGAGGATAACCTTCGTATTTGCCTTGAAGAGTTAATTGATAATGCCTTCAAGTTCTCCGATCCGATGCAAAAAGTGTCGTTGACTGGCGAATGCGAAGGAAGTCAGTATCGTCTAACATTCATCAATACAGGTCAGCCTTTCAAACAAGACTATTATAATCAAATTGCCCCCTACATGCAATTTGAACGTCAACGCTATGAGCAACAAGGTTTTGGATTGGGCTTAGCAATTGTCAAAAAGATTTTGGAATTAAATCAGGGACGCCTAACTATTAGTAGCTTACTCGTTGAGGAAACGTCTGTATCAATCTGTTTACCGATTATATCTTGACATAGTAAAACAGTTCAACAGCATTGTAGAAAGGTGTACTAGTACTCGTCCAATTTAGTTTCTATAGATTCTTTGGATTCTATCGTCTTTGATTATCAGCACAATAGAATCAACCGCGCGGGCGGCCCCGAGAATCTATAAAATCCCCTAGAATCTATTTTGCCAAAGCACTAGTCAACCCTGTTGTATGCCTTCTACACATATAAAAGGAGGCTGGGCAGATGGGTGTCGATCAAACGCCTACAAATGCCTTCAATCGGGAGGTCTAAAGGCGACAACTGACAATTAAATTTACCCCCTCACTGTCAGATCAAGTAGTGGCTACTACAAATTAGTTGGCTGTGGATTCTGCAATTCCAGTCAATTATCTAAGTTCAACCATAGTTTGCTATAAATGAGGATCGTTCTGATATCGTTCAACTGCTGTTTTGTACTCTTCTTCTTTTTCTGCAGCCATACGCTTGACAGCCGCTGAGACTCGTTCATACGCTGCTTGATTCTCAATTTTAGGTGGTTGGGTTTTCATCATCTTCATAATCTGCCTCTCCCAATATATAAAAGAGTTGACTAGGTCAAAGACCCAGTTCCAGACAAAATATTTTACATACAAATGCAGAATTAATACGCTCATTTTACATACATTTGGAGAGTTAATCAAATCGAAAGAATAACCGAACAAGCCCATGAAGGGGAGTAACCTGGGGGAATTTGAAGAATTAGTGCTGCTGACAATTGCTGCACTCGTTAACGACGCCTATAGTGTAGCCGTTTGCGATGAACTGGAAAAACATACAGGGCGGGCCACGAAGCTAGGTGTTGTGCACGCTGTTCTGAATCGATTGGAAGAGAAGGGGTTGGTGAAAAGCCGAATGGGCGAAGCAACTAGCACGCGAGGGGGTAAACGCAAACGCTATTACGAGGTTACACACGCGGGCAAAATTGCTCTGACCAATGCCAAAGAGGTTCGGGAATCACTCTGGCGGATAATCCCCGGCTTCAATTTGGAGGGCTCAATATGAAACGATATGACACTCAATACGATTGCCCGATAGATCAAACTGATCAACCCGAACCGCCCCGTTGGGCGCAACGCCTGATTAGCTGGTATTGTCGCCCCGAGTTACTTGAGGATTTGCAAGGCGATTTGAATGAATATTTTGAGCGAAACGTGAAAGCGAAAGGTGCCAAGCGTGC
The DNA here is from genome assembly GCF_054776755.1 of Spirosoma litoris. Classification (NCBI taxonomy): domain Bacteria; kingdom Pseudomonadati; phylum Bacteroidota; class Cytophagia; order Cytophagales; family Cytophagaceae; genus Spirosoma; species Spirosoma litoris. The sequence goes on along the minus strand of NZ_BAAHBI010000005.1, from coordinate 127,279 downwards.
CCGGTTGATTTACTGCCTGGATGCCCTCAAGTTCTTCAGATTATATACGATTCGAAAACCTGATTTTTTAAACCTTTTCATTCACTGGATCATGATTGGCAGCTATCTTAAAACATCCCGGCGCAGTCTGGTGCGCAATAAGTTATTTTCCTTCATCAACATCTTCGGATTAGCTGTCAGCATGTCGGTGAGTTTGCTTGTTATTTCGCTGATCTCTGATCTGCTCTCTTACGATGACTTTCAGTTGAAGAAAAATAGAACCTACCGAGTCCTTACTACCTTTCAGAATTTAGATCAGCCTGCTGAGGAGCTAGCTTCTACTTCCGTAAAGGTTGGGCAGGAAATTCGGAAAGCGGTAGCGGGCGTAGAAGAGCTAACCATTTTTCGTAATGGGTTTGGTGGAGATGCGCACATAGGCGAAACCGTAATACCCCTTGGAGCTTATTGGGCCGATAATTCGTTCCTCAAGGTCTTTTCATTCCCATTACTAAAAGGCGATCCGGCCACGGCCCTCAAAGAGCCTTATTCGTTGGTGCTGACCGAAAAAACGGCCAAAAAGATGTTTGGCGATGTTGACCCATTAGGCAAATTCGTCCGATTTGATTCGCTGAATTATACGGTTACAGGTGTGGCGAAAGATGTTCCGAAGTTGTCGCACATGCGATTCGATGCGCTTGTTTCGTTTGCTACCGCCGATGCATTACTGGCCAAAAATGACCCGAATTTTTATAGTTGGGAAAATGTCTGGCAGAACTACGTTTACATAAATCTGCCGGAAGGAAGTAATCCTGTTGCGTTACAAGCGACGCTAGATAAACTGAACAAGAAGGAGAATGCTGCCATAAAAAATAAAAAGTATATCGTGGCGCTTCAACCGTTGAACGATGTCGTATTAAGCCGACGGCTCGGTAACACAATTGGGCCTAATATTCGGCCACTAGTCATTTGGATTCTGGGTGGCCTGGCATTTGTCATTATTTTATCGGCTTGTTTTAATTACACAAATCTGTCCATTGCCCGTTCGCTCCGGCGCTCTCGTGAAGTTGGCGTTCGTAAAATTATTGGTGCCATGAAAAGTCATGTACTTGGGCAGTTCATGACCGAATCAGTTATTATTGCCCTGATAGCGCTGGTGTTTTCCTTTGGCCTGTTTTTGTTCTTACGCGAGCAATTCCTATCCCTCGATCCACATATTGCTGATCTGGTCGAACTCAATTTATCGCCCCGAATCATTCTTTACTTTGTGATCTTCGCTGCGTTGGTTGGGCTTGCCGCCGGGTTTTTGCCTGCTGTGTTTTTCTCCCGAATCAACGCACTCCAGGTCATAAAAGACGTCTCAACGGTAAAGGTATTTCAGCGGGTTACGATGCGTAAAGCACTGATTGTGATTCAGTACACCTTCTCGCTGATTTTCATTGTCACAACCCTGATAGGCTATAATCAATACCGGGGACTTGTGCTGTTCGATCTGGGCTTTACCACCGACAATATTTTAAATATTGAGTTGCAGGGTAATAAAGGAAACGTGTTAGCCAAAGAGTTTTCGCAAATTCCGGCTGTACGTGGTGTTTCCCGCTCAATGATGATTACCAGCCTGGGAAGTATGCACGGTACAAATATGAAATATACCGATCCCCGAGATTCTGCAATGGTTTGGCTAAATATGGTCGATGAGCATTATTTGCCCTTACATAGTCACAAACTGATTGCTGGAGGAAATTTTACTTTACGTCCCAAAAAAGGAGAGGAAAGTGAAGTTATTGTAAATGAGCAGGTGCTGAAACGGTTCAATATTGCCAAAAGAAACCCTGAAAAAGCGCTAGGTAAAGTGGTTACTGTAGATGGTAACAAACTCACCATTGTAGGCGTACTAAAGGATTTTCATTACGGAACAATGGATAAGAAGATTGAACCCGTCATATTCCGGTTCCTGACCGATGAGACCTGGGGGTATCTGAATGTCAAAATTGCTTCGAATGATTTAGCTGCTACGATGGCAAGTATCGACAATGTCTGGCGCAAGATCGACAAGGTTCATCCATTGGAGGCTAAATTTTATGATGATCAGATTGAGCTGGCTTACAGTCAATTCTCGGTCATGGTGAAGGTTATTGGGTTCATTGCCTTCCTCGCCATTTGTATTGCCTCACTTGGCTTGTTTGGTATGGTTGTCTTCACCACCGAAACCCGATTAAAGGAAATCAGCATCCGGAAAGTGTTGGGAGCAACCGAAGGCGGGCTGGTCTTTTTACTAAGCAAAGGATTTTTAGGATTGCTGCTGATCGCGAGTTTGGTGGCACTTCCAGTAACTTACTACTTCTTCGACCAAGTCGTTCTGACCAGCTTCGCCTATCACCAACCCATCGGGTTGAGTGACCTATTGATCAGTGTATTGATCGTGATGACATTGGCCTTTTTACTGATCGGTTCCCAAACGTTAAAAGCCGCCAGAAACAATCCGGCTAAGGTATTGAAGAGCGAGTAGAGACGCAATCCCTTGCGTCTCCTATGCGTCAGCAAAGCCATACTGGATAATGAGACGCAAGGGATTGCGTCTCTACTCGCGAAACGACCTATACCAAAGCCCAACGGCTCCCAACCAACCCAGCACCAGCCATATGCCAACGGGAACCCCAAACATAATAGCCAATAGACCACCAATAAACGTAGCGAGTACACCCGATAGCCAGCGATCTGGTATGATGTTGCGACCATAAGCGAGGCTATGCATAAATAATAAGGCACCCCAACCCGTTAACCAGAGCCAGATGATATAATCGAGACCAATGCTGGATGGACAGTTACGCAGTAAAATCAGGAGTTCAGGTAGCCAGATGAGGCCATAAGTGAGCGTATATCGACCCAATCGTTGTAACCACGATAGAGGCAGATTAGGTAAGAGAAGCAGATACTTTTGCTCAAATTCGCTGATTTGATTACCTACTTGTGAATGCCCTAAAATAGCGAGCAACAACCCAATCAACAGGAGACGCTGGTCGTAATCGTCGGTGGGATACAGACGGCAGACACCAGCCAGTAATAATCCGGAAAAAGCTTTTGTTAATAAGAATGAGAGCGGTTCATATCGTAGCCAGTACGTGGGAAAAAACAGCTCATACGGAAGTCGAACTGTTAGATGCGGTAAACGAATTGACTCGGGATTAGGGTGTCGAAGCCGATAATCAGCCGCAGCTGCTCCCGTTCCAATCTGGGCCAGAATGACGAGGACAATAGCACTGAGCGAATCCCATTGCTGATAGTGAACAGCCATTTGTACCATCCAGCCTGCATACGCAATAATAGGCAATAACAGACCCGTTTGTATCGCCAACCAGAGCGCCCAGCGTGTAGGTTTTGGTACGAGCCAGAACGTCTGCAGAAATAAATGCTCTGGAGCCGTTAATTCCTGCCAGATAAATGAAATGGTTTTTAGGAGATACAATCCCCACAGAACGAATACAATAGCCAGAAAAAACGGCGAACCCAAGGCGGCTGTAATGAGCGCTTTATGCTCCGTGGCACTTAGAAAGCCAAAGGCTAAAAGAAGTATGACCAGAAATGTACCTGCATTTTTGGCGTAAAAGGGGCCAATCAGGAGTTTGTTTAGGAACGTCAGCATTTATAGTTCACTTTGTGTAATGACTCCCGAGCTTACCTGCCAGACACCGGTGATCGATAAACCTGTCAGGCTAACGTCCTGATGAGAAGTCAGTAAAAAAGAAACATGCTGCTCATCTCGAAGCTGTCGCACATAAGTAAAGAGCCTTTCGGTGGTTGCCACGTCTAAGGTTGTTAGTGGCTCGTCGAGCAGAATTAGGCGGGGTGTTCCAAGGAAGGCTAGCAACAGCGATAACTTCTTGAGCATACCACTCGAAAACTGTCCCGTTGGCTTAGTCCAGAAGGCGTCCACACCCAACAGCTCGGCTAAGGCATCTACTTGGCCAGCGGGCGATAGTTTGGCTTTCCCAACAAATGCAACCAGATCGCGGGCTGTCAGGAAAGAAGGGTAAAGTGGCTCTGCTTCAGCGTAGTTGACCCGCATTCGATAATCGATCGGATTCCGCGTGATCTCGTAGTTGTTATCCAGAACAATTTTTCCCGAAAAGGGCAGTAAGCCAGCTACTGTTCGGAAAAATGTTGTTTTCCCAGAGCCATTACCGCCCCGGAAGTAGTGGATGCCCGGTGCTAAATGCAGTTCCGGGACTGTTAGGGCAATATGCCCATTATACGCTTTGGTGAGGTTAGAGACGGTGAGCATATTCATTGAACTGGCGCGAGTACATACTCGCGCCAGTCTGAATCATTCATCATTTATAATTCATCATTTCATTTACCATTTCACACTCAGCCGCACACCACCCATGCCATTTCGGCCGGGGGCTGCATTGTAATAGCGGTTGCCAACGGCGTTTAGGTCATAGCCAAGGGAATAACTTCTGTCCAGTAGATTATCGCCACTGGCATACACATCAAGCATCCAGTGTTGTCCCAGATTTCGTCGGAAACCGAGTGTTGCCTGTAATAATTGAGTTGGGTTCGATAAGGCTGTGTTGGCGTCGTTCAACGCAAATTCCAGCAGAAACTGGTAGGTCAAATGAGCGTAGAAACCTGACTTGGTTTCGGCATCGATACCCGTGATATTGGTTGTAGGCGCTACACCCGGAATGCGATTGTTCGACAGATCGACAGTACCTTGCTGATAGTCGCGGTACCGATAATTGATCAAGGTTAGGTTGTTCCACAAGCGGAGCAGGGAGAATGTCGAAGCGTTGGAAACGGACGATGGCATGACAAAATCATAGGCGACCTGCGTTTCTAATCCCGGCTGATCGGTCCGGCCAGCATTGACAAAGTAATCGGCTCCGGCTGCATCTGACCGACGCACGATGGTTTCACGTAATTGAAGTTTATATAGGGCTATATCGAACCGAAGCCGACTGTTAAGAACTGTTCCGCGCAGACCTACTTCATAACTGGTTCCACGTTCAGGATTTAGAGTAGCACTGAAGCCACCGGCCGAAGGATGTATTTCCTGGCTAGATGGAGCCGAATAGCCCGTGCTGATGCTTACAAAAGCCGAGATATTTGGACCAAACGTGCGGAGTAGAGCTATTCGTGGTAACCAGACTGGAGTAAAATTCCGGGTGATCATAGCGGTGGGCAATCCTCCGGCTCGTACCATAAACCGGGTAAAATCGTACCGAACATCATTGCGACTCAAGCCTGCCGTTAGTAGAAAATGAGCAGGTAGTTCGGCTTCTGCCTGGGCAAAAATGGTTGATTGTCTCGAAATGAGTTCTTCGTCGGTCTGGATACTATCGGGTACGCCACCCCGGTTTCCAAAATTCCGGTCGACTGTAAAGTTGCGTAAGAACTCACCACCAACGGTTACCACCGTTGGCAATAGACTGTTCGGGAAACGGATCTGAGTGACGGTTCGGCCCCCAATGCCCTGATCGGTTCGTCTTTCGTAGTTTGTAATAAAGGGGTTGGCGAAGTCGGTGGTAGTACCGAAGATGGCTGTTGTATTCTGGATACGATCACTCCAACGATATTCGTGCGACAACCCGAAATAGCCCACTTTCTGGTAAATTCCAGCGTTCTGAGCGGCACTGCTTGGGAGGGTGGCCGTTGCCGGACGAGAGGCACGAGGATTGGCCAGGAACTGAGCTTCGGTCAGACCGCCCGGTGTTTGATAGTGTAGGTCAGAGTACAATGCCAACATTGAAACTGTCCGTTTGGGGCTGACATTGAATGAGCCGGTAAAACTCAGATTGTCTCGCACCACAGCACTTTGGTCGCGATAGCCATTCGATTGTAAATGGTTGTAATTGAGTGATATGGCTGAGTTGTTTTTGCCGGTTTGTAACACCAGGCCATTCCCGTATAATCCATAGGAACCGCCCAGAGCCGAAAGTTCAATCGTACTTTTGCCCGCTGGAACGCCCAATCCACTAAATAGAAGCGTACCGCCCGTACCGGCACCGTACAAACTTCCCGACGGACCTTTGATAACCTCAATTCGGCCGAATGCCCGAACGTCAAGCGCATTCAGGTTGGTGTTGCCGCCCGCATCCGTAAGGGGCATTTCGTTCCAGTACGTTTTGATGTTTCGTACACCAAACGGCGACCGAATGGCACTTCCCCGAATGGCAAGCCGATAACTACCCGGCGATCGTTCATCGGCCCGAACACCAGGTAACGTATTCAATGCCGGAATCAACGTAGGCGTCCCAAAGCGCTGGTTCAAATCCCGGCGCGTGAGTAATCCCACTGATGCTGGCGTTTCGAGTAAACGTCGATTGGTTGCGTAACCCCGTACTACAACTTCATTGAGTTGGAGCGTGTCCTCTAAGGAAGAGGTCGTTGGGGCTTGAGCGAAAAGAAATGAAGGGAAAAGAAAACCACTAATTAGTGTGAAGGGGAGGAAACGTTTGAGCATAGGGCTACAAGATAAGTAGCGCAAAAGTACAACTGAAATAAGAGAAAGAATGTCGTAAAACTGGCTTCTTATTTCGGAAGTTTCACTCGATATAACCGAAATGGGTATTCCACTTTGTCTTCCCCATTATTATAGCGTTTGCCCCGATGGAGTTGGGCGGCTGTTACATACAAGTAGCCGTCGGAGCCGATGCCAAAACTATCGGGCCAAAGTAAACGATTGTCCTGCACAAGCATTTTTAATTCTCGCTTAGGCGTAAAGTACCGAATGGCTTTATCGGGAGAATCTGTCAGATACACATTCCCGAGTTTATCCGCAAGCATACCGTGCGAAACCCCCGTTTCGCCCATTACCTCAACGTGTGCGGCTAATTCGGTAGGCGACAGGGCAGAGTTTATAAGGTAGCTGGTGGCAATGCGGAATAATTTTGTCTGGGTAATTGGTCTGAAATAGAGGTACTTGTAGTCGTACGTTAAGGCAATGCCATTGACGTTACTCTTGAATGGATTCCCTTTGTTGTCTCGTACCTCCTTTCCATCAATGGTCAGCACAAAATTCGGATCGGCCTTTGTGGAAGGATCATTTTCTAAAACAGTTCGGCTTTTGCCCGACCTAAGGTCCAGTACAACAAGGGCACCTCGTCCTGGGTCTGAGAGATACGCAACCTGCTGTTTTGAATCAACCTGAACATCATTTAGGGCAGTACGTTCGCGGGGCAAATCCTCAAATCGATAAATCTTCTCCACCTGATTCGTGGCAAGATTTATTTTTACGAGTTTAATCCCATCCGTAATCGCTTTCTGACCAGCAGGACTAGCCGGGTCAAGTACCCAAAGCATGTTAGTTTGATCGACGAAAAGAGCCTGTACATTGATAAATCGACTTTGTGGTTTCAACGAATCCCACTGGTTCCATTCTGCATTCGGATAAGGATATCGTTTCCCTTTGATAATCTCTGCCAGACCATAATCATAATTCATTGGATTCTTTGGGAACGTAACGAAAATGCGGTTCTCCTGCGAAACACCTAAGCCAATAGGTTGGTGTTTGCCAAATTCGGCCACTGTTTCCAGCTTCGATTGGGCCAGAGTGAGCAGGCTGTTTACCAGAAGGAAAAGACAAACGATATATGTTTTCATGGGAGTCGATTTCAGGCTAGCTACATTCACAAACAAGAGTAAACGGCGAAAATTCCTACTTGTTGATTCAAGGATAGGCTTTTCCCTACACAACGAACTCGGGCGTTCAGAAAAAGTTTAGGCACTGGATTGATTCGCTTACTGTGAAGGGAGTGCCACTGACACAACTGTTAATAGATACGTTGGCGGGGTAAAATTCGTGCAACAGCCACTTATACTCTAATTAGGTAAATTCTGTTTTTTCGTTATATTTGTTTCAAATCAAGCGGTTTACTGACCGGGAAAGTAAGGTCAGTTGTGTTCCACCATCATTCAGCTGTTACCTTGACATTTCAGGAATTTAATCTCCACGACGACCTGTTGGCCGGAGTGGATGCCATGAACTACTTAAAAGCCACACCCATTCAGGAGTTGGCGATTCCCAAAATTCTAGAAGGACGCGATCTGATTGCCAGTGCCCAAACCGGTACGGGAAAAACAGCCGCTTACCTGATTCCTCTCCTTGATCGAATCTCGCACGCCGACCACGATCATACCAGCACGCTTATTCTAGTGCCAACCCGTGAGCTGGCAAAGCAGATTGATGAACAGGTTGAAGGATTCGGTTATTTTGTGAATGCCAATAGCATTGCTATTTATGGCGGTGGCAAAGGCGACGACTGGGATAAACAACGCAAAGCTCTCGAAACGGGAGCTGATATCATCATTGCTACACCTGGCCGACTGATTGCGCACATGCAACTGGGCTATGTGAAGTTCGACAAGATCGACTATCTAGTACTTGATGAAGCCGATAAAATGCTTGATATGGGCTTTTCGGATGATATTCTGAACATTGTAGCGAAACTGCCCACCAAGCGGCAAACCTTGCTTTTTTCAGCTACGATGCCCAATAAAATCCGCGAGTTTTCGAAGCGAATCCTGACTGATCCGGAAGAAATTCGACTGGCCGTTTCGAAACCAGCCGCTGGTATCGATCAACAATTTTATCTGGCCTACGATAGCCAGAAACTGCCATTGTTGGCGCATTTGATTAAAAACAGTACGAAACCCGTGCAAAGCATGGTGCTGTTTACATCGCGGAAATCGGAGGTAAACAGCATTGTGCGGGCCTTGAGTAAACTGGGCTATGACGCGCGCGGTATCAGCTCTGATCTGGAGCAGGACGATCGGGAAGTGGTTCTTCGCGATTTTAAAAACAAAGTATTCCCAATTCTCGTCGCGACCGACGTGCTATCACGGGGCATTGATATTGATAACCTGACACACGTGGTTAATTACGACATTCCACGTGATGCCGAAGATTACGTTCACCGAATCGGGCGAACGGCACGAGCGGCTACTACCGGTACGGCCATTACATTTATTAGCGATCAGGATCAGAACCGTATTGTAAACATTGAACGCCTGATTGAGCGTGACGTGGACAAACAATCGATTACAGAAGCGTTAGATATGGGCAAATCGCCCATTTTTGATCCGAAACGATTTAGCGGCCTACGTGGTAAAGGCGGGTCTCGGAGCAATAATGGTAAAGGTAGACGCGACGGACGTCGTGGAGGTGGGCAGCCTAGGCCAGAAGGTAGTCAACCAGTTTCGGGCGAACAGCGTGAGCGTCGTCGTGAACAGGGAGCTGATGCCGAACGTAAACCCCGCCCGGAAGGCGTAGTGAGTGTTACCGAAGGGACGCCTGCTGAAACTGCCGGTGGAAGTGTGCTGCCAAATCCAGCCAATGGCGATGGGAAGGCCAAAAATAAGCGACGAAAAAAACGTCGGAAAGGGCCCAAAGGCGAGGGCCGCTCGAAAGATCAGAACCAGGCACCCGCTTCGGTGCCCGTTGGGGAATGAACAAATTCTAGCTTTGATTTCCTATAGCCGTAAGCGCTTTATAGTACTTTTTATAGATAAGCAACTAATGAGTATCCTCATTAAAGATCGTGTGAATTGTTCGCTTATCGAAGTCTTTTAAAAACACTGGGTTTTCTGTCCACGATATGCGTCAGCAACTTACGTCCCATGAACTTAATTCTGCTGGATGGCTTAATCGTTCTAAACGAAACGTCCGAAACGGCAAGCTCACTTTCTTAAGGAAATAGGTCAAAATCGTTTACCGTGGTATCCTAAGAAAGTGAACTTGCCCAGCTATGGCGTGTCAATATTAAGGAAGCAAAACCCGGTCAACGATATGAACAACCCCACCAGTAGTAGAAAAATCACCCTGTGTAATTGTCGCTACATTCGTTCCATTCCCTTTTCCAAGAATAGTTACTTTGTTATTACTCACGGTAAACCGAAGGCTTTCACCTTGAGCCGTCACAATGTCTGATCCGTTCTGGAATGTTTGTAAGTAGGCCCGGTAATTTAGTATATGATAGCTAAGCAGATTAGCTAAAACTTTAGGATCAGCCGCTTTTATTGCTGCCTCGTCGGCATACCCGGCCGCTTTAAACGCTGCATTGGTAGGCGCAAATACGGTAATGCCCGTAGCTGTATTCGTGGTGGCAAGTGTTTGGATTGTACTGCCAGCCCGATCAATAGCAGCTGCCAGCAACGATAAATCAGCATTGCTCTTGACCAGATCCGCTACAGTAACTGTAGGTGGTATCAGTAACCGATCAATGATATGAATAACACTGCCCGTTGTGGCAATATTACCCTGAATGATTTTCGCGTTGTTGACGGTAACAGTTTCCCCTGATTTAAAAACGACAACTCGACTGTCGGCAAGCGTCGTTTGATAGGAAGTATTCACATTGGTTGGAAAAGCGCCCAGATCAATGCGTGAACCAATGACATGGTATCTGAGAATACGCTGTAGATCGGAGGCTGGCAATGCATTGATAGCCGTGGTAGTTGCATAACCAGCTGCTTTAAAGGCATCATCGGTTGGAGCAAATACGGTTAGCTCACCTTTGTTTAATTCTGAACCTAAGCCCGCTTTGGCAACTGCTGCAGCCAGCAAAGTTAAATTTGCCGTTTGTCCAATTGTTTCACTAACCGATACAACCGAACCTGTTGATGTGGTTCCAGTACCAGGTGATGTAGTCGTGCCAGTACCAGGGGTCGTTGTTGTCCCGGTACCAGGGGTTGTTATCGTACCCGAACCGGGAGTTGTGGTTCCTGTAGTAGGATTTGGATCAGGGGTATCGTTCTTACAACTTATCAGGAATTGCCCTGAACAAACAAAAAAGATAGCCATTATTAGCCCTAGAGTGGAGGAAACCGTTAGCTTTTTCATACGTTGATTATAAAGTTTAAAAAACGCTCAATTCAGTCGTGCAGACAACGAAGCGAACTGAGTAAACAGAATTATTAACTTCCGTAAAAGTTAAATTGTTGTAGTAGCAATCGCTGGTAAATGGGATATTATCTTGAAAATACCTTACTGTCAGTTGAAATAATATAATTAACTGTACAGAATTAGTTTATTTTGTACCCATTAGTAGGAGAGTAGTATAGGATAGCAAAGGTGTCAGGTAATCCTTGATTGCCCTATAAAGAGTACAGTTTTAGAAATCTAGAACATAGCGATATACTCCTCGAAATGGGCTACAGGAGCTTACTTTGCAGAGGTAGGCAAATCATTTTCGTAAGTTTTTGCCCTAGTAGCTACTACTGCGGAACGTTTAGCCGAATTGACCCCAATACTATCTCTGGAAGAAGTTAATCAAGAACAATCACCGACTTTCCCATAATTTTATCACGACGGGATTCACGGTAAGCTTCCCTGACGTTACTGAGCGAGTACGTCTTATCCAGCACGACCTCTAGGTCAGCCTGAGCGAGCTTCGTCAATGTAGTGAGTCCGTCAACGGTTGGTTTCAGGATCAGGATTTTTAGTTTTTGTCCGGAAATGAGATTGTTAACAAACGAGTAAAGGAGCGTTAAGGGTGAGGGAAGTGTACTGACAAAGACAGCTCTTGGCTTCATTAGCCTCTTGGCCTCCTTAAATGACAACTTGGTGGATAGGTCAATAACCGCGTCGAACTGCTGATTTAGCAGGTTGATATCTTGCTTAGTGTAGTCGACTACAGTATCTGCCCCCCATTTAATGGCCTCTTCCACACCTTTGGTACTGACAACCGCTGTCACGCGGGCTCCGCGTTTTTTAGCAATCTGCACGGCGAATACGCCAATTCCACCCGTGGCACCATTGACTAATATATCCTGTTTTGGGCCGACGGAGGCCAATTGATCAATGATTTGCAGGGCTGACAGTCCGGTTACAGGTAAGGCAGCTGCTTTTTCAAAGGAGACATTGGCAGGTTTTGGGCTAATGTCGATTTCTCGGACGGCAATGTAATTAGCCAGGGCTCCGCCTTTGAATACGTCCAGTAGGCCAATGACCGCATCCCCCGTCTTAAAGCGGGTAACGTCACTTCCGATTTGGTCGACAATACCCGAGAAATCGATGCCTACTGATTTAGGAAATTTAGAACCCGACATCAATTTCATTTCTCCGCCGTACACCTTCCAATCCAGGGGATTAATCGAAACCGCTTTTACCCGGATCAGCAGTTGGTCTTTCTGGATACTTGGCACTACTTGATCGACTAATTCCAGCACGCTTTCGTCGCCGAACTGGTTATACATTACTTTTTTCATGGCTATATGTGTGTTCGTTTCTACACAGCAAAGGTGGATGATATAACGAACTATAAATAGCGCAAAAAGTCGGAAAAACAGTCGAATCCGACGAGATAGATGACTCCATATGTCGGCCCATCTGGCATTATTAACGTCTTATATATAGGGTGCTGACTGTCCGATTTGGTTTGTCCGATAGGACTGATTTACGGTCACATCGGAATATTTTCTACTAGAGAACCTTCCGAGTTTTGTACTGTAATTAAATCATGCATCATGGAAAATCACCAAAAACCGATCACTGTTGGCCCTCAAGAGGGGAAAAGCGTTTCTGTTGGGGGGAGCACCTACCGAATCCTGGTTAGTGGCAAAGACACAGAAGGAGCCTTTGCAACGATTGACATGCTTGTCCCTCCCGGCGGTGGGCCTGGACCACATGCCCACGCGAATTTTGAAGAATCCTTTTACGTGGTTGAAGGCGAAATCGAGGTCAGATCTGAGTTTGGCAAGTATGCAGCGACCAAAGGATCATTGATTACCATTCCTAAAGGAGGTGTGGTGCACGGGTTCAAGAATAAGACTGAGCAAACGGCCCATTTACTTTGCACCGTAGTACCAGCCGGTCTGGAATCATTATTCGAGGAGATCGGCCAACCCGTTGCCCCCGGCCAGTTTCTTCCACCACCACTGCTGGATGCAGCTACTATTAAACAATTGCAGGCTATCGCCGAAAAGCATGGTCAGCAAGTGTTTCCACCCGATTATCTGGGGTAAACTGAACGTTATGAATACGAGTATCGCTTCGGGTTTAAGCCATAATGCTTTTCAAAGAGTCGGCTGAAGTGACTCAGATTGGAAAAGCCCAGCTCGTAACCTACCTCTCCCACGGAATGCTTGCCCTGTTTTAACAGAAAGGCGGCTTCTTCCATTCGAGCTTGCTGGTAGTAATTGTAAATGGTGGTGCCAAACGTTTGCTTAAACAGAAGTTTTAACTTGGTTTCGCTCATGGCAGCGGCCTGAGCCAGTTCGCGGATGACCGGTGGCACGCTCAGGTCGCTAATAATCTCATTCCGTATATAAATGAGTCTTTCCGCGTCGACGCTGTTGATGGTTTGATGGGCAGCGCTTTCGCGTAGAGACAGTTTATTAAATACCAGATAGAGCAGTTCCTGCACCTTGATCTGCATGTAAAAGTTGCTCAGAAGGTCATTCATGTCCACGGTAGCCAGGTTTTTAAGCAGCAACTTAGTCTGGGCTTCCATGCGCTCAAAAAAAAGAAAGGAATTACCACCGCCGGAAATGGTTTGGAGTACTGAATTAGGTTCAGTGACGGCTAATAATTGGGTTAAGCGGGGTGGCGTTATGGCGACAACCACGTAGTGAATTTGTTGATGGGCAGGAAAACGGATGGTTGAGCTGAGATCGTTAGACGTGACTTGGATCGCTGACTCGTCACGCTGAGAAAACAGGATTTGGGTGTCGTCATTGAAAGCAATCTGGAGCGCGTGCTCGTTATTGTAAAAAAAAACGGTGATCAGTTCATTCCCCTGGCCGGACGCATTGCGTTTGATGATCAGATCTTCCTTGAGCAAGTAGCGGTGTATGGTAATTTTGAAGTCTGGCCCGAATGATAATTTACGAACGTACCCCTGTCCCAGATGATCAGGTATCACCAGGAGGCCGTTTTGTACTGTTGCCTGTATAGAACGGGCAAAGTAGGTCATAAAGTCAAAATCAGGTGTGGCGCAGAAACTGAATATCATACTGACAGAGGCTATGTAGTCCAATGTTAGCAATATGGCAGAATTGTACTTTATAAGTATAGCCTTAGGATTGAAAATAAATACTTGCCATTCAACGAAAAATTAATTTTCTCAAAAAAGCTCCAAACTGCGGCATAGTAGACCTTCTCAGAAACTACTGAACTATGCGGGCAAGGCTTCTGATTGCCTAGGAATTAAATTAAGCAATTTCTAGTTATTTATACTCAATTTGCTCTTGTGATGTGTAAAAATATAGTAGCCCTCCTCACGGTAATTGTTTTTTCTATCGTCGTTTTCCAAGCCTGTACAAAAGATGAGGCCACTACGACTATAGCTCCCACAGTAAGTACACCCATCCAGTCTATTACGGTCACTAATTCAATTACTAATGATACGGCTCTGCTTGGCCAGGCGCTGTTTTGGGACCCAATCTTGTCGGGTGATAAAGACGTAGCCTGTGCTACCTGCCATCATCCCAATAATGCCTATACGGATGGATTAGATCTGGCCTTGGGTACCAATGCCGTTGGTTATGGACAAAACCGTCGCTTTCTAAAACCCAACGACGTACCGTTAACGAAGCGAAATACGCAGACCATACTTAATGCAGCCTTTAATGGCATGGATATAAATGGAAATTATGGGTCGATGACCGCGCCAATGTTCTGGGATTCCCGCGCAAAAAGTCTCGAAAATCAGCTGATCGGCCCACTCACTACATTTGAGGAAATGCGTGGTCATGCATACACCGAGGCTACTACGGTAGACAGTCTAGTGGCTCGATTGACAAAAAACGCTGAGTACCGCCAATTATTTCAGACCGCCTTTGGCAGTAGTCAGGCCATTACAGCAACTAATATCAGCATCGCTATTGCAAGATTTGAGCGTACCTTACTGGCAATGAATTCACCCTACGATCAGTATCAGAAGGGGGATAAAACGGCACTAACTGACCCGCAAATTCAGGGAATGCGGATATTCAAGGACGAGGGCTGTTCCATTTGCCATTCGGGGCCGATGTTTTCTGACTACAAACTCCACGTAATGTCTGTACCTGACAATACGCAACTGGCCGTTTCTGATGCAGGTGCGGGGGGGACCTATGCATTCCGAACTCCCTCGCTGCGAAACGTCGGGCTGACAGCTCCGTACATGCATAACGGGGTTTTTCAGACGCTGAAGCAGGTACTGAAGTTTTATGACGACATCGGCGAGCCTATTTCACAAAATCCGCATGTGCGGGTACAGCAATTAGATGCAAACATCCAGCGAATTGCTCTGCTGCCCGCGGATCAGGATAATCTCATTGCGTTCCTGAATGCCCTAACTGATCCTACTTTTGACAAGTTCATCCCCGTTCGTGTTCCGAGTGGTCTCAATCCGGGGGGTAACATCCGGTAGGTTCGTTTAGGGTCAGTTTTGCTGTTTCGCTTTCGTACTTTACTATCCAAAGTAGGAAAATTTCAGGTGATTGGTTGGCCAATAGAAGGTTGTAGACTTAATCTTAAAAAACGCTCCTGTAGCCAGGGCGTTCTTTTGCTTGATTTCTGGCGGTATGTCACTGACAATTTGGGTCTAACAGGAGTCTTTGCCATTTAGCAGGACAATGAAATTGAATCTTGTCCCTGGTTTTATGTTCACTGTTATGGAATCAATATCCGAATAAAAAGTCCCCATTTTGCCTTTCGTGATCGATCGGTGGTGAAAACATCCGGGCGAATTTTAGGGGAAAGTAACCGTGCATTCTTATTCAACTATCCCCCATCATTAATCGCTTTAGAAAACTTCCCCCAGGTTGAAAAACAAGCCGCGCGAACCATCTAAACCAAAGCCGTAATCAATAGAAAGATTGGTGCGCGACACTTTGTTCATTTTGATTCGAATACCACCACCGATACCCGGCGCTATTTTTTCAAATTGTCCGCTGTTTAGCTCGGTTACTGACTGGGCATTGGCAAAAATAACACCACCTAACAGCCGGTCGCTGGTGAGGTGAAATCGGTATTCAGCTTCGGCATATAGGAAATTTTTACCTCGAAATCGACCCTGTATATAGCCCCGACCGATATTGCCTGTATTATCCCAACCCGTGCTGGGGAGATCCAGAAAAGGCGGATCACCATTTAAAGTAAAGGCATTATATGACCATAGAGCCAGAATGTTGCCTGAGCGGGAAGACAAGGGAAAATACTTTCGGGCCTCTACTAAAAGCGATTTATACGAGTCATCGCTACCTAAAAACTCCGCGTTAGCCCGAAAAACCGTGTTAACGTATAGCCCCCCGTTTGGATTAATGGCATTACTTCGGTTGTCGTAAAGTAAGTGCAGAACTGGCCCCGATGAGATCGAACGACCCTGAACCCCATCAGAATAACGAGAAATACGGACTAGTTCACGAACACCATTAGGCCCTTGAATGTAGCTATCTATATTCCAGTGGAGGTCCAAATAATACCCGACACCCCCGTAAAAATTGGGCGCTAACCGACGTAGAAAACTCTGGTAAAACCGGAAATAGGCGTAATCCATATTGATAATCCGCTCGGTAGTGGTATACATACCCAGACCATAAGTCGCTTGTGGATAGTGCATTAGACGCCAGTCATTCGTCCAGAGATAACGATTGTTCCTGCTCCAGATCATCGAATTCGCCGTCAGGATAATCTGATTATTCTGCGTGTACGACAACTGTCCGCTCATCGACGACATATTCGCATTGGGTCGTCGGAATGGGGTATTAACGAGTACAGCAACCAGCGCACGGGTTTGCAACGTATAGCCAATTTGCGGAATAATCATCATAAACCGTTTGCCTTCCTGCAGGGATGAAGAATCGTGCGGGGTAATATGCAAACGGGGATACCAGCGTTTAACCAGGTCGGCAACATCCTGTAAATGGTGCACTGGTTGGGTAATCTGGGTAGAGTCTTTTGTGCCTATTGAATCTGCCAACGGTATCTGAGCCAGACAGCAGGATAGCTTTGGTGAAACCAGAAGCAGGAAGCCCACCAACAAACGGATAACAGGTTTCATAAGTGGGACTAAAGATATCGCATAGATTGATAGACAGTATGTTATGGCGTAGCTTTATACTCATACTCCACAGGCTTACGCATACCCAAACGCAAAAAAACACCCTATTGTTGCAGCCATAAATCCAGCAGAAAATAACAGATCAAATTACCTCAGTTTGCCAGAGTTTAGTACTTGCAGTATTATTAGATTACGAAAATACAGTTATTCGGCCAATTATCCTGCGCAAGTTGAGGGATACACTCCGTTTGTGGCAGTGAGAAGTTCTGGAATGGGCAAAAAAAGCGAATCAACAGCCTCCAAAAATGCATAGTAGAATAAAAGGATTGGTTATTACAGAATGAAGAAACATTTTTCTTTTTAACGAAATTTATTTTTTCAAATGGGAATTGACGAAATCTTCTTTGGATTCACTGCCCAGGACCTCATTTATTTCTGTATTTTTGACCGTTAACCCAATCATCAACTCATCAATTTCATGTTAAAACCTCTCCTGACAGGGCTGTTCGCAGTCAGTCTGACCTGTTCAGTCATGGCCCAGACGACCTTTCCGCGAAATGGCGTTTATGACGAGCGACCGGGGCTATACGCCTTCACCAACGCAACCATTGTTGTTGACCCTCAAACTACCTTACAGAATGCTACTCTATTGATTCGGAATGGTCGAGTCGAGGCTGTAGGAACTGCGGTTAGTGTGCCCAACAGTGCCGTCGTTACCGATTTGAAGGGCAAACGGATTTACCCGGCCCTCATTGACATTGATTCCGATTATGGTATGCCCGAGATCGTACGCGGTCCAGGTGGTGGTGGTGGTCGTGGGGGCGGTGGCGCTCCACAATATGAGTCGAACAAAAAAGGGGCGTATTACTGGAATCAGGCGATTCAGCCAGAAAACGAGGCCAGTACGCTTTTCAAAGCTAATCCAACCAAAGCCGATGAACTCCGTAAATTGGGTTTCGGGGTGGTGTTGACGCATGCACACGATGGTATTGCGCGAGGAACCGGTTCGCTAGTTACGCTGGCTGATGATCGCGAGAATACGCTGGTGCTTAAACCAAATATCACGGCTCATTATTCGTTCAGCAAGGGAACTTCGGGCCAGCAGTATCCGAACTCCATGATGGGCGTGGTGGCTCTGTTGCGTCAGGCGATGTACGATGCCGATTGGTACAAACGGGCTGGTAGCAAAGAGCAGGCAAATATGTCGCTCGACGCGTTGAACCGCACCCGTTCGTTACCGGCTATTTTTGAAGCCAATGATAAGCTTGGCATTCTTCGGGCTGATAAAATCGGGGATGAGTTTGGTATTCAGTACATTATCCGAAGTTCAGGCGATGAGTACCAGCGTCTTGATGAAGTGAAGGCAACGGGAGCTTCTCTGATTGTTCCCCTCAATTTCCCCCAGCCCTACGATGTTGAAGATTCATGGGATGCAGATAACGTGTCGCTAGCTGAACTGAAGCACTGGGAAATGGCCCCGATGAACGCCGGACGCGTAGCAGCCGCCAACATTCCTTTTGCGCTAACGACGGCTGGTTTACGAAACAAAGCGGATTTCTGGGCTAATCTTCGCAAAGCCATCGAAAGTGGCTTGTCGGAGCAGAAAGCACTCGAAGCCCTGACAACCATTCCGGCTAAGTTGATCCATGCCGAAGACATGGTGGGCACGCTGCAAAAAGGTCAGGTGGCTAACTTCCTGATTACATCGGGCAACTTATTCAGCGCCGACAATGTGATTTTTGAAAACTGGATGCAGGGCAAACAGTACATCGTTGCCAATAAAAACGCAGCTGATTTACGCGGGACCTGGAATTTAACGGTTGGCAGCCAGAGCAATCTGAAGCTGAATATCACGGGCAAAACACCAGAAAAGCCTGAGTACCAGATTTTGGTGGATACCGTGAAAGTAACTCCTAAGGTTTCTGTAGCTGGCGATATTATTTCGATTCAGGTTCAGCTGGATAAGCGGAAACCTGGTACAACGCGTCTGACGGGTTATCGGACGGGTACGACGATCAAAGGCGATGGCGAATCGCCGGATGGTAAAACCATTACCTGGTCGGCAACTCGTACGGGTGATGCACCTGCTTCAACAAGTGCAACGAGCTCAACTTCTCCTGTTGCATCAGCTACAGCTACGACACCGACTAGTAACACCGCTGCTACGATACTCTATCCGTTTGTAGGCATGGGTAACCTGAAAAAGCCACAAGCAGAAACTGTATTGATTCGGAATGCGACAGTCTGGACGAATGAAAAAGATGGCATTCTTACGGGTACAGACGTACTGGTAGAAGGTGGTAAGATTTCAAAAGTTGGCAAAGGGCTAACCGCTCCTGCAAACGTAAAAGTTGTCGACGGAACCGGTAAGCACCTGACCAACGGCATTATCGACGAACACTCACACATTGCTTTGCTGTCGATCAACGAAGGTGGGCAAACCAGTTCGGCTGAAGTGCGGATGTCGGATGTAATTAATCCGGACGATATTAACATTTACCGGCAGTTAGCAGGTGGCGTTACAACTTCGCAACTGCTGCATGGCTCGGCTAACTCCATTGGTGGTCAGTCGGCCATTGTAAAACTGAAATGGGGCGAATCGGGTGATGGCATGTTGATCAAAGGCGCTGATGGGTTTATCAAGTTTGCGCTTGGCGAAAACGTAAAACAGGCCAACTACCCAAACCCGAATGTGTTAACTCGTTTCCCACAATCGCGGATGGGCGTGGAGCAGGTTTATATGGATCACTTCATCCGGGCGAAAGAATACGCCAAAGGATGGGCTGACTACAATAAGCTGACTGCCAAAGAAAAAGCAACGGCTCTTATGCCTCGTCGGGATATTGAGCTGGATGCCCTTGCCGAAATTCTGGCGAACAAACGGTTTATTACCTGTCACTCTTACGTTCAGTCAGAGATTAACATGCTGCTGAAAGTAGCCGACTCGCTGGGTTTCAAAGTCAATACGTTCACCCACATTCTGGAAGGCTATAAACTGGCCGACAAAATGGCGAAACATGGTGTTGGCGGCTCGTCGTTTGCGGACTGGTGGGCGTACAAAATGGAAGTACACGACGCTATTCCATACAATGCAGCGCTCATGCGTAGCCAGGGAGTAACGGTTTCGATCAACTCAGATGATGCTGAAATGGCCCGCCGATTGAATCAGGAAGCGGCTAAAACGGTCGAATACGGTGGTGTGCCTGAAGAAGATGCCTGGAAAATGGTAACGTTAAATCCTGCCAAACTGCTCCATCTGGATAACAAACTCGGTAGCATTCGGGCGGGTAAAGATGCCGATCTGGTTCTCTGGAACGCTCACCCACTGTCTATTTATGCTCGTCCCGAAATCACGATGATTGAAGGAGCTACCTATTTTAGCCTGAAAGATGAAGATGCCAAACGTGACGCTGTTCAAGCTGAACGCGCCCGGATTATTCAAAAGATGTTGACGGCTAAAGCCGGTGGTGCTTCGACCGTGCGGCCTAACTTCCGTCGGGCACGTATGTGGCATTGCGAAGACGTAGAAGGCATGTTTGCTGAAGAGGAGGAAGAGCAAAAATAGAGGCATTGTATGGTATACGGTTTATGGTTTTCGGTTGTGCGTCAGCCTACAGTATACCATAAACCGTATACCAAAAACCAACATAACATGAAAAAACTACTAATACCTATACTCTCTCTGGTCGCGCTTACGGGCTATGGTCAGAACCCCGCTCCGGCAAAGCCGCAAACGAAGGCTATTGCGCTCACGGGCGGCACGGTACACATTGGAACCGGGCAGGTAATTCCTAACGGAGTTGTTCTGTTCAGCAACGGCGTTATTACGAATGTTGTTGATGGTACAACGGTGCGCTTGAATTTGAACGATGTCGAGGTGATCGACGTATCGGGCAAGCACGTGTATCCAGGCCTTATTTCGCCGGTTTCGACGGTCGGTTTGCAGGAAATTGGCGCGGTTCGGGCTACGGTCGATATGCGCGAAGTCGGCATTTTGAACCCTAATATCCGGTCGCTGATTGCCTACAATACCGATTCCGAAATTATTCCCACGATTCGGAACAATGGGGTTTTATTCTCGCAGGCAGTACCACAGGGTGGTACCATTTCGGGAAGCTCAAGTGTTATGATGTCTGACGGTTGGAACTGGGAAGATGCGGTGCTGAAAAAAGACGACGGTATCTGGCTTAACTGGCCAACTTACCTGGCCCGCGATTTCAATTTTGAGGATTTCACGACCGTTGTCCGTAAAAACGAACGTCGGGGCGCTGCAATCGATGCGCTTCGGGCGACGTTTGCCGATGCGAAAGCGTATTCGGCGTTGACAAATCCAACGCCAATGAACCTCAAACTGGAGTCGATGCGTGGCTTATTTACGGGTAAACAGAATCTGTACATCCGGGCCGACTACGGCAAGGACATCATGGAGGCCGTTACGTTTGCGAAGTCATTGGGTGTTCAGAAGGTTGTTATTGTTGGGGGCGAAGAATCGCACCGAGTGGTTTCATTTCTGAAAGAGAACAATGTTCCGGTTATTCTGAGTGAATTACACCGACTGCCTACCCGCGAAGACGAAGATGTTGACCTTCCTTACCGACTGCCGGGTATTCTGCACAAGGCTGGCGTACTGGTTGGCCTGAGCTATTCGGATGGTTGGTGGCGGACCCGCAACCTGGCATTCCTGGCCGGAACAGCCGCTGGTTTCGGCGTAACGGATCGTGAAGAAGCCTTGAAAATGGTAACCTCAAATACCGCTAAAATTCTGGGTGTCGATAACCTGGTTGGTACGCTCGAAAAAGGAAAGCAAGCCACGCTGTTCGTTTCGGCGGGCGATGCGCTGGATATGCGGACCAATGTTGTTGAGCAGGTATTTATTCAGGGCAGAAAAGTGAACCTGGACGATCGCCACAAGCGTCTTTATAAAACATATAAAGACAAATACGAGAGTAAGTAACGAGAGTTACTAATTGATTTTTGTCATCCCGACGAAGGAGGGATCTTAAGGTTTCCTAGCTCTCCAGTAAGGATACTATAAGATCCCTCCTTCGTCGGGATGACAAAAAAGTGCTTTTAACACAAGAGACCCAGAGAGCACGGGGATGTAATTTGCATCCCCGTGCTCTCTGGGTCTCTTATTTAATCCATTTTATAAGCCCGAACTGGCTGCTGATTAATACCAAATAATAGTGTGTTGCCAATCGGTAGCACAGAACGAACGTCTCCTGTTAGTTGAAAACCTGCCTGCTGCTGCGGAATTGCTGAAAAGTTCCCCTTGCCATCGCCCCGCAGAAGCAACCCATAGTTTGCATCAGACCGACCGAATCGTAAACGAGCCTGGGAGGTGTTACCACATAGGAGCAAGTCTTTTCGTCCATCCTTATCGTAATCGACAGAAGTGATCGTGAAGATTGGCGATTCCTGAACGGCAAGTGGTAAGGGCTTTGCGGTGTATTTACCAGCTTGATTACTCAGAAAAAGACTGGTTTTTAGCTGGTTTGCGATCAGTTTATTCGAGCCTTCCAATTGTTCATCCGTAAATACATCAGCTAGAGTCGCATTGGAATAGCTATCATAATTGGTGAATTTATGCCGGAGCATGCCGAGTTGATCGAGCAGTTCGTCGCGGGTTGCGTGAGGGTAGCTTTTTCCCTGCACGTACAGACAAAGGATCGGATCTATTTTGCCGTTTTTGTCGAAATCCTTATAAATCAATTCGGCTGGTTCCTTATCGCTGGCACGGCATTGTGTATTCAAGCCTTGATTTCCTACTACCAAATCAGGTCGCCCATCGCCGTTAAGGTCATCGACCAGAAGTTTGTTCCACCAGCCACGCGATTCTTTATCAAAATAGGTCTTCGTTTGATCAGATAGTTTACCTCCGGTCCCTAAAGCGAGCACCGTGATAGGCATCCATTCGCCCACAATAACCAGCTCTGGTTTATGGTCGGCGTTGAGATCAATCCAGGCTGCATCGGTAACCATCCCAAGGGTGGATAGCATGGGTGCTAACTGGGCTGTTTGATCGGTGAATTTCCCATGACCATCGTTAATGAGCAGGAAGCTCTTAGGTGTTTCGGGATAACGGCCCGGTATAACCCGGCCACCAACGAACAAATCAGGGTGCTTATCTCCGTTAACATCGGATACGCGTACACAAGCGGCACTGGTGTTTAAAACAGGCAATGCGTTCGGGCTTTTGGTGAAATTCCCTTTGCCATCATTCAAATACAGGCGATCCTGCAAACGGGAATCGTCAGGTGTTAAGTCGCCATAACCACCGCTGCATACGTAGAGATCAGGAAAGCCATCGGCATTGGCATCAAAGAAAACGGCATCAGCATCATTACTCAGTTTATCCGCTTCAAAAGCAGGTTGGGCTTTACGGCTAAACTGATTGCCAGCTTGCTGGATAAACAGCGCTCCGGCTTGATCCGTACTGCCCCCCACATACACATCTTCCCGGCCGTCGCCATTTACATCGGCTTTGACTAAACAGGGGCCATTAAAGGACTGCGCATTGACTAACAGCGTTTGCCGTTTGAAATCGTTGGCTTTATTAATCGGATCGGTGAAGACAATGGGCGATTTTATTTCCTGAAAAAGAGCAGACCCCACTTTAGGAGGCTGGAACGTCGATTGCGCGTTTTTCTCCTGTAACGTCAGTTGTTGGTCCGCTTTTACCTTGGTCAGTAGTTGCTGCTTACCCGTTGGCCAGATTACCCGAAGCGAGTCAATACCCGTGTCGGTTCCTAAGCCAAAATGCAATCGGGGCGACATACTCGACTGATAACCGCGCGTAGGCATCTGTTCGACATACTGTTGCTGGTTTTTACGATAGAGAATTACCTTAGCGCCTAACCCCTGTGTGTTTGCCCCAGCACCTTCCAGTTTTAGGGTCAAGTAATGATGCTGACGTTCTTTATTGGTTTCGTTCTGAAAAATGAAAGCGGGCTGGTTGGTATTGTTTACGATTAGGTCTAAATCACCGTCGTTATCCAGATCGGCATAAGCGGCTCCCGTACTGTTAGAATGTTGCGTCAATCCCCAGGCTGAGCCTACATTGGCAAATGTGACTTCACCAGATGGATCGCCACCACGATTTCGGAACATGTAATTCACAACATTGGAAGAGGGAATTTTATGAACCAACTCCAGAACATCTTCGCGACGGAAATTCGCCGGACGATTTTTCATGTAGTCGGTCATGTATTTCAGAAAGTCCAGGTTCGTGTAGTCGCGAACGTAGCCGTTAGTGATGTATAGATCTTTCCAGCCATCATTGTCATAGTCGGCCAGTAGGGGAGACCAGCTCCAGTCGGTATTGGAGATACCGGCCAACTGACCAACTTCGGAGAATAATGGCGCGGAGGCTGGAGAACGGCGCTCGGCGGTTCCCTGCCGTAACGACGGACCGCCCACGCTCCCTGCTCCCTGCGGCACTCCCCACGTTCCTTCATTAAGCTGCAACATATTTCGCATGTGCTGGTAATGAAAACCTGACTGTACGCTAAGGTCGAATTTGTCGTAGTTATCGGGAGCCATTAATAACTTCTGTCGCCGGTTATCTTCCGGGAGCATATCGAGAGTCAGGATGTCCGGGCGGCTGTCGTTGTTCACATCGGCGACATCGTTCCCCATCGAAAAATTCGATATGTGTCGAACGCTGGTACTAAGCTGATTGGTAAACACCGGGCCACCAGACCGTCCACCCTGATTGTTGATGTACAGATAATCGGGGACACCATAATCATTGGAGACGTACAAATCGGGCCAGCCATCGTTATTCAGATCCGACACCCCGACACCCAGGCCATAACTCAGCACTGAACTGCTCAGGCCTGATTGCTCCGTTATATCTTCAAAATGATTGCCCGTGTTCTTTAGCAAGCGAGAGCCAATTTCTGGATTCGACTGTTGCATGATGGCCGCTGTCGCCTGGGGGTCAAGTATGGGCAATAAGCGGGGATTATGATTAAGCAGAAACAGATCGAGGTCGCCATCGCGGTCATAATCGAAGAAAGTGGCCTGTGTGCTCTGCCCTGGTCTGTCTAATCCATATTGAGCCGTCTGCTCTGAAAAATGCGGGATGCCCTGTGCATCGGGGCCGTCGTTGATGAAAAGTTGGGGAATGCGTTTTTGCGGAGGTAAACTACCCGAATAACTGACAAATAGATCAAGCCGACCATCGCCATTCACGTCGGCCATTGTCACGCCCGTTCGCCAGGGGCCTTCTCGACCAGCTACGCCAGCGGTTGCGGTTATATCGGTGAATTTCATACCTCCCTTATTGAGGTATAACTGATTGGGAACCATGTTACCGCTGAAAAAAATATCTTCCAGCCCGTCGCCATTCAGGTCACCAACAGCTACCCCGCCCCCATTATAGAAATACTCGTACATGAGCACATTCGTATTCAGCCCTTCGGTCAGGTTATTGGCGAACGTAACCCCAGTTTGTTCGGGTGTTAATGAGGTAAAGAGGGGAGGGCCAGTATTTTCAGTACTAACCTGCTCATTGGAGGAATTGTCCTGACAACTGCTTGCCAGAAAACAAGTTATTAGGAGCAACCAACCAAACAGTGTAGGTAAAAAGAACTTCATAAAGAAAGAATCGATAAAGAACTTGGGGAGACTATTTATAGTAATTTGCTACAGTAAGCAAGCAGTTTTTTTAAGTCGTTCGCCTGCTTGAAATCGACGGATTCAGTGGCAAGGTAGGCCATAACCTGTTCCCGGTGTTTGCCAAATACTTTTAATAAACTAGTTTTATTGAGTAGATAAGAACGGTTGTTCTGATCAATAATAAAGTAAGTTTTGCCTTTTATCAGCAGAAGATCCCCTTTCGCATCAAACTTACGTATGGATGCATTATCGGAAGAATAGAACTGGTAGTTGGTAATGGATGCTGTGCCTGAGGATTGGTTATAGGCCCCTAATTTTTCACCTTTCGCCATTTCTAAAACTCGCTTTTCGGCGAGTTTGACGAGACCATACGTATCAATCAGTTCCATATACCCCAATTTTGGGTCATGCCAGAATATATCCTGCGGTGGTGCCTGATCGCCCGGTGCAGGGTTGTCAATGCTAACCAGTCGAACCACAGGTTGATCAGTTATCGCCAGCGTATCACCCTGTGCGTTGATAAATTGCATTTCGCCCAACAGTATGTTGTAGTTGAAGCGAGCAGCTGCCGATGTTCCATTAACAAATAAAAGCGTACCATTGCGAAACTGCTCATAGCAATATCGCTCGCTAAAAGGTAGTGTTTTAGTTTCACTTACCCCTCCTCTTACCCGAATCAAATTTGTGCTCTGAGCTCGTGTATTACTCTGAATAATGGCCCAGATTAGTATAGAAAACAGAGTTGCCTTCATGGGGTAGAACGGATTGTTACCAAAAAACTGATGCCAGCGCATCAATACGCCGGCATCAGTTTTATGACAAATCTTCAAGGAATGATTAATAACCAGGATTCTGGATCAACTTATTATTTCGGTTAACCTCATCCCGGCTGATGGGGGCGAAATAGACTT
This sequence comes from Spirosoma litoris, assembly GCF_054776755.1. Taxonomy (NCBI): domain Bacteria; kingdom Pseudomonadati; phylum Bacteroidota; class Cytophagia; order Cytophagales; family Cytophagaceae; genus Spirosoma; species Spirosoma litoris. The sequence continues at coordinate 100,782 of NZ_BAAHBI010000005.1, read as the reverse complement.
TGTCGTTCCATTTTCGGTTTTCTTTACCCGTTCCCAAGTCCTGCACGCTATAGGTGTAGTTGTAATTGTCTTTACTGTACTTGTACGTAGTGACCGTTTTCCCCGGCTTTAGTTTGCCCGTAATGACTACAATTCGAGCTTGTTGACCCAGTACAGTTGGAGCAATCATCCACCGCCGAACGTCGTAAAAGCGCTGATCTTCCAGGAACATTTCAACGTTTCGCTCATTTTGGTAACGTGCTATCAAGGCGGCCCCCGTCTCAGTAATGGCAGGCATACCTACCCGGAAACGAACCGCGTTGATCCATTTTTTTGCTTCCGCTTCCTGCCCCAGCATCAGACAGGTTTCGGCGTAGTTCAGCACAACTTCCGTATACCGAATCTGAATGGATGGGATTTCCTGACGGATATTCTGGTCCACGATATTTGCGTCAGTATTAAAAAACTTACGAATCCCGTATCCCGTCCAGGTACCGTTCCAGTTCTCAATCGTACTGTTGCGGGTGTCCAGACCAGCAAAGGGAGTGGTTGTACCACCACCCGTTCCTGTTTCATAAAAGCCCATCTGAATCTGACCGGCGGGGTCGATACCAGCACCATCGGGTGTACGGGGTTTCCATTGGGCGCCGTCGTACAGGATAGAAGCATAGAAACGGGGATCACGATTTTCGTACGGCGCTGCAGCGTGAGCTGGGTTCTTCCAGTCGAATTTGGTACCATCCATCATCTCGTAGTTATCAACCATCTGCTGGGTCGGTTCGCTGGAAGTCCAGCCGTGGTAACCGTTGGGCATGTTGTTACGCGGGAACCAGGAACCCCAGTCGTCGTTGGAGGCCCGGATGTAGTATTTCAGAAAAATACCATCGGTTTCTCCTCCGTTCTGCGAGAGCGACAGGTTTATGTAGTTCTGTTGTCCTTCGGCAGCCGAAACAGGAGCGGCCAGGTTCAATTTGTAACCGTATAAATTGAGGTCCATAACGGCTTTCGCGGCATCCTGTGCTTTCTTCCAGCGCGCAGTCCGGTCGCCACTTACATAACCCAGCAGTTCCGGATTGGCGAAACCAGCAATAACACTCGACTTGGCTTTTGCGGTTGGAATGTCATGCAGATCACTAGCGGCATACAATAGCACCCGTGCTTTAAGAGCCATCGAAGCGCCCATCGTAGCCCGGCCAGCGGCCATGCTCCGGCCCTTCAACAACGCAGAAGCTGAGTCCAGATCGGTAACAATAGCGTTGACACACTCTTCATACGTATTACGGGCAACGGTGTAATCCCCTTCATTCAGGGTATAAGGCGTTTTGATAATGGGAATAGCCCCATAGTAGCGCAGCAACTGATTATAAAGGTAGGCGCGCATAAAATACATCTCGCCCCGCATCCGCCCGGCTAAGTCCCCACTATTATCAAATGCAGGCTTGGCCAGTTTAGACAAGGCAATATTAGCGGCTCGAATTCGGGCGTAAACGGTTCCCCATTCCATCGTGCTTTTAATGGTGCCCGTATTGGAAGGACTGATGTTTGCTTCGTTGACATCCTGCTTGCCGAAGCTATACAGCGCATTATCAGTCTGGCAATCGAAACTCATCTGATCCAGTAGACCATCCCGGATGCCGTTGTATACGTCAGTTACAAAGGCTTCGGAGAGGGCCCGGTCTGCCCAGACAGCATCGCCTGATACCTTATCAAGCGGTTTCGTATTCAGAAAATCGCTATTACAGGCTATCATCGTTGTGCCCAGAACCAGGCTAAATGACAGACACTTTGCTATGTAATTCATACTGTTCTGATTAATCGATTAGAAACTAAGTGTTAGGCCCCCGTTAATAACTCGTGCCTGCGGATAATACTGTCCCGCACTATTCGTCGATTCGGGATCGAATATACCTTTCATGGCAGGCGCGTAGGTAGCCAGGTTGAGGCCGTTTACATATACTCGAAGATTGTTTAGGCCAATCTTTTTTCCGAGAGCACTAGGTAGGGTATAGCCCAATTCCAGGTTTTTCAGCCGAATATAGTTCGTACTTCTGAGCCAGTAGGTAGTACCGTTGGAGAAATACTGGTTGCTCCGGTCAACAATACGGGGATCGACGGTGCTTGGGTTGTCAACTGTCCAGCGGTGGTCGTAGCTCCATTGAAGGAAGTTACCAATGGTGCCCGATTCCGTTTGCAGGAATATCTGACCACCAGCTGATCCCTGAAACAGGATGCTAAGATCGAAGTTTTTCCAACGTACACTGGCGTTCAAACCACCCTGAAAACGCGGCTGGTTGTTTTTGTCGGCCCGTACCCGGTCGTTCGCATCGATTTTACCATTACCGTCGATATCCTTCAGCTTCATGTCGCCAGGGCGCAGCAGGCTGGCACCTACACCGCTGTAGTCCAACTTGTTGGCGTCAATCTCTGCCTGTGTAGAGAAAATGCCATCATATTGATACATGAGCGTACCATTGGCATTATTCGGGTTATTCACGTCCGATGGAATAGGCTTACCGGTTGAACGCTGCCACTCAGGAGCACCTGGCGTTTCGTCCCAGAACGTAATGGTGTTTTTGGCATAGCCACCATTTACACTTACATTATATTTGAAATCACCCGCCTGGCCATTATAACCAATACGGAATTCGTACCCTTTATTGGTAACCCGGCCGATGTTCGTAGCAGGTAAGGTAGCACCCGTAGTTTGTGGAATCGATGCACTCTGACGCCACAGGATATTCGACCGTTTGTTCTGGAAGACATCGAATTCAAAGAAAACCTTTCCGTTCAGCAATGATCCTTCCAGACCAATATCAGCGTTATTGGCAACTTCCCAGGTTAACTTGGTATTCGGGACACCGTTTTCATACAGCGTCTGCGCTACCTGGTTATTGATAACATAACCCCAGTTTGAGTTCACTACATCGCCGTAAGCGTAGGTTGGCAGGTAATCGTATTCACGAAGGGTACCGTTAAAATACACCTGGTCATTACCCAACTGCCCCCACGATGCCCGAAGTTTCAACGAGCTAACAGCTGGCAGGGCTTTCTTGAAGAAGTCCTCTTCTGAAATACGCCAGCCTGCCGTTACACCTGGGAAGAAGCCCCAACGGCTTGATGCAGGGAACATGTACGAACCATCGTACCGCCATAGGAATTCAGCCAGATATTTTTCTTTGTAATTATAAGCCGCCCGGCCAAAATAACTCATACGAGCCCGTTCCCAGGCAGCCGTTGTATTGGCAATCTGCTGGGTTTGGCTACCCGCAAATAGCTGGTCGATAGCCGTCGAATTAAAGTACTGACGGAAGCCCGAGAAGCCGTTTGAATTAGACTGCTCCTTAGTGATACCCGCCAGCAATGTAATGGCATGACTGGCACCGAAGGTATGGTCGTAGGACAAAATACCCGACAGCAACGAGTTGAACTGATCGTTCGTATACTGATTGAGGGTAGACTGGGCAGGCCCTTTCTGTACGCGTTGAAGCAGAGGTTCCTTCGTTGTTGGATCGTAAGAGGTATAATCCCAGCTATAAACGAACCAGGGGGTCTGCCACCGTTTGCCTTGCTGAATGTATTTATCCAACGCGACACTACCTGTCAGCTTCAATCCTGGAATCCAGGGGTTAGTGATATTAACACTGGCATTACTTTGTAAGTAATATCGGGTATCCCGATCATAACCAGTAGCGCTGGTTGTAACCAGTACAGGCTGCTGGCCATTCTCGATATCAGGAGCCGGTAGACCATTAGGCCAGAAAGCCGGTTTATTAGGGTATCCCCGCGCGAGCATTCGGAAAATGTCTCCGGCACCCACCGTTGGGAAGAACCGATTTTCCTGACGACCGACGACGCCTGTTACCAGGTTGATGTACTTACTGATTTTGGCGTCCAGATTCAGGCGGAAGTCATATTGTTTATAACCCGTAGCCGAATTTTTATAATAAGCGTCCTGATTCTGATAGTTGACGGAGGTCAGGTATTTGATATTTTCCGAACCACCCACCAACTGTAGTGTATGCCGTACTTGGGGCGACCAATCTTTTAGCGCGGCTTTGAACCAATCTGTATTTGGGTATTTCCAGGGATCTGACCCATCCTGAAACTTCTTGATCTCATCAGGTGTATAGGCGGCCTTCGCAATAGTACCATCTGGTAGGGTATAACTGCCCGTTGTTGCAAAGGCAGCCGAACCAGCTTTCCAGTATTGTGCAGGCAGGTTATACAGGTTAATCTCGTTGTTTATCTGTGCGTATTCAGCCGCCGTCGCCATTTTAGGAATAACCGTTGGCTGACCAAAACCCTGATTAAAACTGTACGATAATTCTGGCTTACCCGACTTGCCGCGCTTGGTTGTCACTAGAATAACGCCGTTAGCTGCTCTAGACCCGTAAATAGCGGCTGCGGCATCTTTCAGAACCGACATACTTTCGATGTCGGCTGGGTTCAGACGCTCGATACCCCCAGCACGGGCTGGTACACCATCGATAACGATCAGCGCGTCATTATTTCCCAATGTGTTAGAGCCCCGAATTCGGATAGCGGCACCGTCATATCCTGGTTCACCACTGGCGTTAGTCGCAATAACGCCCGGCATCCGGCCAGCAATCGAGTTTGTCAAGTTTACCGCTGGCGATTTTATCAGGTCAGTTCCTTTAACAGTTGCTACGGCCCCGGTTACGGTTTCTTTCTTCTGCTCACCATAACCCACGACAACGACCTCATTCAGCATTTTGTCGTCAGAAGCGAGCGTAACGTCAATGGAATTTTTACCTGCTGCGGAGATTTCCTGGCTTATATAGCCGATGTAGGAAAATACCAGTGTTTCGTTACCCTTTGGTAAATTTAGGGTGTAATCACCAGTAGCTGCGGATACTGTTCCTGTTGTTGTGCCTTTCACAACAATACTGACGCCTGGCAGAGCCAAGCCTTGTGCGTCAACTACTTTACCCGTTACTTTCGATTGAGCGAAGGCCCCAATCGAGCAAAACAGGCTAAACAGAAACAGAGAACAAAACACGATTTTCCGGGGCCTGATCGTGCTTGTTGGGAAGGCATCTTCTCGCAAAAAGAAGACCTTCTGGTGCGTACATTGTTCTTGCATAAGCTTTAACTTATTGTTAATTTAACAATGGGTTAAAGCTTATATACTGAGTGTTTTTACTCGTTAATAATTACCTAAAATAGAGCTTATTTTAACATTATTTGCTGCTAATGTGCAAAAAAAGATTAAAAAAAAGTTAATTATCTTATAAGAAATCTGTAGATTTAATAGGATTTTATGGTAATGGACTTTGATTTTTCTTTGGCTATTTTTCTGTAATTTAAGCCGTTACATGATTCTTTTAAAGAAAGACTGTTGTGTTTAATAAAGTTGCTTGAATTTAAAAGAAGACATGTTTGGCTGTTCCTGGTCAGTGCACAGAGAAAAAAATATTTCTAAAAAAATTTAAGAAATACGGCCCCAGTTGTTTTCGGTCTGCTTGAGCGCATCGACGTGATTTCGGATGGGAGCGTGCTGAGGGAGGACGAGTTCTGGGTCTTCTGCTAAAATTGCCTGTGCCGATTCGCGGGCTGCCGTGAGAATGGCACCATCTTTAGCCAGATCGGCAATCATTAAATCCATTACTCCGCTTTGTTGTGTACCCGTGAGGTCGCCAGGACCACGCAGCTGAAGATCGACATCGGCAATTTCGAAGCCATTGTTTGTCCGAACCATCGTTTCGAGTCGGGTGCGGGTATCACTACTGAGTTTGTAGCCGGTCATCATGACGCAGTACGATTGATCGGCACCCCGACCAACCCGCCCACGTAGCTGGTGGAGTTGAGAAAGGCCAAATCGCTCAGCACTTTCAATGACCATCACACTGGCATTCGGTACATTAACCCCAACTTCGATAACAGTTGTGGCTACAAGAATCTGGGTTTCCTGCTTTAAAAAGCGTTTCATCTCATCGTCTTTCTCGTAAGGAAGCATTTTGCCATGTAGCATGCCTACTTCATATTTTGGACGAGGAAAAGCCCGCTGCATACTCTCAAAGCCATCCATCAAATCTTTGTAATCAAGCTTTTCGGATTCTTCAATAAGCGGATACACGACGTATACCTGCCGACCAAGCTCAATCTGCTGGCGCATGAACCCGAATACTTCAGACCGGTGCTTGTCGTACTTGTGGACGGTTTTAATGGGTTTGCGGCCTTTGGGTAGTTCATCAATAACGGACACATCGAGGTTGCCATAGAGCGTCATGGCCAGCGTACGCGGAATTGGCGTAGCTGTCATTACCAGAATGTGTGGTGGAACCACTTCGTTCTTTCGCCAGAGTTTTGCTCGTTGCGCAACGCCAAAACGGTGCTGTTCGTCAATAATACACAGGCCAAGGTTTTTGTATTGCACAGCGTCTTCAAGCAACGCGTGCGTGCCAACCAGAATGTGCATTTTGCCCGATTGTAGTTCTTCATGCAAAACCACCCGGCGTTTCTTATTGGTTGAGCCAGTCAGAATACCGAGGTTTAAGCCCATAGCATCCGCAAAAGGCTTTAAGCCGTTGTAATGCTGGTCGGCCAGGATTTCGGTAGGGGCCATCAAACAGGCTTGTGCACCATTTCCGATAGCCAACAGGCAGGCAATGAAAGCAACGATGGTTTTACCACTGCCCACATCACCCTGCAACAGCCGATTCATCTGCTTACCCGTCAGAAAATCGGCGTATATTTCTTTGATAACCCGCTGCTGGGCACCGGTTAATTCAAAGGGCAGCAGTTCATTATAAAAGTGCTTCATCAGCGAGGTATCCCGGAATACCTGTCCCGGAAACTCCTCTTTCTGAATGAGCTTATTTTTGATCAGCCGCAGCTGATTGTAGAACAGCTCCTCAAATTTCAACCGACGCTGAGCCTGTTTTAGCCAGCCTTGATTTTGAGGCAAGTGAATGTTCCACATAGCTTCCCGTTTACCAATCAGCCGAAATTGCTGAATAAGTGAATCGGGTAGCGTTTCGTGAATATGCGGCCACGATTGTTCGAGCAAGCTCCGCATCACCTTACCCAGAACCTTGCTATCGAGATGGCGTTTGCGGAGTTTTTCGGTCAGATTATAAACCGGGAAAAAGCCGACTTCGTGTTCCGAAGCGGTATTTGTGTTTTCCAGTTCGGGATGAATGATGCTAAACTGCCCATTGAATGATTGAGGCTTTCCATAAACAATGTATTCTCCGTCGCGCCGTAAGGTTTTTTCGATATACGTAATTCCCTGAAACCAGACGAGACTTAGTGAGCCGGTGCCATCGGTAAACGTGGCGACTAAGCGTTTTTTTGAGCCTTCACCTTCCAGATACCAGTCCCGCAATCGCCCGCGTATTTGAGCCGAAGGCATGGAGTCCATCAGTTCGTCGATGGTATAAAAGCGGGAACGATCGTCGAAGCGAAAAGGGTAGTATTGAATCAGGTCGCCGTAGGTGAACAAATTCAACTCTTTGTTGAGCAGTTCAGTACGCTGCGGGCCTAATCCCTTGAGGTACAAAAGTGGTGTATCGAAAAAAGTAGCGCGCTCGGTCATAACAGACCCTACAAATACCCGGTTTACTGGCAGATTCAACCAAAAATACACATTTTATTGCAAATGGAGAGATGGATTTACTGGCTTTGATGAATCGCGCCAAGCATTAATTTCACCGTAGTCGCAACTTTATTCCTCGTTAACTCGCCCAATACCAAATGCTAAGCCCGCATAAATATCTAAGCCACGGGGCTGAATACCGTTGGATTTTGTGCCGATCAGGCCCAGAAAATTATCGGTCCCTAACCAACCTGGCCCAACCCGTATAGACCCCCCTGCGGTTAGCCCACCATTCAGATAAGCAACAGGCATTGCCAGGCTGAGCCAGCGGGCATCGAACCTCGGCGTAACCGCTATAATTGTTGGTTGATGAATAGCGGTTGCCTGTAACGCCCGCACGTCCTGCAAATACGTCAGGTTTATACCGAATCCACTGGGTAACTGATAGTCGGCGGTTAAGTTCAACGAAGTTGGTAAGCCTGCTCTAAAGGTAGTATTGTCGGGTTTTCGGCCAGTATTTAATTTATTCTGGATAACCTTAATAATGGAACTGGTGCCGTTAAGGTTATTGAAGTCGCTACTGCGAAACTTAACGGGATTGGTCCCAATATCGGTATACCTGTATTCCTGCCCCTTATAAGTCAGACCGCCAACATCGGTTAGTGCGATGCCTAATTTCAAGGCCGGACTTTCGGCATCGTATTGGTCAATATAAGTCAGGCCAATGTCAACGCCGAAGCCCCGGCCAGGTACCGAAGAACTAAATAAAGTAGAGGGGGTTAGTTGCCGATCCTGAAGATAATTCGTGTAGGCAAAGGTGGCATCCAGTTTGTTGACTTCCAGATAAGCATTATTTGCATTAGCAGGGTCCTGTACTATGCGGTAGTTCATATCCCGATTAATCAATTGCTGACCATTATAGCCGAGCAAAAATTTTGCAGTTGCCCCTAAAAGAAGCTTACGACCATCACCTTCCAGAACAGTCCCAGCGTAGGTTAAACCTAATTCGGCATAGGTGTTGGAATTGGCATTGAATTTATTATTGGTGCTTGGGATGCTATACAAAGCACCGTCGTTCAAACTGGCTCGTAAGGCCGATAGCAGTGGCTCCGAAGCCCCAACGACCTGACCCACGGCTCGAAAGCGGGTTGTAATAGCAAAGGCCCCCCGTTCTCCGGCTTTCATCAATAAAGAAGGACCACGAATTTCACCCGAGACCGTCCCGCTTTTTGCTCTGCCATTTAGCATCTCCTGGGTATAGTCTTGCTCAAATTTAATGGTCCCGTTTGAATTCTTATATTGGGCCGGTACAGTGCCCGTAACTAGACTGAGTAAGGAAAAGGGAGCCTGGTAGCGAACATAGTTGTTATCCACATGGCCATTGCCTGTAAATACGTTCAAATAGAACTTTGAAGGGGAGTCGGCAGCTAAAGCAGGGTTAATATATAGGCGATTTGTTCCTCCATAGCGACTGGTCGAAATCCCGAGCAGGTTTTGGGAAAAACCGACCGTTGCCAGCAGTAAAAACAGCCCTAAACTGAGTGAATACTTCATGAAATGAATTAATGAATGGAAAAGCGTTCTACAAAAGAAACGCAAATCCAACGCCAGGGTTAGATAATACTGGATTTATTTTGAGTGAGTGGTAAAAATACCCTCCTTTTGTTGCCTCAAACAGAGCTGGGTAATACTTGTACTTTTCGTAGAATAAGCTTTGGTAACCGAAGAGTCGGTTCATTTCTACAAATTACGAAATCGGCTGTTTTGTGTTCTAGTAATGGCTTATCGACGTTCGGTAAATTCGGATATGAAAGTCTTTTTATACAGTAGTTTTGTTACTTATCGAACCTTTCCAGGGGCAGTATATTAATCCATATATAACGGATGTTCTTAGGTAGTAATCCCTGACTAATTCATGATTTTTGTTCGGTCTAAAGCGCAGGCTGTGCTGTTCATTGCCTGTATTATTACCCTCCAATTGGGGGCTAAATCGGTTGTTATGGCCTCAGATTTAAAGCCAGCCAATCTACGTACCGAATACAAAGTAAACCCGGTGACCGATGTTGGAAAACCTCGCTTAAGTTGGGAGTTGACCTCTACGATAAGAGGCCAGATACAGACGGCCTATCAACTTCTGGTTGCTTCATCGCTGGAACAATTAGCTTCAGATAAGGCCGATCTCTGGAATTCCAATAAAGTTACGGGCAATGCTACTAATCAAGTGGAATATGCGGGTAAGCCGTTGGCTGCCAGGGCTATTTGTTTTTGGAAGGTTCGGAGTTGGGATAAAAATGGCGAACCTGGCCCCTGGAGCGCCATTGCCAAATGGGAAATGGGCCTGCTGACTAAATCCAACTGGAAAGCCGAATGGATTGGAAATGACTTAACGGCCTTAGGAAAAGGGAAAACGTATCATTTGCCCCCTGCGCCGTTTTTTAGAAAAGAAACTCAACTGAAAGGACCCATTAAGCGAGCAAGATTATACGTTACATCGCTGGGCTTATATGAATTTCAAATCAATGGTAAGCGCGTTGGGAAAGATTACTTTACACCGGGCTGGACCGATTACAACAAGCGGGTTTATTATCAAACCTACGATGTTACGACCAATCTGAAGACGGGTAAAAATGCACTGGGTGCTATTCTGTCCGATGGTTGGTATGCTGGTTATCTTGGGTACGCCTTGCTGGTGGGCAATCCAGTTGTGCGGAATTTCTATGGAAGTGTTCCATTGCTAAAGGCGCAACTGGAAGTAGACTATACCAATGGGGAGAAAGAGATTATAGCTACCGACCAAAGCTGGAAAACAAATCATGGCCCAATCCTTGAAGCCGATATCTTAAATGGCGAAACGCACAATGCCAATCTAGACTTTGATAACTGGAGTCAGGTTGGCTTTGATGATGTGAACTGGAAAAATAGCCTCATTTTTCCAGATAAATCAGAGCGGAAGATTGAGGTTTATCCTGGAAATCCGATTCAGGTTTTTCAGGAATTAAAAGCGAAAACCGTTACGCCAAAATCTGGCGGGAAATACCTTTTTGACTTAGGCCAAAACTTTGCGGGCGTTGTGCGGCTTAAAGTTAAAGGCAACAAAGGAGACACCATTCGATTGAGATTTGGCGAAGTGTTATTCCCAAATGGGGAAATAATGACCGAGAATTTACGGAAGGCTCGTGCTACGGACACGTATATTCTTAAGGGTAGTAAGGACGGTGAAACCTGGACGCCAAAATTTACCTATCATGGTTTTCAGTATGTAGAAGTTTCTGGGTTCAAAACCCCTCCAGGATTAGATGCTATCACAGGCATTGTATTGACCTCTGCTACCCCCTCAACTGGTTTGTTTAGTACAGATAATCCACTAATTAATAAGCTGTACCAGAATATTGTGTGGACACAACGGTCCAATTATTTTGATGTTCCGACAGATTGCCCACAACGCGATGAACGATTGGGTTGGACAGGGGATGCACAGGCTTATGTTCAGTCGGCTACTTTCAATAATGATATTTCGGCTTTTTACACAAAATGGCTGGTTGATTTAAACGACGCACAACGAGCCGATCACTCCTATCCAATTTATGCCCCCGCGCCCAACGTTCGAAAAACAGATACGTATTCGCCGGGCTGGTCGGAGGCCGGGATTATTTGCCCGTATACGATTTACAAAACGTACGGAGATACCCGAGTAATTCGGGAGTTCTGGCCAAATATGGTGGCTTATCTCAAGTTTATGGAAGCAAAGAGTAAAGGCGACTATGTTTACAAGGAAGGCAGCTTTGACGAAATTTCCCCTAAAGGTGGTTTTGGCGACTGGCTTTCGGTGGGTAAGAAAACACCTCCCGACATGCTGGCAACCATGTACTATGGCTACGTGGCTTCTATGATGGCCGAAATGGCCAAGGCTATCGGCAAACAGGATGAGTCGGCGTATTACACGACTATTTTTGCGAAGATCAAACAGGCATTTCTGGCGCATTACACCAACGAAACCGGGAAGTTTAAAACGAATAGTGCTGCGTATGGGAATGGAGATGGCTATGTAGATGGAGACATGGGTTTTGCCGGACATACCCAAACCGCTTATGCCAATGCGATTTACATGCATATGCTTAAACCAGACCTGACCCAAAAGGCAGGCAATTGGCTGGTAGAGCTTATCAAGGCGAATAATAACAAACTCTCAACTGGTTTTTTAGGGGTGAAGCCACTATTACCTGCCTTATCGAGTACGGGGCATAGCGATGAAGCGTACAATTTATTGTTAAGTACAGAATATCCTTCCTGGGGGTTCGAAGTGGTCAATGGTGCCAATACAATATGGGAGCGTTGGAATAGTTACATCAAGGGGAAAGGCTTCGAGAACAATGCGGGCATGAATTCCTTTAACCATTACGCCTTTGGCTCCGTAAATGAGTGGTTTTTTGAGTATGCCGCCGGCATTCAGGTTGAAGAAGCTGGATATCGAACGTTTACGATCAAACCCGAAATTGCCCGACTGGGTATTAAGCAAGTAAAAGCAACTTACCATTCCATCAACGGAACGATTACAACAGCCTGGAAAAAAGATGGCTCCTCCATTCAGTTGCAGGTTACCGTGCCTACCAATACCGTAGCCACAGTTTTCATTCCAACTGTAAAGCCTACGACCGTTTTAGAGGGTGGCAGAGCCATAAAAACGAATTCGGCTATAACTGTAAAAGATTATAAAGGCGGCTACTTGCCTGTTGAGATCGGCTCAGGTGTGTATCAATTCACGTCTCAAAACTAAGGACGAAGGCTATTAATCAAGCTAAATCCCAAAGATTTAGCTTGATTAATAGCCTTTCTCAAAAAACGAATATGAGTAAACAGTAGTCCATACAAACGTTAAAGTAGCTCTTTTCAATTTATATACATACAGCGACTATTGCCGTTACTAAAGAGAAAAACGCCATTTCTTATCGGCTATAGTACCGTAATCGCTACAAATTTTCCAAACTTTGTGGCATTAAGGACCCATTTCGCGTTATTTGGGTACCAACCGAATTGTATGTCTATGAAATTAGTACCGGCTATGTTTTGCATAGCGTTTTTTTGCCTGCCTGATGCGCAAGCGCAGCGTCGCGGTAATTCACAATTTATTCCGTTTTCTGAAGTGGGCCTCGCTGGAGGAGCATCGTTCTATCTGGGAGAATTGGCGCCACCTAATCAAGCGTTTCAAAGTTTTTCATTGTCACCCCGCTGGAACGTAGGAGGGAGCTTCACCCGTCATCTTACACCCAGCTTTTCTGCTCGGGCATCCTTAACCTTAGTTCGGTTAGCTGGAGATGATTATACATTTAATAAAGACGAACCGAATGGGCATCCCGCTCAATTTCAGCGGAATCTTCACTTTCGGAATGATCTTAAAGAGCTAGCCTTGAGTGGTATCTATCAATTTATTCCTGAGGGCCGTCGCCCAAATCAACGACCATCCTTTACTCCCTATCTGACACTTGGTGTAGCACTGGTGGCACACAACCCTAAAGCGAGGACTCCTGTCAATGCCGACGGTTCTTTAGGAGATTGGGTCGCTTTACAACCATTGGGCACGGAAGGGCAAGGGCAACCTGGTTATGCTAAGCCTTATTCGTTGCTTACAGCCGCTATACCGGTTGGTGCGGGCATGCGCTGGCAACTTACGGAGAGCCTGAACTTGGCCGCTGAAATCAGCTTTCGCTACACATTCACGGATTATCTCGATGATGTAAGTGGCTTTTACCCCAATCCGGGTGATTTACCGTCGGCCCTGTCGGCTACAATGTCAGATCGACGGGCGGAGCCCATTGCTGCTCGTACGGGCGATGATCGAACCAAGGCCTTAGCAACCTTATATACTGTTTCTCCGGATGTTAGGCGAGGGCTACCGGGTAATGATTTTTACATACTGGCCCAGCTTTCCATTCATTACCTGATTCCGCCATCCATGATCAAATGCCCGACTTTCCGACGATAGGTAGTAGTAGATTATTACATTGATTATTAGAGCCGATAATTGTACTTACGTTTAAAGACCGTTACTTTTTGCTATTCCGACTATAGGAGGAATCTTAAACTTAACCCATGGGAACTTTGAGATGTCTCCTATAGTCGGAATAGCAAAAACAAGCAATTTTACTGTTCAAGATTCAGGTACTGCATTTCGCATTCGGATTAAGGAAAATTGCAAGGTAGACGCAGCTACTTCTTGAGCTAAGGGCCACAACGTTTCTACAAAGCGCACCTCAATAGGTCTCTTTTCTAATTCCTCTAAACAATTTTTTATAATTCGCATGGATAAAGGTGTTTCGCTTTTATAAGAGACATAATAGCCAGCGCCTTCGTCGAGTAAGACAAAATTGTCGGGGCGGAATTCATAACAATAAAGCTGGGCTTTTTCTATTGTCTCAAGCCATTTATTTTCCAGTACGACGATGAATGATGCGGTTGTATTGCCTAGAAATTTTTCCTTGTCAACTTCTGACGTACTGTCTTTGGAATAAAACGTTACTCTTGGGCAATCTCTAGGAAACAGGTAATTGTGCAAGCGCGTTTCGCTAATTGCAAACACGACATCCCCATGAATAGAATCAAAATGAGACGGAGATGGTCTCGGCTCAAAAACCTTAATAGTCGGGTTTTCACTGATGTGAAATAATCGATTAGGCTGCACGAGTTGGGGTGTTCGGCTTGGATAGATGATTGTTAACTCAGACCATATTGATTATACAGAACAAAGGCAGAGTAATTGCCCAAAAACGCCCTTACTTCCCAACTACGCTTAACTCCAGATGCGATGGATAGGCCGCCGAGCGGAAAATGGTGTGTGTGGCTTTTTGATAATCGCTCTCTTTCGCTTCAAAAATGTTTGGAATAAACTTTTGCGGATTCCGGTCGATGATTGGGAACCAGGTGCTTTGGACTTGCACCATCAGCTTATGGCCTTTTCGAAACACGTGATTGATGGAATGCAGGTCAATCGAGTAGGTTTCGGTTTTGTTGGGCTGAATGGCTTCTGGTTTTTCAAAACTGTTTCGGAAACGACCTCGGAAAACGTCGTTTGCTACCATCAGTTGATAACCACTCATGGCGAGTTGCTTCGGATCGTGGGCTGGATATACATCAATCAACTTAACAACCCAATCGGCGTCACTTCCGGTTGTAGCGGCAAACAGTTTGGCCAATACCTCGCCCGTTACGGTTATATCGTCCGTTAAAACGTCTGTTTCCCAGGAGAGTACGTCCGGGCGATTGTGTACAAACCGCTGATCTTCAGTAAGCCAGGTGCGCCAGCGAGAACCCGGTCCGTAAGTAGCTTCAATCGGTCGTGTACGATAGGGGACAGGGTGCGCTGGGTCAGACACATACGCATCGGAACCAGTTGGTGCTTTGGGGGCATCGAACGACAGTTTGCCGTTAGCCTGAAAATAGAGGTTCCGCTTCGTGGCTTCTTTCGGTGGCCAGGTTTCGTAGCGTTTCCAGGTATTTGAACCCGTTTGAAACGTAACGGCTTCAGCAAAATTTCCAGCGCCTTTCCCTTTCAGGTAGTACGCAAACCAAGGGGCCTGAATCTCCTTTCGGAACGTAACCGAGGTGGCTGTATCGAACTTGATATTTCCTAAGGTACTGCCGTCACTTCGACCCCAACCACCATGATTCCAGGGACCGGCCACCAGAAAGTTTTTGTGCCCCTGATCCTGCTTTTCCCAAAGCTGATAGGCTTTTAGGGGGCCATAAAAATCTTCCTGATCCCACCAGCCTGCTACATTCATGGTCGGTATTTTGGGGCTACTATCAATGCGATGAATAAGCGATTGTTTCTGCCAGAACGAATCGTAATTCGGGTGTTTTACGAAGTCGTTCCAGGTTGGTAGTTTCCCGTTGAAATACAGTTTGTTAACGTTTGATAATGGACCTAATTTCAGATACCAGTCGTAAGTGTCATAACTGGGAAATGGAAACAACGAATCGGTTTTAGTCGCTTCTTCCATGAAAGCATATTCGAAACCGTAACTCAATCGAAACGCGCCATTGTGATGAAAATCGTCGCCCAAATACATATCGGAGGGAGTTGCCTGCTCCGAAACGGCCACCAGAGCAGGATGTGGATCAATGGCTGCAATGGCTGTTGTCCAACCTGCGTATGAAATCCCGTACATGCCTACTTTCTTGTTGTTGTTCGGGACATTCGCCAGCAACCATTCAATAGTATCGTAAGTATCCGTGCTTTCGTCGATGGCTTTTGGGTTCTTCTTATCTCGGGTAAAGCGCTGCATTTCGAACGTGCCCTCCGATTTATAGCGCCCACGAATATCCTGATACACAAAAATATAGCCGTCGTCGGCCATGTCTTTTACGTACTGGATACGGTCAGGTGTCTGGGTTTCGCTTACGCCGTAGGGTGTGCGGGTCAGCAGAAACGGTAACGCTTCTTTACTGTTTTTGAGCGTGTAGATTACCGTATTCAACCGAACGCCATCGCGCATTGGAATCATTACCTCCCGACGTTGGTATGGGCTAGGTGTTTGGGCGATGGCATGAAGGGATAAACCAAGAAAGAAAATGGCGAACCAGCGGAGATGTTTGTGCATTGAGTGAAGTGTCTGGGAGTGAAGAGCTAAATATAAAAAACACAGAGCTACTTTTTGCATGAATCGTGTTCTGGCGTATTAATTCGGCATAAATGTCTGGTAAGCGTTATTTTTGTGATGTCAGGTTTTATTCAATTGAACTAATTAATCGACGAAATTTTTCATACTCACCGGGTTAAAACTCGGCGCAGCTCATTTTATTCTGTTGTTTTTGCGCCGGGTTTTAACCCGGTGAGTATGAAAAGAAATACTCAGCACTACCAGTTGCCAAATACCATAAACCGAATACCGTTTTGATTCCTGCTGTTGACGCTCTCCTGAAAGACATCCGTAACAAACGGATTGCCCCTGTGTATCTGATTCATGGCGACGAACCCTATTACATTGATCGTATTGCTGAGGAGCTTGAAAAAGTGGCGGTTCCGGTGGCTGAGCGAGGGTTTAATCAGTTTGTCCTGTTCGGGAAAGATACGGATGCCGGTGCCGTTCTGAACTATGCCCGACGCTATCCATTCATGGCCGAGCGACAGTTGGTGCTCGTGAAAGAAGCCCAACAGATGAATGGCATCAACGATAAATCGGCCCAAACGCTGTTCGAAGATTATGCGCTGAATCCGCTTTCCAGTACCATTCTGATGCTCTGTTATACGCGGGAAGACGGCAAACCAGCCCTCGACGAGCGAAAAGCCTGGGTGAAAGCGTTCGGAGCAAAAGGCAAACTGTTAGGTGTTAAAAAGCTATACGACAACAAGATACCCGATTGGGTAGGAGAGTACTGCCGCGAACAGGGGGCAAAAGTTAGCCCTAAAGCCTGTCAGCTCCTGGCCGATCACATTGGCAACGACCTTAAGCGGTTGGCGAGCGAAATCGACAAAATTCTGATTAATCTCCATGTGGGTGAAGAGATTTCGGCCGCAACCGTTGAGCGATTGGTTGGCATTAGTAAAGAATACAATGTCTTTGAGCTGCAAAAAGCTCTTATCCAACGCGATGTGGTGAAGGCGAATCAGATTGTTGATTATTTCGGACGAAACCCGAAGGACAATCCCCTGGTCGTTATTCTGGCGCAGCTTTTTGGCTATTTCAGCAAGGTCTTACTGGTTCAGGCTTCGAAAGATCAGAGCGATAAAGGGCTGGCCCCATTACTCGGAGTGAATCCGTTTTTCGTGAAAGATTATCTCTCGGCAGCCCGTACGTTTCCATTGCCAAAGGTGGCTGATATTATTCACTCCATCCGTCGGGCCGATGCCCAAAGCAAAGGTATTGACACGCCAACCATGACGGAAGGCGATATTCTGCGCGAACTAGTCTTTGAAATTCTGCATTAGTTGAAAATTTATTGAAATGTAAAAAGCCGCTGACTATCAGGGGCTTTTTGCGTTTTTGACTTGCAGGATTTAACAAAAATATCAGGCAATCAATCGAAAATAAAGCGGCTTCTCATATTTTTAGTTAATATTGCAACGTTGTTGCATAAATGATTTGAAGGAAGCCTTGAAATCAGTTTGAGAAAAAGCTTGATGCATACCTATTGGAAAGTCGGTTTATGGGTTTGGATAGTAACCAACGTGATTTCAGTCGGTTGGGCACAATCGGCTACGTGTACTAAAGTAGCTCAGGGCCAGATTTTAGGATTGGATACGCACGAGCCGCTGGTAGGAGCAACGGTTTATGTCCGCGAATTGCAAACCGGCTCAGTTGCTGACTCTGTGGGTTCTTTCCGGATCAATCGACTGTGCGCTGGTAAATATACACTTGACTATCAGTTTGTTGGTTATAAAACGAAAACAGTCTCTATAACGGTTGGGAGCGATTCATTACTAACGCTAGCCACCGTGCAGCTCGCATCCGACAATCAGTTGTTGCAGGAAGTTGTTGTTACGGAGCACCGTTCAGAAGCCCAGCAATTGTTGCAAACGCAGGTTAGTTTATCGGGCGCAGCGCTTGATCAAACACGCGGTCAGTCGCTGGGCGAGAGCTTGAAATCGCTGGCGGGTTTGTATTCGATTCAGACTGGCCCTAGTGTTTCTAAACCCGTTATTCATGGATTGTACAGTAACCGAATCATTATCCTGAACAATGGGATTCGGCAGGAAGACCAGCAATGGGGTTCCGAACATGCCCCGCAGATTGATCAGTTTCTGGCGTCTCGCCTGACGGTCATTAAGGGGGCGGCCAGTATTCGCTACGGTTCCGATGCCATTGGCGGGGTAATCCTAGTCGAGCCCAAAGCGATGCCTACGCGGCCCGGTATCGGCGGGGAAGTAAACGTCGTTGGTGGAACCAATGGAGGCTTAGGAGTAGCCTCCGGAATGCTGGAAGGGGTATTTAGTAAGAAATTAGCGGGGCTGAGCTGGCGATTGCAGGGTACGGTAAAACGCTCTGGTTATGTCCGAACGCCCAACTACTATCTGGAAAACACCAGCTATCACGAAAACAACTTTTCGGGCGATTTGCATTACGACCATAAGCGATGGGGGGCTGAGGTGTTTTTCAGCCGGTTCGACACCAAAGTTGGGCTTTTTACGGGGGCTCAGGTGAGTAGTTTGGCTGATTTATATGCCGCTCTCCAGCGTACGGAACCATTGTCGCAACCTGGATTTTCCTACTCGCTTGGTCGTCCTTATCAGGATGTGCAACACGATATGCTGAAAGTGCGAGCCTATCTTCATTCCAGTCGTGGGGGAGAACTGACGGCGACTTATGCCTGGCAAAAAAATCAGCGTCGAGAGTATGACTATGTTTCATTTAGTGGCATACTAACGCCCGAATTATACCTCAAGCTGGAATCTCAAACGATGGATCTGGTTTGGGAACATGCACCCATCAAAACAAAATCGGTAGGGCAGTGGTCAGGTAGCCTTGGTTTTAATGGGATCACGCAGGGCAATGTTCGGCAATATCTGTTTTTGATTCCGAACTTCCGGAACTATGGGGCGGGGTTGTTCGCTATTGAACGCTATGCTGTTGGTCCCTGGACTATCGAGGGCGGATTGCGGTATGATTATCGGTGGTTGCGGGCTTATTTTCTGGATGATGCCACCAAGCAGACCTACAACGAGACGCACAGTTGGCAAAATGCCAATGGCTCGTTGGGGCTAGCTTATCAACTTCGTCCTGACTTAACGCTAACGGCTAACCTAAGCACGGCCTGGCGGGCACCCAATGTTGCCGATCTGTATTCCAATGGGTTACACCAAAGTGCCGTAGCCTACGAACGAGGTAATCCGAACCTTCAGCCCGAGCAAGCCTATAATGGTAACCTAGTGTTAGCCTATACCGGTAAGCGACTGAGCGGTGAAATTGGGGCTTATAACAACCTGATTAATAATTACATCTACCTGAAGCCAGATTCGGTCCCGATCGTCCGGCAACGGGGAGCTTTCCCATCATACACCTACACACAAGTACGCGCTACGTTTCGGGGTATTGACGCCACCTTGAATTACAAACTGACGGATCAGCTAACCGTAACGACCAAAAATTCACTGCTGTTTGCCTACAACCAGACCGATCATAGTTACCTAGTCTTTATTCCGCCCAACCGGTCGGACAATAGCCTGCGCTACGATTGGGAGAAATGGGGGAAATTGTCGAATCTCTATGTCTCAGTGAGTGGCTTGTACGTGGCCCGGCAAAACCGAGCGCCTGCGGTAACGAGTCGTCAGGAAAATGGGCAGATTATTTTTACGGGCGATTTTACGGCTCCACCCCCTGCGTATTTTCTGCTTGGTGCCGAACTGGGTTTTGTAACTCAGGTAGGTAGGCAGCCGATGAGTGTCATTCTCAGCGGCACCAATCTGGCTAACGTAGCGTATCGGGATTACCTGAACCGATTTCGCTATTTCGCCGATGAGCCGGGGAGGAATATCATGCTGAAAGTGAAGCTGCCTTTCTCATTATCCAAAAATACCTGAATTCCTGACGGAATTTGAAAAATGCGTTGCCATAGTCTTCTAAAAGGCTAACCGTGGCGTAGCTATGTCCTTACATTCTCAATTAATTACAACCTAGTTTCACGTTTAACATTTGTCAGTTATGAAGTACGTCAAAAATCAAGTTATCTGGCTCGCCTGCATTGCCTTACTCGCTGGAGCCTGTAGTAAAGATGAACAAAACGTAGCGCCTACCGATGATAATGAGGCCATTACAACCGCTTCACTCACGCTGACGAACAAGGCCACGCCAACGGAGAGCGTAACGGCAACGATCGAAAACCTGAATACTACGGCTGATTTTAGCAAAGCAACCCTCAACCTGAAAGCGAATACGACTTATACGGGTGTTATTGGACTGCTGGATAAAACGAAAACGCCAGTGCTGGATGCTACGGAAGAAATCAGGGAAAAAGCCAATGAGCACCTGTTCGTATATACAACTACGCCTTCGAATCTGTTAACGGTAACGCTGACAGATCGGGACACGAATCCATCGCCGGGTCCTTACCCGATTGGGCTAACGATTGAAGTGAAAACAGGCGCTGCCGGATCTGGCAAATTGAACGTTGTGCTACGGCACCAGCCGAATGTTAAAAATGGCACTGCCACGCCAGGCTCATCAGACTTAGACACCAATTTCCCGGTGGTCGTCAATTAATGTAAGCAAGCATATTTAGCTTCAATCATTTTCCCCCATCGGGACGGTCGGCCGCTGCCGCCATACAAAATCATCAGTACTAAAATTAATTGCTTTTTATGGGATATAGTGCTTAGAATGAGTTGGTTGCTCTTGTGAATGACTAGTTTTTTTGCGTAAATAGTAGCTGTTTTTATGCGGAAAGTTGCGTTTATTTTGTTCTTAAATAAGAACGTAAACAACCAAATTTTAAGCTAAATGGAGTCAATTCACCTGCACACGCTAGCGTCTCATGCAGCTAAAGCTACCCCGGCCCGCACTATCCGTCGGAAAGTGAACGGGGCGGCCACGGCAGCCCTACTGATTAAAATGGCAACTGAAATTTTGACCGCATCGCCTACCCTTAGAAAGAGTGCAAATATTACGCTGATGGATTTAGCCGCGGCCGATAAAGTGCGGAAAAGCTTACAGAAACGTGTTGATTAATCGCTTTTTTTGCGGCTAGTCATTCATAGAAACAGCCCGCCAGGTTTGGCGGGCTGTTTCTATGAATGACTATATGGGATTGGGAAACGTACTTATCAAGACTTAATTTCTGCTAAAAGGTAACAATTACCAGAGATGACAAAAAAACGCTGACCCAATTGAGTCAGCGTTTCCCATATACCCATATATGTAGCTCATTGAAATCTGTAAACAGACGGCAATGAACATTAATTAAGGAGCAATAATTGAGCCAATCGATGCCTTATAGTAGGGCATAAGCTCAGTTTTTTCATAAATAGAGAATCTTTTGAAAATAAGAAAAATGGTGTGGAAAGAAGCCGGTTTATAGATCAGGCCAGAGGCACAAAAAACGCCGGAGCTATAAGTTCCAGCGTTTTTCTCCCAAATCTAACTTTCGCCACAATAAGTTTCGACCCAAAGTGTGACGCCCACTCGCTCAACATACGGACGAACAGACGTTAAGGTTGCGTCGGTTTATAGCCATTGCTCATAAAAAGCCATAATATCAGCCCGCATGGTTTCTGTTTCCTGATGCCCGCTTTCGTAAATCTTTAATTTCCAGGCGTTTGATGCGCCATCGTGCCGATAAATTTCAGTTAGTTGCTGATCAATTTTTTTGAGACCTGCCAGTGGTGTCAAGGGATCGAATCGCCCGGCCAGACTAAAATGGGGGCGGGGTGAAATCAGTCCATTGATTTGACTCGTGGTAAATTGTGTCAGTAAACCCGGAACATAGTAGTAGATGCCATGTAAGCCAAGTCCTCTGGCTTCTAATAGGGCCTGGTAATCGGTAAGGCAACACAGATCAACGCAGACTTTAATACGCTCGTCCAAAGCGGCTAGCCACCAGGCCATGGTACTGCCCATCGACATACCCATCGTAGCGATACGACCTGTATCGACGTCCGATCGGGTGTGCAGGTAATCCAGCGCTCGTAAATGATCATACACCATCATCCCCCACAATACCTGACCATTCCAAAGCATCTCCTTAAAGGTGTCCATTTCGCTGCGTCCGTGGCGTTCGCCAAAACACCAGCTATCAATACATAGGCCCGCGTAACCCGCTCGACCCAGCGCAAGGGCGTAAGGAGGTTTCTGCATTTCGGGCCTGCCCAACACGTATTCATTTTTTCCTACTTCATACTGGCCGAAATGAGAATGATTAAATAAAACTACGGGAAGTTTGCCGGGACGATTCTTAGGCTTCGTAAAATAGGCGGGTACTTTTTCAATCCCATTGATATCCAGAAGGAGTTTTTCTGTAATTAACTCATCGCTTTCCTGGGTGGAAATAAGCTCCACCGTTATGGGGCGTTGTCGATTAGGGAGTTTGCCTAACAACTGATACAGTTCCTTTCGTTGCTTTGACTTGCTGGAGATTCCTGCTTGAAAAAATGAATTGTCCGTCATACTAAAAGACGCTTAAAGGAGGAAATTAGAAGGGTTTCGCATTAGTGAATGGGCCCGATTTTTTATCTGACGGAAGCAAAATAATAAACTCGGTACCTACATCGGCCTGACTCTGCATCTGTAGTGATCCATTATGCCCTTTGGTAATGATATCGTAGGAAAGAGAAAGGCCCAGTCCCGTGCCCGAACCACTCGGCTTTGTGGTAAAAAACGGCTGGAAAATCTTGTCTCTAACCGCTTCGGGGATACCGGTGCCATTATCCACTATCCGGATTTCCACCTGATTCTCCAGTCGTTTTGTGCTGATGCTTACGGATGGCTGGTAATGATTGGGCTGTTGTTTTTTCTTTTCTGAAACAGCATAAAAAGCATTGTTCAACAGATTGAGCAGCACCCGGCCTAAATCCTGCGGTATCACATCGATTTTATCGACGAGTGGGTCAAAGTCGGTTTTTAGTTCTGCGTTAAAGGTCTTGTCTTTGGCACGTAATCCGTGGTAGGATAACCGCATGTATTCGTCGCACAGATCGTTCAAGTCGGTGGGGGCACGTTCGCCGGTTGAAGTTCGGGAGTGTTCCAGCATTCCTTTAACGATTGACGAAGCCCGGTTTCCGTGGTGCGTAATCTTCTGAAGGTTTAGGGTCAAATCACCTAGTATTTCATCCGCGTACTCCTTCTCCGAGTCCGGCAAATTTTGGAACGGCCCTTCTTTTAATTCGTCGACCAGCTCTGTGCTGACTTCCGAGAAATTAGTAACGAAGTTCAGCGGATTCTGAATTTCGTGCGCGATACCAGCGGTCAATTCGCCCAATGAAGCCATTTTTTCGGATTGGATAAGTTGGGCCTGAGTCGTTTTTAACTCCACAAGCGCCTGTTGAAGGGCTTCTTTCTGTTCGTTTAGTTGCTTATTAGCCAGCTGTTTGGCTCGATTGTTACGGGTCAGAATGAGCGAAAACCCAATGAGGAGGGTAATGACACCGACAAGAACCAGGACAAACTGTTTCTGGCGATTCGACTCCTGCTCGCGTAATTGGCGATCTTTGGTAAGCAGCTTGATCTGGGCTTCTTTCTTGAGTAGATTTTGTTTGTATCTCAGCGAGGCTAGGCGTCGGGTAGTGGTTTCAGCGGTTAGGCTGTCTTTATACGCACTGTATTGCAAAAAATACTGATAAGCCTTAGCATAATCTCCTTCCTTGGCATACGCCTTACTCATTGCCTGACTCGAATCCCGTCGTTTTCGTTGCTCGGAGAGTTTGATAACTACGCGTGGACTGCTTTTGTCAAAACGAATCAGCGTATCGAGCAGACGATCAACAATGTCCGGCTTAAAGTGAAAATGGTGTCCCTGTAGTGGATTATAGTCAGCTCCCGGTATTGGTGTTATATAATCGAACGGATTTGGTGGAATGGAACGCCGATCAGATTGCCGTTTATCGATCTGAGCGTTCATTTCAGTAGAAAATGAGCGGGATTTATTCTTTGCTATCATGGATGAACTGATCTTCATGGCTACTCCCAGCGATTCCAGCACGTTAGCAAAGGAGGCAGAAAAAACGGGCGCAACTCGACTGCTCATGCGTTGAATTCTGGAAACCTGATTCATGGCCCATACCGATTCTCTTAAATCGCGAATTTGTTCAGCTAGTTGACTAGCCTCCTGCAATAGGGCAGTGGCCTGCTGGTTTTGCTGCTGTTGTAATCGGATTCCTGCCAATTGGCAGAGTGCGATGACTTGTCCGGGGAGGTAGGCCAGTTGGCGGGTTCGGGTAAGCAGCGAATCGGCCGTTTGTGCTGAGTAAATGGGTTGACTCAAGGCTGACTTCAACCGGCCGATATCAGTTCTGCTAGACTGTGGTAAGTCGAGAGTCAGGCTATCTAGATGAATAACCTGTGCTTGTAAAGGACGTATTGATATGGTTAGAAACAGCGTAACCTGAACGATTATATAAGAAATTGAAGGCTGTTTCATAAGCTAAAATTGATAAATGAAAATCAGGCAGGTTCTTTCCCACAACACCCGATCGTGTTTACTAACACACGATATACTTCACTGCGGCATGGCTCCCTGCGAAAGTCCTAATAAAAGTATAAATTCTAAATTAAGTCCTTCAGCTCCTAATTACTTAATTGACGATGAAATCACTAGTAAAACTCATTACGCTAGTCGTCCTGACCAGTTCTGTCAGCCAATTTCTTTACGCACAGTCTGTGTCCATGACGATTAACAAACGATATCTGAACCTGCCCATAGCGCAAACTCAAAACCGGGGGACAATGAAATTCCTGGTTAATAATAAGCAGGAGCGCTCTTTCAAGATACGACTTGCCGCTGGCGAACCCGACTATTGGGTGTTTTGCGATATGGCGGGGCTTCAGGGAAAAACCATTACTATTCAATACGATGGCAGCCGCGAAGGGCTGACGAAAATCTATCAGGCCGATAAAATTGCGGGTCAGGATTCGTTGTATCGGGAGAAGAACCGGCCTCAGTATCACTTCTCAACCCGCCGGGGATGGATAAACGATCCTAACGGCATGATCTATTATGCTGGTGAGTATCATCTTTTTTATCAACACAATCCCTATGAACGAGAGTGGGAAAACATGTCGTGGGGGCATGCCGTAAGTCGCGATATGATTCACTGGGAAGAATTGCCGACTGCGCTCTCACCTGATAGTTTAGGTACCATGTTTTCGGGTTCGACTGTGATTGATTATGCCAATACTGCCGGCTTTAATCAGGGCGATACACCGGCTATGGTTGCATTCTACACAGTCGATAATCCCGAAAAACAAATTCAGTGTATGGCCTATAGTCTGGACAAAGGCCGCACCTGGACAAAATATGCGAAGAACCCACTGATTGATTCTAAAGAGAAGTGGAACAGCAAAGACACCCGCGATCCTCGCGTATTTTGGTATGCTCCCGGAAAGCATTGGGTGATGGTGTTAAACGAACGGGATGGGCACTCGATCTATACCTCGAAGAACATGAAGGAGTGGCGATACGAAAGTCACGTAACTGGTTTTTGGGAATGCCCTGATTTATTCGAATTGCCAATTGATGGTGATACTAAGAAAACGAAATGGGTGATGCATGGGGCATCTGCTACGTATATGATTGGCTCGTTCGATGGGAAAACGTTCACACCCGAATCGGGCAAACATTATTACGTTACAGGGACTATCTATGCCGCACAGACATTCGCCAATATGCCCCAAAATGATCCCCGACGCATTCAAATTGGCTGGGGGCGTATTGCGCAGCCGGGGATGCCGTTTAATAATATGATGTTACTGCCCACCGAGCTAAAACTTCATACAACCAAAAATGGCTTACGTTTAAGTAGTATACCGGTAAAAGAAACAGAACCGTTGTTCGAGAAGGCGCTGCAAAGCTCGGGACTGAGTGCTGCTGAGGCTAATGAGAAATTAAAATCGGTTAACTCGTTAGATCGCTTTCGGATCAAGACGACGCTGAAACTGTCGCATGCCACGAGTGCGGGATTGTCGTTATTCGGACAGCGGGTGCTGGATTATGACATGAATAGTAACCGGGTAAATGGAGTTTTCTATTCGCCCGAAAATATGACCAGCATGGAGATCATGGCCGATATTTATGTTGATCGCACGTCCATAGAAGTATTTATTGATGGTGGGGCTTATTCGTACTCTCTGGAAAGGAAGCCAGTTTCAGGAAGCAGTGAGGGACTTCATTTCTGGGGTACTGCTATTGACGTGAAAGAGTTGGCGCTATACACCGCTCAATCAATCTGGAAATAAATTGACCTCTGGCGTCTCTGTCAACGACTAATCAATATCCCCCTGACAGTATGGTGACTGTCAGGGGGATATTGATTAGTCGCCTGGAGGAATTCGCAATTGGCCTATTGAGAAAGAATGGATCTGGTTATTTTATGAAATTCGGACTAACAGAAAAATCTCTGCTGGAATGTTCGGCAGAATCCTATTAAATGAATACTTTTAGCAAAAAAGGTAAAGTTTTATAGCGCCGGTTGAAGACGCTCGGTTATCTTGGGGAAATAAAAAAGCCCTCTACAGAAAAGTAAAGGGCTTTTAAAACTAAGTAGCGGGGAGCAGGATCGAACTGCCGACCTTAGGGTTATGAATCCTACGCTCTAACCATCTGAGCTACCCCGCCGTTTGATTCCACAAAAGTAGGGAAAAATCCTCTTTAAACAAAAAATGGCGTTGACTTTCGCAAAAAAAATCGTTTACCTTTGCCAATGACCCCTTTAGTCTAATAAGTTATGGAGAAATTGAAATTTATCACCGAGTACGAACTTCGGGCATCTCCCAAAATGCTGTTCCCGTACATCAGCACGGCATCGGGCCTCTCGCAATGGTTTGCCAGCAAGGTCAATACGATGCCCGAACAGCGATTCGACTTTCAATGGGATAACGAAAGCCATATTGCTCGGCAGGTGTCTATGAGGCAAAATAAAGGGGTGCGCTTTGAGTTTTTAAATACAGACGATAACGAGAGCGATAATAACTACGTTGATTTTCGAGTCGATCAAAGTGAATTAACACAGTCGACGTTTCTACGTGTCACTGACTACTCCAGCACAACCGATGAAGAAGAACTGAAAGACCTTTGGGATGGTTTAATTGATAAACTGAAGGAAATTGTAGGGAGTTAACATTATTTACGAATTACTTTAGACGATTTATGACGTTATATATGTTAGTAAATCGTAATTCGTATTGCTCTGGCATCCCGGCATAGCAGCGAAGAAAGGAGCGTAATCTCGTACATGAAAAAGATTGATAAATTAATACTCGGCTCGTTTTGGGGGCCGTTTTTTTTGACCCTCACTGTCGTCATCTTTATTTTTCTGATGCGGCTGCTGATGTTTTATATTGACGATTTTGTTACCAAAGATCTAGACCTGGCTACCTTTGGTCGATTACTTTTTTACTTTGCCCTCCTAACTATACCAACCGCTCTTCCATTGGCCGTCTTGCTGTCGTCGCTGATGACGTTCGGAAATCTCGGCGAATTTTTTGAATTGACGGCTCTCAAAAGCGCTGGAATTTCTCTCACAAGAGCTATGCAGCCATTGCTGATTGTGGCAGTCGGTATTAGTATATTTTCCTTCTGGTTCAACAATTCGGTCTCACCCTGGGCAAACCTGAAAGGGTATAGCCTGCTCTATGATATCAAAACCGCAAAAGCCACATTGAATCTGAAAGAAGGCATTTTTTATAACGATTTGCCTGGTTATAGTATCAAAGTAGATCACAAGATTAAAGGACCCAAAGACAGTAAAAACGGCGATTTGTTGAAGGGGCTGGTTATTTACAAGCATTCAACGACTGGACTGGAAGCTGGTAATCGCGAAATTATTCTGGCTGATTCAGGGCGAATGTTCATGGATAAGGATCGATCTTACCTTGTTTTCCAGCTTTTCAACGGGAATGATTATCAAGAGTATTCAGATAATAATAGCTTTAGTTTTACCGCAGGCGCACCTAATCAAGGAGCGCAGTTTATGCGGAATGGCTTTAAGGATTATCGGTTGGTAATCAGTATGGAATCATTCGGGATTAAACGGACGGATGAGAACCAGTTTGAGTATCACGAATACATGAAGAATCTGAACGAACTGTCGACGTTGACAGACTCGTTACGGAAAGATTATACGAAGACAAGTCTGAATGTAGCCAGCACTTCGCGCCAATATTACAATTACCAATTTAAAGCAGATGCGGCTCTTCGACAAAAAGTAGTGAAGGATGGAAAATGGGTTGACTCTGTCCTGAAAAAACGAGCTATTGCAATCCCCGATTTAGCGCAGGCGGCCCTGAGTCAGGCACAAAACATTCTATCGTATTCAACATCTAACGTGACGTATCTGACTGAGAAAGAGAAAGGTGTGTGGAAATATCAGTTAGAAACGCATCACAAATTCACTCAGTCGATTTCGATTTTTATCATGTTTCTGATTGGTGCATCGATGGGTGCTATTATCAAGAAAGGAGGCTTTGGGGTGCCTGTACTTATTGCCATCGTCTTCTTTATTTTCTTATACGTATTGACGATCACAGGCGACAAATATGCCAAAGAAGGGCTCCTCTGGGTGCCTGTGGGTGCCTGGATGGCTAATATCGTTCTATTGCCAATTGGGCTTCTATTGATGCAACGTGCCCGGCACGACTCACGCCTGTTTGATAAGGATGTGTATGTAATAGCCTGGGAAAAGTTAAAGCGGAGAGTTGCGGCTTTTAAAGATCGTCGGTCGTCAGTGGTTAGTCATCAGGTTTAAATGGCTGTCAGCTACAGAAACTATTGATATATTCCTAGTGACTATCGACTATTTTTGCTATCTTTGCACCCAAATTCAATTTTTCATTTTATTAGCTGTCTGAAGATGTATCTAACGACCGAAAAAAAACAGGAGATATTCTCTACCTCGGGCCATGCCAAAAGCGCAACGGACACCGGGTCGGCCGAATCCCAGATCGCGCTGTTCACTTACCGGATCAGTCATTTAACTGCTCACCTGAAAGTTCACAAGCACGATTACGGCACCCAACTGGGTCTTTTAAAATTAGTAGGTAAGCGTCGGCGGTTGCTGAACTACCTCCTGAAAAAAGACATCATGCGTTACCGGGCTATTCTGGCCGCGCTAGGATTGCGGAAGTAATCGGCGACTTCACAAAAAAAGGGAATCTACAACTAGTAGATTCCCTCATTTTTGTAGTTTCTATAGGAAAGTGGTGAAAACCTGTTAAAAATTTATTAGTTTACAAAATCCGGAAACGGTTGATAGCCATTGGTATGCCAGGCTGTTAAAGCGGTTTAAAGCTGTAAGAGGACGTATTCAAAATCTGTTGTATGTTTCAAATCACCACGCAATCCGTTGCGCTGCCCGACGGGCGGGAAATTACCATCGAAACCGGAAAAATGGCCCGACAGGCCGATGGGGCGGTGGTTGTACGATTAGGCGACACAATGCTACTGGCAACTGTCGTATCGAGTAAAGATGCCAAAGAAGGAGTTGATTTCCTTCCTTTGTCTGTTGATTATCAAGAAAAATTTGCGGCTGCTGGTCGGATTCCAGGAAGTTTTCAACGACGGGAAGGTCGCCTGGGCGATCACGAAATCCTGATTAGCCGTTTAGTGGACCGCGCTTTGCGGCCTATCTTCCCCGAGAATTACCATGCCGACACGCAGGTAATGATTACCCTGATTTCGGCTGATGCCGAAGTTCAGCCTGATGCCTTAGCGGCTCTGGCTGCTTCATCGGCTCTGGCAGTATCAGATATTCCATTCAATGGGCCAATTTCTGAAGTACGCGTTGCTAAAATCGACGGACAGTATAAGATTAACCCAAAAACGTCTGATCTCGAACGCGCTACGATTGATCTGATTGTGGCTGCTACCGAAAGAGATATTTGTATGGTGGAAGGCGAAATGGACGAATGTTCAGAAGCCGAAGTTGTAGAAGCACTTAAAGTTGCTCATGAAGCGATCAAGGTTCAGTGTGCTGCTCAGAAAGAATTGACGGTAAAAGTAGGAAAGACCGAAAAACGTCAATACAATCATGAAACGCACGATGAAGAGTTGCGCGCAGCTGTTCGAGCAGCTACGTACGATAAGATTTATGCCGCTGTTAGCCAACAGAACCCGAGTAAAAAAGGTCGTTCTGAAGCTGCAAAAGCAATTCGTGACGAATACATTGCTTCGTTTCCAGAAGGTTCAGAAGTGAATGTAGGTTTAATAAAAACCTATTTCCACGATCTGGAATGGGAAGCGTCGCGTCGGTTGGTACTAGATGAGCGTGTTCGTCTGGATGGTCGTAAACTGGATCAAATTCGTCCGATTATGGCCGAAGCGGGTATTCTGCCTGGCCCACACGGGTCAGCTCTGTTTACTCGTGGTG
Source organism: Spirosoma litoris (assembly GCF_054776755.1). Classification (NCBI taxonomy): domain Bacteria; kingdom Pseudomonadati; phylum Bacteroidota; class Cytophagia; order Cytophagales; family Cytophagaceae; genus Spirosoma; species Spirosoma litoris. The sequence goes on along the minus strand of NZ_BAAHBI010000005.1, from coordinate 70,246 downwards.
AAACGCAATCATTAACAACAGCAACGCTCGGTACCAAAACGGATGAGCAGATTGTTGACCAAACAATGTACCAGGGATACGCTAAATTCCTGTTGCATTACAATTTCCCCGGTTTTTCTACCGGCGAAGTAAAACCGAACCGGGGTGCTGGTCGTCGTGAAATTGGTCATGGTAATCTGGCTCACCGGTCGCTGAAAAAAGTATTACCACCAGAATCTGAGAATCCATATACCATCCGGGTTGTCTCCGATATTCTGGAGTCAAACGGGTCATCGTCGATGGCAACGGTTTGTGCTGGTACGATGGCGCTAATGGATGCTGGTATTAAAATCAAGGCGCCTGTAGCCGGGATTGCTATGGGCCTTATCTCAGATGGCGATAAGTATGCTGTATTGTCGGATATCCTCGGCGACGAAGATCATCTTGGTGATATGGATTTCAAAGTAACCGGTACCGAAAAGGGTATTGTAGCCTGCCAAATGGACCTGAAAGTTGATGGACTATCGTACGAAGTACTAGCCCAGGCACTGGAGCAGGCACGTTTAGGTCGATTGCATATTCTGGGTGAAATGAAGAAAGGCATTGCCGAAGTGCGTGGTGACTTAAAGCCACACGCTCCTCGTGCCGTCGTTATCAAGATTGACACGAACCAGATTGGTGCCGTTATCGGGCCCGGTGGTAAAGTCGTTCAGGATATCCAGAAAGATTCAGGTGCCGTTGTGAACATCGACGAGCATGATAATGCTGGCTGGGTTAGCATTTTTGCTACCAGCAAAGAGAGTATGGATAAGGCTGTGTCGCGAGTAAAAGGCATTGTTGCTGTACCAGAAGTAGGTGAAACCTACGTAGGTAAAGTGAAAACAATTCAGCCCTTTGGTGCCTTTGTTGAGTTCATGCCAGGTAAAGATGGCTTATTGCATATTTCCGAAATTAAGTGGGAACGTCTAGAAACAATGGATGGTGTTCTGCAGGTAGGAGAGGAAGTAACGGTGAAATTAATTGATGTAGATAAAAAGACAGGAAAGTATCGTTTATCACGCAAAGTTTTGTTACCGAAGCCGGAGAACAAAAATGCATAAGTGATTGTTACTTTTTTGTGTAATGCAACGTCAAAAGTGAGCGTTATATAGTGACTCCACTGGGGACAACGTAATATGAGACAGCTAAAAATATCAAAACAGATTACCAACCGTGAAAGTCAGTCGTTAGACAAGTACTTACAGGAGATTGGTAAAGTGGACCTACTTACGCCTGACGAGGAAGTAACGCTGGCCCAGAAAATTCGGGAAGGTGATCAATTATCGCTGGAACGCTTAACGAAGGCAAACCTACGATTTGTGGTCTCGGTTGCCAAGCAGTATCAAAACCAGGGTCTCTCGCTGGGTGACTTGATCAACGAAGGAAACCTTGGTTTGATTAAGGCTGCTCAACGCTTTGACGAAACCCGTGGATTTAAATTCATCTCGTACGCCGTTTGGTGGATCCGTCAGTCTATTCTGCAGGCTTTGGCCGAACAGTCTCGTATTGTACGTTTGCCATTGAACCGGGTGGGTTCGCTGAATAAAATTTCCAAGACGTTCTCTGATTTAGAGCAGAAGTTCGAACGTGAGCCTTCGCCTGAGGAGTTGGCGGCTGTTCTGGAAATTTCGGCGGCTGAAGTTGTTGATACGCTGAAAATTTCGGGTCGGCACGTATCGATGGATGCACCGTTTGTGCAAGGCGAAGAAAACAGCCTGCTCGACGTGCTCGAAAATGACGGTGAAGATAAGCCTGATTCGGGTCTGATCAACGATTCGCTACGGAAAGAAGTGCAACGGGCGCTTTCGACGCTAACGCAGCGTGAAGCCGATGTAATTACACTCTACTTTGGTCTAAATGGCGAACACGCTATGACGCTCGAAGAAATCGGTGAAAAATTCAACCTAACCCGCGAACGGGTTAGGCAGATAAAAGAAAAAGCCATCCGTCGTCTACGCCATACCTCACGGTCAAAGGCGTTAAAGACGTACTTAGGCTAAACTTCCTGTTTGCTTATGCAAAACGGTTCCTGCGCGAGTGGGGGCCGTTTTTGTGTTTAGAAAGTAGGCATTAGCTTCTAAAAGCAAAAGCAGCTATGGCAATTTTTGCTTGCCATAGCCGTCTTTGCATAAGTATAAAAAAAGGAGTTGCTAAGGCTTTACAGCAGCTGCGCTATCAGCCTTTTGTTTGGCTGTAGCTTTTGCCTGTTTTTTGAAATAGCCACGCAGCAGGAAGTTATTTTGAGCCGCTTTCAGGTCTTCGTTGAGTAAGACCGTGCTCTGGGTTAAATTACGAAGCGTAGTACGAAGATTACTGGCCGTTTCCTGATCGGAGAGTAACACGCCCAATGGACTGTTGGGATTATTCAGCTTTTCCGAGGCTTTTCCCAAATTTTCGGACGTTTGTCGTAGGGTACTAACGCTCTGATCAGCTGCCGTAACTGCCGATTCGAAGCGGCTGGCTGAGCGGCTCAGGCGCCGGAATACCGTTGTATCACTAACCAAGTCGTGGGCCAGTGTTCCTTTGGTGTTTAGCCGGGCGGCAAACTGCGAAACAGAACCGGTTATTTTTACCGTATTATCCGATGCTTTTTCCAGATTAACCATAGCCTTTTTGAAATTTTCGGCCACTAATGAATCGGTAAGCACGGCCCCTACTGTGCCTTTGCCTTTGCGGAGATTACCAACAAGCTCTTTAAAATCGTTGGTTACACGTAGGAGATTATTGTTGTTCTCCTGCAAGGTGGCCATAATTTGGTCCGAGCTTAACGCTTCTGAAGTTCGAATCTGATCGCCATCTTCTACTTCTGGATGGCGGGTTGTGCCACCAGAAATTACGACGATTTTATTGCCAATCAGCCCATCCGAACCAATGGTGGCGCTGGCATCTTTCCGGATATACTGTTTCGAGCTTTCCTCAATGTTCATGTCCACTTCTACCTGCGCATTCTTATAAAAGCTGATTCGTTTGATGGTCCCAATTTTAACCCCGGAAAACCAGACGTTATTACCTGCTTTCAAACCACCCACGTCCTTGAAAAGAGCAATGAGTCGAATACTTTTAGTAAAACGCTTTTGCTGACCACCCAGCACAAATACCCCCGCAACAAAAATTAAAATGCCCAACAGGACAAAAATGCCGACAACAACGGATCGCTTAGTTGATTCTGTACTCATAAATAGTTGTAAGTCTTTAGCCGTCAGCCAATAGTAGATTCTCCATATGACTAACCACTAACGACGTATAGTGTTCAATTCACAAACTTGTAATTATAAAATTGCTGAATACGTTCGTCCGGATCACTAAATACCTCATCGAACGGACCAACTCGCTCAAATTTTCCGTCCAACAACATAGCCACACGGTCGCCGGTGGTTTTCGCACAGGTTAGGTCGTGGGTGATGATGATGGACGTAGCGCCTAAACGTTCGCGCACATCGTTGATCAGATTGTTGATTTCAATACTCGTGATCGGGTCCAGACCAGCCGTTGGCTCATCATACAGCATGATTTCTGGTTTCAAAATTAGCGTTCGGGCAATCCCGATCCGTTTCCGTTGGCCACCTGATAACTCTGACGGCATCTGGTTAATGGTCTGCGATAAGCCCACGTCAGCCAACGCCTTTTCCACAGCCTCATTGATTTCTGCTCGGCTCAAATTCCGAACATTTCGTACCAGTGGAAATTCCAGGTTTTCCCGGATACTCATACTATCGTACAAGGCGCTGCTCTGAAACGAAAACCCGACTTTTTGCCGAAAGGCATCGAGTTCTTTATCGCGAAGCGTTTCAACATCCTGGCCCAGTACGATCACTTTACCCGCATCGGGTTTGAGTAAGCCAACCATAATTTTAATCAGGACAGACTTTCCTGTTCCGGATCGACCCAGTACTGCTACGTTTTCGCCCCGCTTTACTTCTAAATCAATACCCCGTAAGACATGCAAATCGCCAAATGACTTACGAAGGCCATGAATAGAGATGACCGAATCGGGTTGGGTATTCGCTTTTGCCTTACTCATACAGTAACAGATCGTTACACATTTTATTAAATACAAGAATCTGTGTTTTAGCCTTTCTACCGAAACGCAGAAACAATTTGAAGTGAGAGCAATTCTTCGATGAAAACTAGAAACATGGCCGTTACAACCGACGAGTTGGCTGCCTTACCCACGCCTTCGGTGCCTTTCGATGAATGATAGCCTTTATAACAACCAACCATGCCAATTGTAAACCCAAATACAATTGATTTAAGCACGGATGCAAAAATGTCTACGTACGATATAGCACCAAAAACTTCCTGAATGAACGACATAAAACTGGTTTGTTCATTCAGGTTGACATTGATGTAAGCGCCCATTAGCGCCACAAAAATAGTGTACATCGTCAAAATGGGAATCGTAATCGAGGTAGCGAGTACTCGGCTAACGACTAGAAACTTGAATGGATTGGTGCCGGAGACCTCCATTGCATCGATTTGTTCCGTTACGTTCATAGACCCTAGCTCAGCACCAATACTCGACCCTACCTTTCCGGCTGCAATCAGCGCCGTAACGAGTGGGCCTAATGCCCGCACGATGGCAATGGCAATTAGTCTGGGGAGCCAGGAGGTAGCGCCAAATTCAGACAGCGAAGGCCGCGACTGATTGGTGAATACAATACCTGTGATGAAGCCTGTAGTAGAAATCAACAACAGAGATCGGTATCCCACCTCGTAACATTGTTGAACAATCTCTCTGAATTCATAGGGTGGCAAGACGACTTCTCGAAAGAAGCGGCCAACAAAAGCCGAAACATCGGCCAGGTTTACAAAGAATTTATCGAACCCCCGAGATAGTACGGCGCGGCCCGATGACGAATTTGTCGATTTTGGATTATCAGACTGCATTCAAACGCTGGATGGAGAAAGAGCCGACAAGATACGCACCTAGTGGCTGTATCTTACATAACAGATTTAGAAAGCTGTGGTTTTAATTAAAAAAAAAACTTGGCTAAACTTTCCAACGTGTTGAGTTTAGCCAAGTTAGGTTTTCTGCAAATTTTCCTCAAAAAACGACGCTAGGCCGCCTGAAGAGACTCATTATGCCGCCAGAAATGAAAGGCTGTTTGCTGAGCAGGAACTGGTGATAGAAACGACGAATAGTCATTTGGGCGCGACATTACTTCTTTGTAAAGCAGGACCCGATAAAGATAATACCGGGTTTCGCGGGGTAAACTCATTCGATAATAGTCGCGGTGATCATGTCGTTTTAGCTGATTCTTAAGCAACCCCGGTCCAGCATTATACGCAGCTGCCACCAGCGACCATGAACCCAGTTGATTGTATAACGCCCGTAAATACCGACAGGCGGCATCCGTAGCTTTTTGCACATTGAATCGTTCGTCGATCCGTTTACCTACTTTCAGGCCAAGATCACGGGCTGTGCCGGGCATAAGCTGCCAGTAGCCAGCCGCACCTGCTCTTGAAACAGCTTTTGGACGCAGCGCACTCTCGGCCAGGGGAACATATCGGAAATCGTCCGGGATGCCGTATTTCTCAAGAATGGGATTGATAATCGGAAAGAACACATTGGCCCGTTGACGGAGATCGCCAAGGTCGCTGGCATGTGGGCGAAACAAGGTAAAAACGTGTTTCCAGCGGTCAACAACATCAGTTTGATCGAGCGGTAAACATTCACCACAGAAATCGACATCGAGCAGGGGCAAATCAGGTGCTTCACTGGCGAGTGGCCTTAGTAATGACATCGAACTCGACCGATTGTGGCTGGATGCCGTTGCATCTGATTTCGTGACAATGCTGCTTTTAGCAAGATTGAGGAGCGAAGCAGGGCCAACATGGAGAGGAATAAACTTTGCGGCAATAGCGACAGCCGGACGTAAGGCGGCTATCAAGACTGAAAATCCAATACGCTTAAACAAAACACTATTCAGGATGGTACTGTGTTTATAACGACCGTAATTTGATATTAGTGCCTTGATAATCAATGTGATATTTGAATTTTGGTTTCCTGAGAAAGGCTACTTCAATCTATTTGATTTCGAATCGGTTGAGGGTCAATGCTTTCTTTGTAAAAAGCATGTAACGTATAAAGGAGCACCGTTTCGTCAAATTTTTTGTGACAAACTAAGCTTGTCAGACCAATGAAAAATGCTGACCGGCAGATTATTGAGTCGGAAAAGTCAGGAAATCAGCACGAACAAACTTGTGAAAGGGGGATGGGCTCTCTAACTTCGGGAAGTTTTTTAGTACTTATGATTGATATCGGACGAATAAATACCCTTACAGCCTTGCGCGAAACCAGCGTTGGGTTCTTTTTGGGAGACCTGTCGGACAGACGAACGCAGGATTTTAATAATGACATCTTGCTGCCTAATAAATATGTGCCTGATACGCTGGCTGTTGACGACGATATCGACGTGTTCGTTTATACCGACTCGGAAGATCGGCCCATTGCCACCACATTAACCCCGGCTATACAACGTGACGAATTTGCCGCTCTGCAAGTCGTTGCCGTTACCAGTGCTGGTGCTTTTCTGGATTGGGGGTTAGAGAAAGATTTGCTGGTCCCACACCGCGAGCAGGCGCGTCCTATGGAAAAAGGCCAGTGGTACGTCGTGTTTATGTATCTCGACCGGCGCACCAATCGATTAGTGGCATCCAGCAAGGTAGCCCGCTTTCTAGATCCTGATGTAAGCGATCTGCAAGTTGGTGATGAAGTACAGTTGCTTGCCTACGAAACCACCGATTTGGGCGTAAACGTCATTATTAATAATCGCTACAAAGGGTTGGTGTATGCCAACGAGATTTTCAGAACGGTCCGGCCCGGCGACCCACTGATTGGCTATATCAAAACCATTCGCGACGATAGTCTGGTCGATGTGAGCCTGCAAAAAACGGGCTTTGACAATGTTGAACCGAATGCCAGGCGTATTCTAGCCACCCTGAAAGCCGAAAATGGTTTCCTGCCATTGAATGATAACAGCTCGCCAGAGGCTATTTACAAAGCACTGGAAATGAGTAAAAAGACATTTAAAAAGGCAATCGGGACACTCTACCGGGAGCGAAAAATTGTGTTGGAGGAAAGCGGTATCCGATTGGTGTAATTTTTCGAGCAAATGAAACCCACAGTTAGTATAGAATACTGCCCAAAATGCGGCTGGTTATTGCGGTCGGCCTGGATGGCGCAGGAGTTGCTTACGACGTTTACTGACGATATTCACGGGGTTTTATTACACCCTTCCGAATTCAGTGGCCGTTTTTCAATTCGAATCAACGAGCATGTTATTTTTGATCGGAAGGTGGAAGGCCGTTTCCCGGAAATAAAAGAGTTGAAACAGCTTGTTCGGGATGTAGTAAATCCAGAAAAAGACCTGGGGCACTCAGATCGGAAATGATACTCTGATGGCTTACTAATCAACATTAGACTAGAAGCGAATTACTACTTTATTCCTTTAGGCTTCTTTTGAACAAGGGGTGGATTTTCTCCTGTTTTTTTCTATTTTTCGGGAAACAATCCACCAAGTATCTTTCCTTGTTTTCTATACTACACCTGTGATCTTACGAATAAAGTATTTCCTGCAGTTACTAGTCCTGTTTGGCCTTTTGACGCTATCATCAGCTGTCCTGGCTACCCCACGAGTCGATATTGCGCCTGCACCTGCCTGGAGACTGCCTGTAAAGGCAGGCGGGCGCGTCCCACTCCCAAAAGAGTTTACTGAGGGCTATTATGTGGCTTTAGTTGATTTGCAGACACATGTTGAGCTGCAGGCACATTATTCCCATATGATCCGGGAAATAAAAACGACGGAAGGGGTTCAGAATGGGTCGCAGATCAGTGTCTATTTTAATCCAGCGTTTGAGCGTTTGGCTTTCCATAACGTGACGTTGTATCGGGGAGGAAAGCCAATTAATAAATTAAAAGCAGGAGCATTCAAAATTGCTCCTATTGAAGCTGAACGAGATCGATTCATCTACAACGACTCGTATATAGCCACGTTGCTCCTCGACGATGTCCGACCTGGTGACCGAATTGATTATGATTATACCATTAGCGGGACGAACCCTGTATTTGGAGGGCGGTTCGCCAATGATTTTTATTTTAGTTCGGCGGATTTACTCCCTCATCGGCATCAGGTTCTACTGATAAGCCCTGTCAGAAAATTGGCTTTGCGAAGTCTGAATAATCCACCAAAACCGCAAATTTCTTCCCAGAATGGCCTTAAACTATATGAATGGGATGCCTACAATCTAAAGTCACCATTAAAAGAGCCTTATGAGCCCGAATGGAACGATCGAGAAGCACACGTTCAGGTCAGTGAGTATGGAAGCTGGCAGGATGTTGTTAATTGGGCATTGCCGATGTATACAGTGCAGCCTGCGTCAGCGCCATTGCTAACATTAATTTCGGAATGGAAACGCCAGGCGAAAGGCAATGCATTGACATACGCACAATTGGCTACTGCATTTGTCCAGAATGACGTTCGGTACATGGGTATAGAAATTGGTGAGTATTCGCACCGACCTCATAATCCGGCGCAAGTAATTAATCAACGCTATGGTGATTGTAAGGATAAGTCGTTGCTTTTGTGCACGTTGCTTCAGGCAAATCAGACTGATGCATATCCCGCTCTAACCAGCACATATGCTGGCCCACAGATGAATCAGGCATTACCCAGTCCAACCGTGTTTAACCACGCTATTGTCTGGATGCAGGTTTCGGGCGTAACCTATTGGATCGATCCAACGATTGCACATCAGGGCAATGCAGATGGCATGTTCAGGGTGCCATCCTACGGTGCAGCTCTTGTTCTGAAACCAGGTGAAATGGCTCTAAAGCCTGTGATTTCGTCAAAACGTGGCACTATTGACGTCACCGAAACCTTTATCATTCCATCGCCCCGAACACCTGAAGCACTCAGTAAACTTCGTGTAGTGTCTATTTATTCTGCCAACCATGCCGATAATCTGCGGGCACAACTGGCAGCAGCTAGTTTGTCAACGCTTGAGAAATCGTACCTTGATTTCTACCAGGGGAACTACAAACGACATCAGGTTGAATTACTCGATAGTCTGCGGATAGAAGATGACCTCAGGTCTAATACCCTAATGAGTTATGAAGGTTATTCATTATCGAATAGCTGGGAAATGGACAGCACATCGGGCGTGGCGACATTTGGGGTGTTTGGTCGAACGTTTTATGATAATCTTCATCAACTGACAGCTGAAAAACGACATCAACCGCTGGCGCTACCATTTCCCTTTGAAATGGATTATACCATTCAACTGGAACTTCCTGAAGCTTGGAATGCATCAGACGATCAATGGGCTGTAAAACGAGATGGTTATGAATTGTCATTTGATCGGTTTTATGACCCCGCAGATAGTACACTGAGGCTACATTATCATTACAAAACTCTGGCCGAACATCTGCCAGCTGGAGCTGTAGATACCTATCGGGCCGATGTGAAAAAGATTACAGGAGAGTTGGAGTATCAGCTCTCCTACAATGGTAAATTAGTTGGACAGCGGGGGCATGTTCATCCGGGGAGCGTTATATTTTTTCTCCTGACGTTGCTTGGGTTTGCTTATATGGGGTGGCGTTGGTACCAATATTCTCCGTTAGCTACTTCAGATTCAAATACTCCCAGATCAATTGGTGGGTGGCTATTGTTAATGGCATTTAGTGTATTGCTTAGCCCATTTATCCTTGCCTATCAACTCATTACAACGCCAATTTATTGGAGTGCCAGTACATGGGCTACACTGAAAGATGCTGAGACACTAAAAACGGCCTTGTTGCACATAAGTGTTTATCTTGAGGGAGTATTAAATCTGGGCTTGTTGTGTTTCTCCGTGTTGTGTGCTATTCTGTTTGTTCAGAAACGTAGCACCTTCCCACTTTTATATAGCGTATTTCTGGCAAGTCGTATCGTTGTTCTTATAATTGATACGGTGGTATTTGGAGAAGTTTTTGATATCAAAATTGATGAGCACGAATATGGGGAGCTTGGGCGGTCCATGATCATCCTGGCTATTTGGATTCCCTATTTAAACAAGTCGACGAGGGTACGTCAAACCTTTGTTACTCCCTATCTGAATCGTTTGATAGATAATGATTATAAGGAGCTTCATTATACTGGAGCCGAAGCATCAATTGCAAATTCAGACGAAACAGATGCTATAGATCCTAAAACTTCTATGGAGTAATAAATACTGAAAGAAAGCTTTACTAGCGGTAGACTGGTTGTCAGGAATTCTTTTTTGATTGCCCCGACGGAATTTACGAGTTATTGCAAACTGATTAACAAAATGCCATTACGCTCCCGAGACTGGTTTGGCCGCACCGGAAAAGACGGCTTTATTTATCGTGCCTGGATGAAAAACCAGGGTTTCCCACATCACGAATTTGAGGGGAAACCCGTTATTGGTATCTGCAACACCTGGTCGGAATTAACTCCCTGTAATGCTCACTTTCGCGAACTGGCCGAAGCCATCAAGCGAGGTGTTTGGGAAGCGGGTGGATTTCCACTGGAATTTCCAGTGATGTCCTTAGGGGAGTGCCAGATTAAGCCCACAGCGATGCTGTTCCGTAACCTGGCCAGTATGGATGTAGAGGAAAGCATTCGGGGGAATTCAATTGATGGTGTTATCCTGATGTGTGGTTGCGACAAAACGACGCCCTCGCTCGTAATGGGGGCCTGTAGTGTCGATATTCCAACGATGGTCGTGTCGGGTGGGCCGATGTTGGCAGGGCGATTCCAGGGACGGAAAATTGGTACGAGCGACCTCTGGCGCTTTGCCGAAGCCTTCAAAATGGGCGAAATGACCCAGGCTGAATTCGTTGCCGCTGAGGCTAGTATGGCTCGTTCGCAAGGGCATTGTGCCGTAATGGGAACCGCTTCAACCATGGCGGCTATGGTGGAATCACTGGGGTTAGCGTTGCCCGATAATGCAACTATTCCAGCTGCCGATTCGCGCCGGAAAGTGCTGGCACATATGACAGGTGCCCGCATGGTTGAATTGGTGAAAGAAGGCGTCAAGCCATCGCAGATTCTGACCCGGCAAGCGTTCGAAAACGCCATTATGATTAATGCCGCTCTCGGCGGCTCCACCAATTTTATCTTGCACCTGACGGCTATTGCCGGACGGGTTGGCGTCGATTTATCGCTGGACGATTTCGATACGTTATCCGCAAAAATTCCTTTGCTGGCCAATTTGCAGCCATCAGGAGAGCATTTTGTAGAAGATTTATTCTATGCTGGTGGTCTACCCGCCGTTATCCGTGAACTGCGTCAATACCTTAACAACGACGCCATAACGGTGAATGGGCATACGATTGGCGAAAACTGCGCCGAAGCGCAATGCTATGATCCAGCCGTTATTGCTTCGGTTGAGCAACCGTTTAAGCCTGAATCTGGGGTGGCTGTTCTGCGGGGTAATCTCTGTCTGAATGGGGCCGTAATCAAGCCATCCGCAGCATCTCCTGCGCTTATGCAGCATACAGGCCGGGCTGTTGTTTTTGAGGATATCGATGATTATAAAGCGCGTATCGATGACCCTGAACTGGACGTCGACCCTACCTGCGTACTAGTTCTGAAAAATGTTGGTCCCAAAGGCTATCCGGGTATGCCCGAAGTCGGAAATATGCAGTTGCCTGCCAAAATTCTGGCACAGGGAGTGCATGACATGGTCCGGATTTCGGACGGCCGCATGAGTGGTACCGGTTTCGGAACAGTCGTTCTGCACGTATCGCCCGAATCGGCGGTTGGTGGCAACCTCGCTTTAGTGCAAAATGGTGATTTGATTACATTGGATGTACATAACCGAAATCTCCATCTGCACGTTTCGGATGAAGAACTAGCAGCTCGATTGGTTCATTTTAAACCGCTTGACCTCGGCTATAATCGTGGTTATGTGAATATGTACATTCGGCACGTTACTCAGGCTCACCAGGGAGCCGATTTCGATTTCCTGCGAGGTGGCTCCGGAAGCGAAGTAAAGCGGGATTCGCATTGATACGTTGTTCAATGCTCGGTTATCAGATTGATCTATGAAGCTATCAGCACGCCTGTTTGGTTGTTTGTTGTTTTTCGTTGTGGCAAAGGCAACAGGACAGGTTAGTGCCCTGAAAGGAACATGGATAAATCCTGAGATGCAGGCTATGGTCATCAACGATACAAGCAGCAGTTCAAACAATAACTTCTTATCGACAAAAAAACTGTCGAGTTCATTTCAACTTCAGCTTTATGGCGATACACTAAGCTTTCAAAACCGCTATACGTCATCGGCAACCAATTTTAAAAAACTCTATATAGACCGTTATGATTTTAAAATTGTCCGATTTGAACAGCATACGCTCGAATTAAAGCCCGTTTCTAAATTCTCGTCTGACTTCTTTGGAGGTGGCGAATCGATTTTGTTGAAACGACAGGAATACACGGCTGATACCACTATTCGGTTTGAGAAGCTTGTATTTTCTTCGGGCCTTTGTCATGGATCGTGTCCTAAATATGAGTACGAGTTGACCAATAAAAAGGCCTTTCGACTCCATATTATCACGGCTTTCGCGAACCGTAGTTTTATGCGAGACTCGACAGCACAAGGTTGTTTCATTGGGGAAGTCCCGGATAGCTTGTATCGAAAGGTAATCGATGCCTTGCAAACCTGTTACCTGCGTCAATTAATTGTGGAGCCTGCCCTATGTTGTGATGCCCCATTGAAAAAACTATCGATACAGTTCAACGGGCAGAAAAAAACGATTGAAACCATGTTTCCTCCGGTCATTATGACCAAACTTTTTGCCGTTTTAAGCCAGATTTACGACGCAGCTCCTCGAAAACGTACAGACACACCGTTTGATTTGGAACTGAAGAATCATAAATGAGCTAATAACACAGATAAAACTATTGTATCGTTCGGATACGAAGAAAATCCTACAAGTTACAACAGAAGGGAAGCAGTAGTTAGCGGCCTATTAATAAGCTCTATGAATCAAGTATTTAACAATACAACGGCCCTGATCACAGGGGCTGGCATTGGTATTGGATTCGCCATCGCGAAAGCCTTAGTCCGGCAGGGGGCCAATGTACTACTCAATGATTATGATGAGGACGCAGCACAAAAAGCGGTTGAAACGATTCGGGCAGAAAGTACAGTAGGTTCCGGCCAATGTGAAGCCTATCCTGGCGACGCATCGAATGTAATCTTTATTCAACAGATGGTCGAAAAGGCCGTTAATCTGTTTGGATCGGTCGATCTGGCGGTTGCCAACGCAGGCATAACGATCTTCGGGGATATTTTTACGACTACGCCCGAAGCCTTTCAAAAAATTGTCGATCTAAATCTGAGAGGGAGCTTCTTTCTGGCGCAGACTGCCGCTAAGCAAATGCGGGAGCAGGGTAAAGGCGGCAGTGTTTTGTTTATGTCGTCGGTAGTAGGGCATCAGGCGCACCCTGGTTTGCCTGTGTATAGCATGACAAAAGCGGGTTTGGAAATGCTGGCCAAACAACTTGTTATTGATTTTTCACCCTTGGGTATTACGGTCAATGCGGTAGCACCGGGCGCTACCTTGACTGAGCGTACGCTTGATGATCCGACCTACGTACCCATCTGGTCACGTATTACGCCAATGGGTCGTCCAGGAACCGTAGATGATATTACGAATGCCGCTCTTTTTCTGTTGGCACCCGCATCGCGCCACATCACCGGACAAAGTCTGGTTGTCGATGGCGGCTGGACGAGTGTGAGCCCACCACCGGTTTAATTTTGAATGAGTGACGGGGCGGCCCCGTCACTCATTCAAAATTATTTCCGTCCCAGCGTAATCAGAATAACACCGATTAAGGCAATAATAGCGCCCACGAATGACTGGCTTGAGAAGATTTCACCGGCAAACGTTGTGCCCAGCAACATAGCTACAACAGGATTGACGAACGCATATGTTGACAGCAATTGGGGAGATGCGTTACGAGCGAGCCAGGAATAAGAAGAGAACCCAATAATACTCCCGAAAATCACCAGGTAAATCATTGACCCAATTGCTTTGGAGGGAGCGTCGAAAATGCTGAAAAGCGAAACGGGTTCTACCACCAAACTAAAAGGAAGTAAAACAAGTCCGCCAACAATCATCTGAATACCGCTTGATATCGTGGGCGATGGCAGTGAAAGACGGGGCGTTAGGAGTGTGCCAATGGCCCATACAAAGTTTCCAGCAGCGACTAATCCTACTCCAATTAATTTGGCATCAATGCCACCTGTGCCTTGTAATTTATCGGGTTTGACAAGCAGATAAATACCGATTAACCCCACAACCAAACCCGCCAGAGCCAGATTACTAGGCCGCTTCTTTCCGAACGAAACCCAGTTGAGAGTAAGCAAATAAACGGGTAGTAAGCCCCCTAATAAGGCCGCCATACCACTCGGAATGTACTGTAATCCTGTCGATAGACAACCGTTTGAAATAGCGAGTAATAGTATTCCAATGATGCCCGCCGATTTCCATTCGGTTCTAGTAGGGGCGGGGGTACCCGTTAGCCGTGCATAGCCATATAAAAGCGCTCCCGCAACCAGGTAACGCATGGATACCATGTACAAGGGAGGCATCTGTTCGGTCATGAAATGAATGAACAGATAGGTTGATCCCCATAAAATATAGACCGAGATTAAATTCCCCCACAGAACAAAGCGGGTTGGCGAATTGGTAACAGGAGACGAAACGGCTTGCATAGAAATACGTACTTACTACGCTTTCCTAACACCAAAAGATTGGATTTGTCTCCGTTATCAGGCTAATATTTCGCTCTTTCTAAGATAGATTATGAAAAATCTAATCAGAATATTATTTGGTTAATATTTTACTTCTGTGTTGTTGGCTTCTAACTGCTTAATCTGGGAAGCATATGGGCTACTCATGGCTTCTCGGCCCCAGAGTGGATTGCTACTCATATACACATGCTTAAGGTTCTTTAACGACAATAAAACTGTCGGAAAATCCTGGAGATTGTTATTGTTCAATGAAAGTTCTTCCAGTCCAGATAGAGTGCCTAATACGCTTGGCGCAGTAATTAACTCATTGTACCCCAGGTCTAGGACGTGTAAGTGCTGTAGCCGTTGAAATTTCACTGGTAACTGGCTGATGTGGTTATGATGGGCATACAAGACTTGTAGCCGACGCAATTTTGCAAAAGACACAGGTATCTCTTTCAGGTTGTTATAAGCGATGGCTAACTGCTCAAGCCGTTTCATTCGCCCAAGTTGACGCGGTAATTCAGTGAACTTGTTGTAATACAAATCCAGCACTTTTACATGCTTCAGTCGGCCTATGGTTTTGGGAATTTGGGTCAGACCGGCGTTATAGAGATTTAAATCATTCAATCGACGAAGTGAGCGCAACGGGTTGAGATCAAGCTTCACTAAATCGTTGTTGCCAAGCCAAAGGCTTTCCAGTCGGCGGTTCTGCTTCACGTTGGCAGGGACGTCAGTTAAGGAGTTTTTCTGTAGGTTGATGGATTTTACAGTCTTGTTACGGGTAAAGAATACACTGTCTTCTGTTAGTCGATTCGATAGCAGGTTAAGTCGTTGTAACTTAGGAAGTGCTGTTACTTTGGCGGGCAGTGACGTCAAGTAGTTGCCTCCTAAATTAATTTCTTCAACATTGGTGAAGCGATAAATAACGTCCGGGACTTGTTCGAGTTCTAAGCCACCAAATGAAATGGTCTTTACGGTATCGGGGCGTGTTGTCTGGCTTGCCGAGGCCAGATCACCAATAATCCCCGGTCCTTTGGGCGACTTACGGGATAAAGGGCCCGAAATAAATAACCCGCCCCCCAAACGAAACGGCGACCAAACGAGCGATGATGAAACTGGAAGAGCATGTTGGTCAAGGTACTCGGTTAGCAAGGCTATTAGCGTTTGTTCTTTCTCCTTTGGCAGCCGTGTGGTGTTCCTCGAAAATTGCGAATACTGATACAGTAGCCAATCGGCGTGGCCATCAGCCCGAAAAAATACTTCGGTGTTCCAAACGATTGAGCTATCGGGTCGGAAGTTTCTTTTTTTTAGGAAACGTCTGAAGTCACCCCAGTAATCTTCCATGAGTTTCTGGAATACCAGATCACGCAACGTAGTCCGCTCCTTGAACGAAACAGCCAGAGGGTACTCTTTGCTAAGCGTTTTGTAAGTTACCGAGCTATCACTCATAGCCCGAACGTTGACCTGAGCTTTTCCCGATAGCGTTATCAACCCAAATAATACGAGTAACAAATACTTTTTCATAGCAAAACGTAAAATTTAGGTGAATAACGATATTTATAGTTGAATCGCCAAAAAAGAACCGGGATTTATTTGATTTTACTGACCGACTTTGATTTTTATGATTTTGCTTTCTAAAAAAGCCGAAGGCTAAAATCAAGGTCAGTCAGTAAAATCAAATAAATCCCGGTCAGAGTTAATTCTTACCGCCACTCACCGACGAAGCCGGGGTTTTCTCGGCGGCTTTCTTGGCTGCTTTGGCAAAATCACCGGCCCGGATGATTGAGATTTTCGATGGGTCGATGTGCTTTTTCATGGCTGCATTGATCTGTTCGGGAGTCACGCTCTCTAATTTCTTTTCGAAATCAGCATCCCAGTTCATGGTCCGATTCAGGTACAGGTAGTTGTTCAGCGTGCTGGATAAGCCTGCATCCTGTGCCCGCGAAACCATTCGGGATTGCAACAAACCCGAACGAGCCGCTTTAAGTTCGTCGGCCGTAAAACCATCTTTCACAACTTTTTCCATTTCTTCACGGAAGGCCTTTTCCAGCCGTTCAGCGTTTTCTGGGTTGTAGATAGCATAGGTCATGAACATACCTGTCTTGTCGAATGGATTCGCCTGAAGTTGTGAACCAACGCCGTAGCTGATACCTTCTTTCTGACGGATACGAGTTGCTAAACGAGAATTCAGGAAGCCACCACCAAGCATGTAGTTGCCCAGAACCAGAGCTGGATAATCAGGATCATCATCGCGCAGCGGAATATTTACACCTGCCACCATGAACGCATTAGCCTTGTCGGGCGCTTCGATGCTTTGGGGTGTTGGCTTGATATCGTTATAAGTCGAAACCAACCGGCTGAAAGGTTTCTTCGCTTTCCAGGTACCCAATTCATCGGTAATTACTTTCCGAACAGGCGTTTCATCAAAATCACCAACAATCGACATGGTTGCGTTCTGAGCACCATAGAAGTCTTTGTGGAATTGCTTCAGCTCATCGAGTTTCAGCGCCTTTACATCCGCAACATCTTCATCTGGGGTCGAGGTGTACCGGATATCCTCTTTCGGATATGGGGTCATCTGGCGTTGGAACGCAGTAAAGGCAAGGCTCTGTGGTTCTGAACGTTGCGACTCAATCTGTGCCAGTTGTTCCTGCTTCAGTTTTTCGAATTCGTTGGCATCAAAAGCCGGATGCTTGAGCATATCACTCACAATACGAATAACGGCGGGTAGGTTTTCTTTGGTCGTTTTGATCGTGATATTAACCTGATTTCCTCCGCCAAATACGCCAACCTGCGCTTTCAGTTTATCGAACTCTTCTTTGATCTGCTGCCGAGTACGGGTTGTCGTACCTCGGTCGAGCATCGAAGCCGTAAACACCGAAATGGCGCTCTTATTCATCAGGCTTTTTTGATCGCCGTAACGAAGTGTCATACGGGCGTTTACTTCGTTACCACGGGTTGATTTAGGCAACAGGGCCAGTTCAATGCTGTTGGGTTGCTCAATCCGGCGAGTACGGCCATCAATATTAGCAGGTGATGGGTCGAATGCTTCACCACTGGCAATCACAGCACGACCTTTGTAGTTTTTCACTAACGATTCCATGCTTGGCGCTTCAGGCGTTTCAACACGATCGGGAGCGGCTTCGGGAATGAACTCACCTACAGTACGGTTCGATGGTTTGAAATAGTATTTAGCCACCCGTTGTACATCGGCAGGCGTTACTTTTTCAAGGGCATCTCGGTAGAGGAAACCTAAGCGCCAGTCGCCTGTTGCAATGTATTCACTGAGTGTACGACCCAGGCGTTCAACATCTTTAAAGCTAATTTCAACATCTTTCAGGATCTTGGCTTTAGCCCGGTCTACTTCCTCTTTTGTTGGTGCTTTGATTGATACCGAATCGAGTGTGCCGAGTAGGGTTGCTTTGGCATCGGCAAGCGATTTTTCTTTCAGTAACTCAGCCGCGAAATATACATAGCCCGGATCTTTCGTCATGAACGAATAGCCATACTCCTGCGATGCTTTCTTGGTTTCGATCAGCGATTTATACAGTCGGCCACTAGGCTCATCGGTTAGCAGATCGGTTAGTACGTCCATCGCCGGATAATCGGGGTGCGAGCTTGGCATAATGTGATATAAGGCCGAAACTACTTTCGTATCGCCCACACGACGAAGCGTTACGCTGCGCTCTCCATCCTGAATGGGTTCGACACTGTACGTTGGTTGCAACACCCGCGTTGGGCGAGGAATGGCTCCAAAATACTCTTTAACGAGGGAAAGTACTTTCGATTCGTCGATCTTTCCGGCTACGACCAACACTGCATTATCGGGCTGGTAGTATTTTTTGTAAAATTCCTGTAGGTTTTCGATGGGGACTTTTTCGAGGTCGGAGCGGTTCCCGATAGTCGATTTGCCATAGTTGTGCCACAAATAAGCGGATGAGACAACGCGCTCATTCAGTACGTTTTGTGGGGAGTTCTCGCGCATTTCGAATTCATTCCGAACCACCGAAAATTCGGTTTCGAGATCACTTTTCTTGATGAAACTGTTAATCATCCGGTCGGCTTCAAGATCGAGCGCCCATTTCAGGTTTTCGTCCGTAGCAGCAAAAGTTTCAAAATAGTTTGTGCGGTCGAGCCAGGTGGAGCCGTTCGGGCGTGCGCCGTGAGAGGTCAGTTCCTGCGGAATATTGGTGTGTTTGGTCGAGCCTTTAAACACCATGTGTTCCAGCAAGTGAGCCATGCCTGTTTCGCCCAGACCTTCGTGCCGGGAACCAACCAGATACGTAATATTGACAGTAACGGTTGGTTTCGATTGGTCAGGGAACAGCAATACTTTAAGGCCATTCTTCAGATTGTATTCTGTGATGCCCTCAACAGACGCGCCTTTGGTAATACCTTCTGGAATAGTTACGGCTGCTGCCTTGTCCTGTGCCGACGAGAAGGTTAGGCTACCGGCCACCAATGTAGCAGCTAGCGTGCCCATTCGAAACCATCCGGTCGGGGTTAGCCCAGTCGGGATAAGGTTATTTCGCATAAAAAAACAGTTAGTTGGGTACTGAAAAAACTAATCTTGTATAGATAAGAATAAATAAAGTTGCAATCAACAGGTTTTACAGCGACTTGCAAAAAAGTAGGATGAGCGGTTGCTTTAAATGCCACTCACCGAATCCCGAACAGATGCGACTTTAGTGATGCAACTGGGTAAGGTAACTAGGTTGTACAAACGGGCTTGCCTAGCTAGGATTGGCTTACGGGTAATGAACATAATGATGTGATTTATAGGGTGAGTTGAACTAGGTGTATAGTTACAAAGAAACTGAATAGGATGTATGATTTTTTTATTTTTTTAACAGTGGTGAGATAATTCGCTACCGTCTGTAGATGTGATACTTACGAGGGTATAGGTCTCCAACTAAGTCATTACTAACCTATTGACATACTTCTATCGGCAGAGGAGTCGGGGCCTGGATAAGAGGACAAGCTGATAACCTCTTAGCGTAAATGTAGCTGCGAAAGGTGGGGTAATAGAGCGTTTTTTTGTCAGTAGAAAAGGAGGAAGATCGTTTTTATCATACATATCAATCTCATTTATTCGCCCTTAAAATGACCTCACGTCGATCCTTCCTGAAAAGCGCAGGTGGCTCTATGGCCCTTGCCAGCCTAAATCCTGTTAAGGCTATTGATACCAAGTATGCTGCCAACGATGACCTGTTTAAGTTAGGTATGGCTGGATTCAGCTTTGTTAATTTCAAGCTGGACGAGTCGTTGGCCATGATGCGGAAAACGGGTGTACACTACCTGTGTATCAAAGATTTCCATCTCCCTTATGCCAGTACTGCCGAAGAAATTGCCGCTTTTCATGAAAAATTAAAGCAGTCGGAAGTTACGGGTTATGCAGTTGGGCCTATTTATATGAAAACAAAGCAGGATATCGACAATGGCTTCGACTATGCAAAACGAGTAGGCGTCAACATGATTATTGGCATTCCGAACCCTGAAGACCTGCCTTATATCGATAAGAAGGTGAAGGAATTTAACTTTCGGTATGCAATCCATAATCACGGTCCTGATATTCAATTGTTTCCGAATGCGAAATCAGTCTATGACGCCGTAAAAGACCTTGATCCCCGAATGGGCCTTTGTTTTGACATGGGTCATGACAAGCGATACGGCGATGACCCGATTGCCGATCTGGAGAAGTACGCCAAACGTATTTTTGATATTCACCTGAAAAACGTCACGGCGGCCTCCAAAGCAGGCTCCACCTGCGAACTGGGCCGGGGTGTTATTGACATACCTGCATTCGTGGGTATGTTACGAAAAGTAAAATACGACGGCTGTTGCAGCCTGGAGTACGAAAAAGATATGAAAGATCCGCTCGCGGGAATTGCCGAATCGGTCGGATATTTTAAAGGCGTTTGCGACGCAACGAAACAAGGGAAGAGAAAAGCATAAAATGAGTTTGTAGTTTGAGGTTCGAAGTTGTTGACGCAAACGTTTCCAATCCTCAATCTCTACCTTGTCGTTAAAAGGCGGATGTTCAGTGATAATATCAATTACGAGAATGACTACCGGAAATGGAGATTTTCTAACTAACGTGAATAATGGATAAAACCTGAAATTATCGGCTGATTATCATTTATTTATAATATTGTTTTTTGTCATCCCGATGCCAGGAGGGGTCTTCGGTAAATAACCAGTTGCCGAAGATCCCTCCTGGCATCGGGATGACAAAAAACTAGTATAATTCTATTCGTAAATCCTCCATTATTCACCTTTTACCGGACACCTTCTGTACGGTTTCGGACATAAATCCAACTACCATCAAGCTATATTTCTGAAAATTAGCCAGTTAAATAATTGGCATTTTATTTGTTCAACAAGTATTAAAGAAATATACCTTTTTAGCCTGTTTGGTATGAGTCGAACCTACCTGGGCGAGTTTGAAGAGTTGGTCTTACTCGCCGTTGCCCTCCTTCAACAACAACCCACGGGAGCCTATGGCGTCACCATTGCCGACGAACTCCAGCAACGAACCCACAGAACCACGTCTGTGACCGGGGTACATGTGGTCTTATATCGTCTGGAAGAGAAAGGCCTCGTTAGTTCGGAATTAGGCGGAGCTACCCTCGCCCGGGGCGGACGGCGTAAACGCTTATTCACCCTGACGGCGGCTGGTCAGCAAGTGCTACGGGAGATGCGTCAACTGCGAATGGGCTTTTGGGAGGCTCTACCTACCCTTTTCTTTTCCTAAACCATGAGCAAGCCTTTACCCAATCCAACTTCCCCGCCCCGATGGGCCGACCACCTGCTCAACTGGGTGACTCCCGCTGAGTTGCTGGAAGAGTTACAGGGAGATCTGCACGAGCAGTTCGCCCAGCGAGTTGACCAAGTTGGCTCCCGCCGGGCCCGTTGGTGGTATGGTCTGGAAGCCCTGAAGGTCATTCGGCCCTATTACTTACGGCGTCGAGTGGCTGGCCTGTCTCACTGGCGGAGGGGCTTTTTCCTGAAGCAACCCGCTAGCACCCGCCCCTTTTTTATAGTTAAACAACCCTCGATACCACTAATGAATTCTGACATGATCCGAAACTATCTCAAAATCGCCTGGCGCAACCTTACCAAATACAAAGGGTATTCTGCCATCAACATTTCAGGGCTTGCTATAGGGATGGCCGTTGCCATCACGATTGGCCTCTGGGTATGGGATGAACTCTCGTTTAATAAATACTATGACAATTACGACCGCATTGTGCAAGTCGCTCAACATGGTACCACCAATGGCGAAACCTGGACGGGCAGTAATTTACCCTATCCATTAGGTGCCAAATTACAGACCCAATACCCTTCTGATTTTAAGCGGGTTTTAAAGGCATGGCATATCCAGGACCATTCGCTGACGGTGGGAGCTGATCAGTTCTCGCTCACTGGTCTGTTTATCGAATCTGGTGCGCCCGATATGTTAGCCCTTCATATGCTGAAAGGAACACGGGCCGCCTTAACCGAACCCAATTCAATCCTGGTCTCGGCCTCAGCGGCCAAAGTGCTGTTTGGGGAAACAGATCCGATGAACAAGGTGGTGAAGATCAATAATGCTATGGATGCCAAGGTGACGGGTGTCTATGAGGATATGCCAGCCAACACCGAGTTTCATCAAGTTCAGTTTTTTGCCCCCTGGGACTTATACGTATCGGCCAACCCCTGGATTAAACAACAAGACTGGGGGAATAATTTTATTCAGGTATGGGCTGAACTCCAACCCCATGTCGATGTTGACCAGGTTTCAGCCAAGATCAGGGATATTAAAGTAAAGCACCTGGGCGATAACAAAGAGCTGTTGGCCTATCATTTCCAGATCTTTCTCCATCCGATGAGCAAGTGGCATCTATACTCAGGCTTTGACAAGCAAGGCAATAATACCGGTGGGCAGATTCAGTATGTGTGGCTTTTTAGTATCATTGGTGGGTTTGTGTTGCTGTTAGCCAGTATCAATTTTATGAATTTGAGCACTGCCCGAAGCGAAAAACGGGCGAAAGAAGTGGGTATCCGCAAAGCGGTGGGTTCGGTAAGAGGGCAGCTCATCGGGCAGTTTTTTAGTGAATCCTTTCTGGTGGTCCTGCTGTCGTTTATACTCGCCATTTTTCTGGTGGCCCTTTGGCTGGGCTGGTTTAATGAACTGGCCGATAAGCAAATGGTCATTTTGTGGACCAATCCTTACTTCTGGTTATTGGGCTTCGGCTTCATGCTGATGACGGGGTTACTGGCGGGGAGTTACCCGGCGTTGTATTTATCTAGTTTTCAACCACTCAACGTCTTAAAGGGTACCTTTCGGGTGGGTCGGTTGGCGAGTGTTCCACGTAAAGTATTAGTGGTGGTTCAGTTTACCGTATCGGTGACGCTGATCATTGGCACCCTGATTGTTTATCGCCAGATTCAACATGCCAAAAACCGCCCTGTGGGCTATTCCCGTGAAGGGCTGATCCAGGTGCGTATGGCCTCCAATGATTTCTACACCAAATACGATGTGCTGCGCCAGGAACTCCTCCACACTGGTGTCGTCCTGGAAACGGCGCAGTCGGCCAGCCAGGCTACGGAATTATGGTCCAATAATTCCGGGTTTGATTGGCCGGGGAAAGCGCCTTCCCAACAATCGGATTTTGGCACCCTAACGGTATCCCCCGAATACGGCAAGACGGTTGGTTGGCAGTTTGTTGCCGGGCGCGATTTCTCAAGGGATTTCGCCACAGATTCAGCCACTTTTGTAGTCAATCAGGCGGCTGCTCGATTTATGGGCTTACAGCACCCCATCGGTGAAACGATTCGATGGCATGGAACGCCTTACCGGATTATTGGGGTCATTCAGGATATGGTCATGGGATCGCCGTTTGATCCGGTTTACCCGACCGTGTTTTTTCTTCGTGGTCCGCTCAATTGGATCAACATCAAACTTAAGCCCAGTGTGGCAACCAGCGATGCGCTGCCCAAACTAGAAACGGTCTTTAAGAAAGTCATTCCTTCAGTTCCCTTTGATTACGATTTTGTCGATCAGCAATATGCCGCCAAATTCGCTGAAGAAGAACGGGTTGGCAAGCTAGCAGCGGCCTTCGCCAGCTTAGCGATCTTTATCAGTTGTCTGGGCTTGTTTGGCTTAGCCTCCTTTGTGGCCGAACAGCGAACCAAGGAAATTGGTGTGCGCAAAGTACTGGGGGCGTCCCTGTTTACGCTGTGGCACTTATTGACCAAAGACTTTGTGCTGTTAGTGGGTATTGCCTTCGCCATTGCCATGCCAACAGCCTGGTACTTACTGACTGGTTGGATCCAGAAATATAGCTATCGCACCGAAATTAGCTGGTGGATTTTCGCAGCCGTTGGCTCTGGATCGCTACTGATTACCTTGCTGACAGTGAGTTATCAACTCCTCAAAGCAGCCTTAATAAACCCAGTAAAAAGTTTACGTAGCGACTAAATCAACGAGTTACGACAAGAGCCTCTCCCATGCATCAAGTATTCGTCGATGCATGGGAGCGTGGCTGTTGCACAACTCTACTTAGGTATTTAAGTGGCCTTTTCTGTATCTTAAGGTATGCAAGGGAGAAAAGAGTATATCGAAAAGCAAATCACTTGTTTTCAACCGTCCAGCCGCGTCCCTAAGCATAACTTCTATCGTCGGTTAAAGGAGACGCTCGACCTAACCTTTGTCTATGAGGTCACTAAACAGTTCTATGACCATACAAGCAACCCGTCGATTGACCTAGTCGTATTCCGCCTTTGGCCAATACAAGCCCCAAATCGACGGCTTTCCCTATGATCCTCAAGCCGATCACTTTACCTGCTCAGTGGGCAAGCATTTAGTGTTTAAGACGTTTGACAAGACCGCGGATGGCGGCTGGTAGAAAGTCTACCGGGCAGATTACCAAGATTGCAAACAGTGTCCGCTCAAACCCACCTGTGTGCCCAAGAGTTAGTGCCGCCAGATTATCCGGACGGCCTATGATCCCTTCTATCGGCGAGCTTTGGAGCGTCAGCAAAGTCGGCGGGGCAAGCGTATGAAACGGCTACGCCATAAGACAATAGAACCGGTCTTAGGCAGTCTGGTGGACTACTATGGATTACGGAAGGTGAATGTACGAGGCAAAACCGGGGCTCACAAGGTGATGCTGATGGCAGCTGTGGCCTTCAATCTGAAGAAGTATATGAAGTTCACCACCAAATCCACCGCGTCAGCCAGGCCATAGCCTTAAAGGTCGAGTGGTCATTGTCTTTTCAAGACACTTTGCTGGGCTTTGGCGTGCTTTTTCTCAACTAAGAAGGGTAGACGATGATATAAAATCCTACTCGCCATTTCAGATGTTGAAAAATCAATGCGGGAAGCAGAGTTTTGCAACAGCCACGAGCCTTTCTTGAGATTATGCAACGGGTGACGAAAACCATTCAGTATACAAAAAATGTCGGTTGAACGCGTGAGTCACCCAGTTTCGGTAATTGACTTTTCATAAGTGCCGAAGTCCGCACGCTGAAACCTTGCTGTAAATCCGCCCGGCGGCCCGGCTGTCAAAAAAACTCCCCGCCAACTGGCCTTCCCCCTTGTTCAATTCGCCTGTCAATCTGTTCAATTCACCCTAAAATATCCCATTAGCCGGGCCGGAAGGGGCCATGTTTGCATCCATCGAAACCAATCGTATCATGCAAACAATCAGCTCAGTTCTGGCAGGATTGCTCTTCAGCCTGCACCTGCTGACCCAATCGGGCAGCGATCCACTTACGGGTAAATGGACCAGCGACGACAAAAGCCGGGTGATCGAATTTGTTAAAAATGGCAACGCCTACGACGCCCTGATTCGGGAAGCCGAGGATAAAACGCTGGTCGGTCAGAAACAAATCGCCGGGCTAATTACCAAGGATGGCAAGTCGTTCCGAAATGGCACGTTGTTCCTGATCAAGAAAGGCAAAACGGCTAAATGCTCGGCCCGTGTGCTGGATGGGCATACGCTTGAAATTACCGGCTCGGTGGGCCTTCTCTCAAAGTCACAAACCTGGACCAAATTGTAAGTCATGCGTCCAGATCACTCACTCACCGGCAATCTGCTGCTGGCTTTGCTCTGGCTGCTGGCTCCGTCGATGGCGGTGGCTCAGAAGCAGTTCGGTTCCTTGCAGGAGGTATTCCGCTATGCCGATCAGCACGCCCTGCCGCTGCAAACGTCCCGGCTTCAGGAGCAGATCAGCCGTTCCGCGGAGAAACAGTCGAAAACGTATCGCCTGCCGACCATCAGTGGTAGCGGTGCGTTTACCGACAATATCACGCTGCAACCCACGCTGGTTCCCGAGAAACTGACGAATCCGACGGCTCCCGATAACAGCTACCGTGAACTGACGTTTGGCAGACCGTTTATCTATACGGCGGGTGTTCAGGCTCAATGGGACATGCTGAATTTTCAGAAATGGTTTGCGTCTAAAACGGCCAGCGTACAGACCCACGTAGCCACCGTACAGACGGCCCAGACCCGCTACGCGATGTACAATCAGTTGGCCAGTACGTACTACGCTCTGCTGCTGAGTCAGGAAATCGACACCATTTATGCCCGCAATCTAGCGACCACATCGGCCATTGCCCGGCACGTAGCCGACAAATACGCCCAGGGACTGGTCAGTGAAGAACAGCGGAACCGGGCTATGATTCAGCAGTTACAGGCCGAACGTACTCTAGCCGACATTCGCACCCAGTATCGACAACTGACCTACGATCTTCAGAATCAACTGAATACTACCGACAGCCTGAACCTGACCGAGACCTGGCAGCAACCCGCCGAGTCGGCGTCGCCCATTTCGTTTGCCCCTACGCATCCGGCCATTCTGCTTCAGCAATCGATGCTTCAACTGGCCCAATCTCAGTTATCTCAAAGTAAATCGCTGCTGTATCCGTCCCTGTCGGTGGGGTATCAGTACAATTATTCCTGGGCCACCGGCGGGTTTACGGATTTCGCCAACGCCAATCGGCTGCCCCAGCAATTCCTGAGTGTGCGGCTGAACGTACCGATCTTCACAGGTTTTGCCACGCGTGAGAAAATCAGCCAGTCGGAACTGAGTATCCAGGCCCAGCAACTGCAACTGACCCAGGCCCGGAATCAGGTCGCTCAGGAAGACCAGACGCTGCTACTTCAGTACGACCAGAACCGGGGACAATTACAGAAAGCCCGGCAGATTCTGGCCTTGCAGCAGCAGAACGACCGCCACGTGCAGAACCGCTACGACGGGGGCATTATCAGCCTGGACGAGCGGCTCGATAAGCTCAATGACCTCTTCAAAGCTCAGAACGATTACGTCCAGAGTCTGAGCAATTACAGCGTATCCCACTACAAAATCTTCATCCGTCAACTCGACTTTCAGCGTGAATAATACCCATTCATTCAGCCAATATGCCAGCCTGGCTACGTGCCTTTGGGTGCTGGCTTCCTGCCATAGCCCGGAGAAAACATCGCCCCAGCGAAAAACAATTGAAGAAGCGGTTTTTGCCAGTGGACACATGGAACAGGAAAACGAATACGTTGTGGCGGCCAACGTGGATGGTACGCTCCAACAGCTTTCGATCAGCGAAGGTGATCCCGTGCTGGCGGGAGCCGTGCTGGCCCACATCAAAAGCGACATTCCGGCCAACCAGCTCACCGAAGCCAAACTCGTCTACACGGATGCCGCCCGCAATGCCTCAACCCAATCGCCCCAACTTAGCCAGCTCCGCGTGCAGATCGATCAGGCCAACGCCCAGCTTGAGCAGGACCGCATGAACTGGCAGCGGTATAAGACCCTGCGAGCCAGCAATTCGGTGTCGCAACTGGATCTGGAAAAAGCGGAATTGCAGTACAAAGCGTCGGCCAGTGCGTTGGACGTACTGAAAAAAAATTATCAGGAGCTGGAACGGTCGCTCAAACTCCAGGCCGCCACCAGCCGAACCCAGGTCAACTCGCAACAATCACTACTCGCTGATTACCAACTCAAAGCCACCCGGCCCGGACAGGTGCTGACTGTTTACAAGAAAGAAGGAGAGCTGGTTCGTAAGGGTGAAGTCATTGCCCGGATTGGTAGTGGAACCAGCGTCCTGAAACTGTTTGTGGCCGAAGACGACATCGCCAAAATCAAACTCGGCCAGTCGGCCAGTGTGCAACTGAACACCTATCCCGATACGGTTTTCAAGGCTCGTCTATCGAAAATATACCCGGCCTTCGACGAAAGTCAGCAATCCTACGTCGTCGAAGCCCAGTTACTTCAGCCGCCTGCGGTGCTCTTTTCGGGGACTCAGCTACAGGCCAATGTCGTCACCGGCACCCGCAACAACGTACTGGTTATTCCGACCCCTTACCTGAGCAAAGGAAAGTACGTAACCCTCGAATCGGGCGATGAGAAAGCCATCGTCACGGGCTATAAAAGCAAAGACTGGGTGGAAGTCCGGTCGGGTATTTCAGACAAAGACGTCATTCTTCGCACCAATGAGTAAGGCCATGAGTGTTAACAACAAAATTGCCTGGGTCCATCTAACGTCCAAAATACGCCAGTTGATTGTGGCCGTACTGAGCGTTACGTTCGGGATTTCGATGTACATTTTCATGAACAGCTTCACCAGCGGGGTCAATGATGCCCAGGCGGAACTGGTTTTCAATACGATGGCCCACATCCGGGTGTACAACGATCTACCCAAAGAAGCCCGTCAGCTCCTGCCCGTTCCGAAGGGGTCTGATACGGTGCAGTTCATCAGCAACCCCAAACGAATCCAGTATACGGAAGGCATCAAAAACGCTGAACCGATTCGGGAACTGCTGGAATCGATTCCCGACGTAGTGGCGGTTACGGAGCAGCTCAACGAAAACGTGTTTTTTCACAACGGGGTCAGCAAGGTAAGCGGCAGCCTGTCGGGAGTCGATATTGACAACGAAAATCAGCTGTTCCATACCGCCCAATACATCACGGAGGGCGATTTATATGAACTGCAACGACGCAGCGACGGCGTGATTCTGGGGACGGGTCTGGCCGACAAAATTAGTGCTCAGATGGGCGACATCATCTCGCTCAGTACGTCCGACGGTATCCTGAAAACCTATAAAGTGGTTGGTCTGATCGAAACCGGATCTGCCAGCGTCGATAAATCCAGAGCCATTATTTCGATTCAGGCGGCCCGTCAGTTGTTGTCGAAAAACCAGAGCTATGCCACGGATGTACTGGCCAATGTGCGGCATTACAACGATGCCCGCACCACCGCCAAACGCGTTGGTGCTTCGGTATCGTACAAAACTGAAGCCTGGCAGGAGGGCAACTCGCAACTGGAATCGGCTAACGTGCTCCGCAATATTCTGGCCATCACTGTCTCCCTGACGATCCTGATTGTAGCTGGATTCGGCATTTACAACATCATGAACATGACGGTGAATGAAAAAATGCGGGAGATCGCGATCCTCAAGGCAATGGGTTTCGACGGAAAAGATATTGTTCAAATCTTTCTGGTTGAGTCGATTGCCATCGGGTTTATGGGTGGATTGGTGGGGCTGTTGCTGGGCTTTCTCATCTCAGCTGGCGTCGACCGGATTCCCTTCAAAATTGCGTCGCTCTCGACCTTACCCATTGCCTACATCCCCACCGACTACGTGATGGCGCTGGTGTTTGGGCTCCTGACGACGTTCGTTGCGGGGTATCTGCCCGCCCGAAAAGCATCTAAAATCGATCCCGTAGAAATCTTAAGAGGCTAATCATGCAACCTGCCCTTTCGGTCAACAACATCACCAAATATTTTCATGACCCCGAAACCATTCAGGTGCTGAAAGGCATTTCGTTCGACGTGCAGCCGGGCGAATTTCTGGCCCTGATCGGGAAATCAGGCTCCGGGAAATCGACGCTTCTGTATTTGCTCTCCACGATGGATACGAATTATGAAGGCACGATTCAGATCAATGGCACTCGACTCACGGGGCTGAAACAGAACGAACTGGCCCGGTTCCGGAATGAACACATCGGCTTTGTGTTCCAGTTTCATTATTTGCTGCCGGAGTTTTCGGTGCTGGATAACGTCATGTTGCCCGCCCTGAAACTGGGCAAACAGCCCCCGGAACAGATTCGAAAAAAAGCCCTGGATCTTCTGTACATGCTGGACATCAAAGGACACGAAGACAAAAAAGCATCCCGCATTTCGGGTGGACAGCAGCAACGGGTTGCCATTGCCCGTGCCCTGATCAACGATCCAGCCATTATCATGGGCGACGAACCAACGGGCAATCTGGACTCCAAAAATACAAAAGTAGTGTTCGATATTTTCCGGCAATTAGCCCGAGAACGTGGACAAACCATCATTGCCGTCACGCACGACGATGAGTTTGCGGCCAACTGCGACCGGGTGATCGAAATGGTGGATGGTAAAATTGTTGGGGGGTAAACCATGCGACTCACCCTACTTCCCTCAGCCGTCCGAATGTTCGGGTTCCCAGTGGCTTTTCTAACTACGTTCGTGGTTCAGGCCCAGCGACCTAATCTGGAGATTGCGGGTCTGGAATACCGACATACTCGCCTGAGCAACGATTCGCTGAAAGGCCACGTAAACAGCGTGGCTGCCTTCCTGAATTTTCCGATTCTGAAAACCGAAAAACGGATCATCGGAGGTCGTTTCCAATTCAATAACAGCCAGCTCGACCTGCCCGACAAAGGATCGTTTTCGGTCACCCGACTCGATCTCAATCTGTTCTGGCAACGCAATTACAGTGAGACCACCAAACTTCAGTTTTTTGTGCAGGGCGGGTTATACTCTGATTTTGTTGACATCAGCGGAGAAGATATGCGGTATGCCATCGGCGGCAGTTACACGATTCGGCACGGCCCCCGGCTGACGAGTGGTTCGGGCGTGCAGTTGGCCCGGCAATTTTTCGGTTACCAGATAAACCCGTTTATTGCCATCCATTACGACATCAGCGACCGGTTGCATCTGTCGGGTCTGCTGCCGATACGTCCTCGTCTGGACTATCAGTTGAGTGAGTCGATCAGTTGGGTAAGCGAAATTTCGGGTAACTTGACCAGTTATCGACTGTCGCAGCAGAGCCGCCACAGTGAGTACGTTAAGGTGACGCAATGGTACGGACTAAGTTCGCTGGCCGTGACGGTAAAAAAACGGCACAAGTTTTCGGCCGGATTGGGATACGATTTTCGGAATCAGATTCAGTTATACGGCAATAATAGTCAGCCCTACTGGTCGATTATTACGTTTCCCATCGGAAAACCCACCCAACCGATCGTCGATTTCAATGCCCGTGGCCTACGGATGCAGGTCAGTTATCACCTGGTGTTAAACCGAAACGAGTGAGCCTATCATACCGATGAAACTGAACATAAACTGGCTGCTTCCGCTGGCCCTGGCGGCTATTTTGCCAGGGCTTAATTTCTTCTCCAACGCCAACGCGTTGATCGACGGCAAACTGGATTTTTACAGCCGGTGGCTCTCCGCGTCGGTTGTGTTGTTTGTGCTCTGGTACCTGCTGCTGTACACCACAAACCAGAGCCGACGACACCGATGGGAACTGACGGCGGTCATCATTCTGGCGTATATCGTACTGGTCTACAGTTTCTTCTCGCTTTTCATTTTCAGCCATCCTGAGTATATCCGCTGGAATCTGCTGCTCAAATTCTCTTTTGCCAGTCTTCTTTTTCTCATCATTCAGTATGCCCTCCGCGCCAGTTCCAGCATTGCCCGACTGGAACTGGAAAAAGAACAGATGCAGAGCGAAAACTACCGGGTACAGCTCCAGCAATTACGCAGCAAAGTCGATCCGCACTTTCTGTTCAATTCCCTGAATACGCTGCGGATGATGGCCCGCAAGCAACACCCATCGACCGAACAATTCGTGATCAGCCTGTCGGATTTCTACCGGCAAACGCTCAAGTACAACGAAGCGTCTACGGTTCCGTTGCGGGAGGAACTGAGCGTGCTGAAATCGTATCTGTTTCTGATGCAGACCCGTAACGAAGGCAGCCTGGACGTATCGATTCAGATTGACGAGCCCTTACAGAATTACCTGATTCCCACGCTTTCCTTACAAATCGTCGCCGAAAACTGCTTCAAACACAACGCCATGACCTCGGCAAACCCACTGCGTATCAGCATCTCCACCAGTGACGATTTTTACGTAGTGGTCAGCAATCCGAAACTACCGAAGCTGTCCCAATCGGAAAAGTCGGGTTACGGGCTGGATAATATCCGGCAACGCTATACCTTGCTGAACGTAACGAATGGCCTTCTCGTCCACGAAACCGACACCCATTTTGCCGTAAAACTGAAACTGATCTGATGAACGTATTGATTGTGGAAGATGAAAAGCACACGGCCCAGCTCCTGAAAGAAATCATCGAGCAGGACGACGACTTTCTAGTCACGGCCACGCTCGAATCCATTGCGGAGACCGTTGCTTTTCTGACGAAGCACCACAGCAAAATCGACCTGATCTTTCTGGATATTCAGCTTGCCGATGGGCACAGCTTCGCGATTTTCCAGTACGTCGACGTAGCCATTCCGATC
This sequence comes from Spirosoma litoris, assembly GCF_054776755.1. Taxonomy (NCBI): domain Bacteria; kingdom Pseudomonadati; phylum Bacteroidota; class Cytophagia; order Cytophagales; family Cytophagaceae; genus Spirosoma; species Spirosoma litoris. The sequence continues at coordinate 37,950 of NZ_BAAHBI010000005.1, read as the reverse complement.
ATTTTCTGCACCGCTTTTGACGATTACACCCTGGCGGCTATTCAGAATAACGGCATCAACTACATCCTGAAACCGTTTCGGGAGGAAGAAATCCACGCGGCCCTGACGCGGTATAAAAACCTGGTGGCCAGCTTCAGCCAGAAAGCCATCAATCCCGCTTTGTTGGCACCTCCCCGAGAGAAAAGTTATCAGGAAAGTTTCCTGACCCAGCACCGTGAAAAATCCATCGTCATTTACACTAAAGACATTGCGGCCATTACGATTGAGTATGAACTCGTACAGTTATATACGTTCAGCGGAGAGCGGCACCCGCTCCTGAAAAATCTGGAATACATCGAATCGGTTTGTAATCCACATCAGTTTTACCGCATCAACCGACAAATGCTCATCAATCGCAACGCGATCCAGTCGATTGAGCCGTATTTCAACCGAAAAATCGTGGTTAAGCTGGTTGTTCCCCTGGCCGAAACAGCCATCGTCAGCCGCCTGAAAGTAGCTGCGTTCAAAGAATGGCTGGAAAAGGGTATTTAACTATTGAATGACACACAGCTATTTACAGTGTTTGCTGTACGATTTGTCGAAGTCGGTGCTCTCTAAGTATATAAAATCCGATAATGACTACCGAAAACAGTCGGCATGATCGGCGAAAAACTGGTCTATCGTACGCGGTGGGCGACCCAGTATTTTGCTCACACTATCAGTAACCAACGCTTTTTCGCCGTTACGTTGTGCAGTGTCGTATGCAATAAAGGTTTCGATCAGAGCAGGAGGTAGGTTTTGTTGTTCCATCTCCCGGCGTGCGTCTTCCAGAGAAATGGGCACATACGCCACCGGTTGCTGAAGAACGCTGGAAATCGCTGCGGCAACATCATTATAATTCACAGCCTCGCCACCCGTCAGGAAATAGGTTTTAGCGTAGTGATTTTCTGGCTTTGTCAAACAGTTGAAAGCCACTTCGGCGACATCCCTTTTGTCTACGTAGGCTCGTTTCCCATCGCCCGTTGATTCGTGGAATTTGCGGTCCTTACGCACACTTTCAGCCAGATCGCCCAGCCAGTTCTGCATCATGCCGTTAGACCTTAGGATGGTATAGGGAATGCCCGCTTGGGTTAATGCCGCTTCGACCAGACCGTGCAGCCGGGGAATAAAGAGGGGAGAGCAGGCATCGGCTTCCCCGGAAGATAATTTAACGAGATGGGCGGCCCTTGCTCTTTGGGCGGCCCGGATCACATTAGTTTGATCCTTTACAAAATCTGGACTGGGACCGGAGGTCAGGAAAACTCCACCCCCTTTAGCAATGGCAGGGATCAGTTGCTCCTCATGGGCCATGTCGGCCTGATGCCATTCCACAAAAGGTAACGGAATGGCTCGTTCCAGGTTACGCGTCACCGCCGTAACGGGTATTTTGGCATCCGAAAACAATTGGATAAGATCAGACCCTATTTTACCCGTGGCTCCAAATACGGTGATTTTTCTAGCTTGTTCCATTTCACTGTTTTTAATTGACCAGTCAAATGTAGGAGTGGCAATTAGCCAGAAATTGTACAAACCCGACAGCCGTAATTAAGTCCATTCGGGGAAATTGACCAATGGCCCATTTGCTCTCGCCAAGAACTCTTTGGGCGTTGCACCTGCAAACTCCCGAAAGTCACGGATGTAATGCGATTGGTCAAAATAGTCGTTTTCGTAAGCGATATGGGTCAGCAATTGGGTAGGCTGCGTATCCAGCAACCGGAGTGCCGCCTGAAACCGATTGATTCGCATGAATCGTTTGGGAGAAAGACCGATATTCGTTTTGATCAGTCGTTCCAGCGAACGTTCGGAGAGGTTTAGTTGTGACTGTATTTCCTTCAAACTACAGTTATGATTGGCCGTCTGCCGGATGAAAAAAGCGACTCTGTTGTCGGCTTTGGGACGATTCCGAATAAGTTGCTGGGTAAGAAAATCGCTCAGCAGGGCTATTCTTTCATAGGTATCTTCTGAGGTAAGAAGTCTGTCGCACAGGTCATTTTTCAGCACACTGTCCAATGCAGTATAGCCATCGGTAAGCTCGTGGGCGTCTATCCCAAAAATGGCTTTTAAGGCCTGCGGCTGGAAATGCACAAAGATCATACCGTACGTTCCAGAGGCCGTATTTTGCGAATGGGTCGTTGCCGGACCGTGCAGGTATAGATGCGGGAAAGGCTTTCCGTCAATAGTATAAAAAGAATCCGCCGTTTGCTGAAAGATAAGCCCCGGACAGCCATCCGAAACAATCCTGAAGGTATGAGTTAATGCCTCACTCTGTTGGCTTCGCAATAGACCAAACCAGTGAACATAGGGTTTTAAGTGATCTGCCGGCTCAATTTTTAGGTATTCCATTCTGCCTGATCGTTTCGTTAAGCATGATAACCATGGCCGTTACGTAATCTCTCCGTCTTGTGGTGTTTTTATTGCTTTAAAAACACCACAAGATTGCTTTTAGTGTATCTGCCCGTTTGTCTTCAGGACTAAAGCGTTTACGGATGGACGGTCAGTCTCGCCAGTATATACCGTCAGGTAACCAGCAGCACTGACGAACTGGACCTTCGGGCATTGATGGCGCTTTTGCTGCGGAATGGTACGGCACCGATCAATTGGATAAATCACGCAGGGCCGCCATTGCGGTCGTCCGCCTAGCCTCTCCAAAGCTAGTTAATAAGCGCAGGAATAACCGAAACACCTGGTGGGCTGATATCCAGTAATCAATTTCCACCACCAGACTTAGGCTCCGGATGGAAAACAAGTTAGTCGGACGCCCAGAAAACGGTTGGATCGCTTGTATAATGGGTAACGATGGTCACCAATTTACCCTTTCTTGTTTGCGTGGTCTGTCGTGCATTGTAAGCCTTTAAAGGCACTAACCGGACATAGTGTAAAACCTTGCCTTCCTGCCGGGTCTCTAAATCCCGCTGGCTATTTAGGGGACGCTCCAACTGGTAAAGGTTTTTGGTCATGTAGCCGTCGAGGTAGTCAACTTTAGTAGCCGTTACCTTATGGTTCCAGTTCGCCGTGGGGTTGAGTAAAAGCGGACGCCCTTCGATTAACCGCTGACGAACCTCGCTAATGCTGAGTAGTTGGCCGGTTTCATCCATCAGGTAAGCAGCCTGGGTAGGGTCCATGTACAGCCATTTCTGAACACTGGGTACATAAACACTGTTGATCACGTGACTGTCAAAATCAGTGGTATCCTTGGGCAGGCAGCCCACAAAGTGAGCCCGGAAGCCCATCGCTAGATACACCTCGTTCAACACCGTCGATAAGCCTCGACAATTTAACCCCCGAGCCTCTTGCTGGCACACCGTCAGTAAGTCCTGGGCATTACGGGATGACGGATTTTCGTGATTCCCATCGTGAGGGATACGATCGTGCACCCAGTTCATCAGATTGATAACCTTCGAGACGTCACTGCCCTGCCCGGCTATGGAATCAAGTTTATATTGGTGTCGCAAGGCTACCAATTGCGGTTCATCGGCAGACTGATAGGTGAAGCCAGGCAGCTCAGAAGGGCTCTTAGACGAATAGTCTTTCTCCTGTTGTAGGATGAAGTGATAATCACCCCGTCGTCGTATCAACGCTAATTGTCTGACAAATTCTTTGTCCGTACGGATATAGGCCAAATCTGGATTGGTCAGTGCCTGTTTATAATTTTTATAGCCGGCCGCTACCGCTTTGTCAAAGGCCCTGGTCGCTCCAGCTTTATCCTTGAGTAAGGCATAAAAGCGGGCCTGGGCATAGAAAAGATCGGCGGGTATCCCCGCAAATTGCCGTTTAAGTTCTTCATTTAATTGCGCATAGGTCTTATACCAGTCATCACAGTGGTCGATTGCCTGTCGATACTGCTTATCGGCCACTAACTGATTGATCACCTTATTCTGCTGGGCAGCGTAAGCGCGAAAGCTGTCCGGGGGTGATGTAGTTTGGCCGAAAGTAGTCAATTTCAGCCATGTAATAGCCAGCACAATGGATAATGAACGCATCATAATGAGTAGGATATGGAGGATACACTAGCAAAGACGACTGAAGCCAGCAAACATTACAAGCCAACGAATTGCTTTAGGCGAAATGAGCCAGCCACGGCTTCTATTGGGACTCCTCTCCTAAATTCTTTTTGGGCTTAAATTTTCTTGAAACACCTATTTTAAGCGACGGTTACCACTAGTCTATAAAAAAGTAGCACCAAAATGCCCTGTTATTTATGCTGATGCCGCCGTTGGTAAACGTGGATCAATCGGGTTCTGACTACCCTACTTCATATCCCTGTTCAAAAGTCGATAAGGCTGCCGATGGGTCGGCCAAACAGATTGACCCTTGGGTAGATTGGGATCTGTAAGCGCAATCCTGTCTGGCTGACAAGTGACCTCAATCAGAGAATGTCATTTTGTCATTTTCTGATGCATCCAATGAATACCACTGACTTTTGGCATAAAGCTTGTTTAGAGGCTTTTTGACACACATTTATGTCAAACCTTTAAACTCTTTACAACTATGTCACTGGTTAAATTCAATGGAAACGGACAGCTGCCCTCTCTACTGGATGAATTCATGGGCAGAGATATGGATGAATGGTTCAACTTTAACCGCAACTGGCCCGGCATTACCCGCTCTCAGGTCGGTACGCTAGTGCCAGCGGTCAACATCAAGGAAACTAGTGAGGGCTATCAGATTGATGTAGCCGCCCCCGGCCTGAAGAAGGATGACTTTAGTCTGAGCTTACATAACGGCAAGCTGACTGTCTCGACTAAGCAGCAGGCCCAGCACGAAGAGAAAAATGAACAGGGTCAATACACCCAGCGGGAGTTTAGTTACCATGCCTTTTCGCGTTCGTTCTGGTTACCCGATTCCTGTGATCAAGAGCAGATCCAGGCTCGATACGAGAATGGCATTCTGCACATTGAACTGCCCAAGAAGGAAGAGGCCAAACCCAAAGCCCCGACTCAAATCCAAATTAACTAACTAGTGCTTTACCAAAGTAGATTCTGTAGATTCTATCGGATTCTATTGCCGCTATTATGTTGATAATCAGCACGAAATTTATCAATTAGAATCAACCGCGCGGGCGAACCCGAGAATATCTAGAATCTAAATTGGACAAGTACTAGTATTTAAACCTATTTAAAGAGGTGGTGACATCGTGAGTCACCACCTCTTTTTTTGTCCTGCAAAAGGGGACTATTTGAAGGGGTGTTGTAGAAAGAATGCTTATGGTAGGAGAAAGCAACAAGAAAGCACCCATGCTGGTTTGTGCACGCTACACTAATGGGCCTTTTCCTATAGCCGAGATCCTACCTGGAGCGGATTCATTAACTAATACTTTGCCAAAGTAGATTCTGTCGATTCTATTGGTGATATTTTGATTCTAATCAATGTCTAAGCCATCAAGTAGAATCAACCACGCGGGCGAACCCGAGAATCTTTAGAATCTAAATTGAACAATTACTAGTTAAAACGACTGTTTGGATGTAAACATTTATCCCAATAATCTAGGATCGAGCGTAACTGTTCTTGTAAACCCGCAAAAGTGCGCTCTTTTTTAAAGTACCCCTGAATGGTCATCTTATACGCCATATTGACTAGGTCCTGATCGGCCGCCGTGGTTAAAAAAACGAAGGGAATACATTTTAGTTTCAGGTACTCATTTAAATCAATCAGCTGGCGAAGTTCAATTCCATTCATGGCTGGCATATTGACATCACTAAGAATCACTAAAGGAGCTTCCGGGGCAGTGATTAAATACTCGATGGCCGCAACGCCATTGCTAAAAAAGACAACCGGATTCATAATAGCTAAACTGGTAAGAGCTTGCTGAATAAAGAGTTGGTCATCTTCATCATCTTCAATCACCACAATGGGTGCTTTACTCGTCATAGGATATAGGTTAAACGTACGTACGATTTGGACCCGCTGGCAGCAACAGCCATCCGTGAATTCTGTGTGGGCATGGTCCACAAATATATCACAATACGAGTAGACTGAGCAGTTATTGCCTGATTGCCTTTTTACCGGCCAGCCCAGTTAAGGAGGGACGGGCGTTTACGTCTACAAAATTGGGTATAAAAGTCACCGATTTTTACCAGTACTAACACAAGTGTTTGTTGGTAATGCATTGATTTTCAAAAAGATAATTTATGTCTTTTTAGTTGGCATGATTTGAGCACCTCAAAAGGCAAACGGGTTTCCAACTTCAGTTGTTCGCTGCTCTTAATGCAGCTCTATCATAGATCAATATCATTTCTCTCAACGTTAGAAAAATAGAAAAACTTGGAAAGCTCGGTATAGAACTGAGCTTTTATTTTAGCCTTATTTTATGAGCCAGGCAGCCATTAACGAGCATCCCATCATCTTTATTGACGCCGATGAGGATGATCATGATATGTTTAAACAGGCCTTGTCGGAGTTAGGCCTTCCTTATCCTATAGTCGTTTTTTCCAACGGCCAAACCGCCCTGGATTACTTGAAGACGACAGAGGAGATTCCCTTCTTGATTATTTCAGAAATTAGTATGCCGGGGATGAGTGGCCTGGAGCTTCGACAACAAATCGATCAGGATCCCAGCCTGCGTAAAAAGTGTATTCCGTTCGTGTTTATGACCCATCCCGTTGAAGAATCAATGGTCGAAGAAGCCTACGAGTTAACCATTCAGGGCTTATTTGAAAAGAAGTCCACTTATGCTAACTGGAAAGCTCAGTTAGCGGCTATTATTGCCTACTGGACGGAGTGCCATCATCCCAAACGCTTAACCCAGTAACGCGTATTGTCTGGTGAACATGGGGTAAGCTTAAACTAGTTTCTGATTGTCAGAAACTAGTTTCTCATGGGCTTTCTTTAAGTAGTTGGCGATCGTTAAAATATAAGCCGATTGGACTTCTTCCACTAGTTCATTTAATTCATTCTCCAAAAGTCGGAGTTCAACTTTCTTTTCAATCTTGTCATCCCAAATCGTAATAATACACCCTGCAAAATCTGGATTATGGGTCTCAATATAGATGGTTACGGTCGGTAAGGATCGTTGTATTTGTCGCATGAGTCGACACTCAAAGCTACCTCTTGTGGCTCCCATAAATTTAGATATAAGCGGTTTTAGTCTTTGTAGTAGTCTTCCCTATCAGCCAGGATTGATCAGGAAAAACCCAATAATTTTTAACGATCTAGGTTATGTTTGCCATTTGTCAAAATTAACCAACCAGATTAAACCTGGATTAGTAAGCGTCAAAGGCATAACTATATATTGATTGTAAGGCCATGACTCCGGCAATCAAAAATAGAAGTCTGACCATTTAGTGTTCCCGACAACTTGGCGATTAATTTACCGGGATTACAGCCACCTTATTTAGAGCTATCGATGCTCATGCTGCTTACCAGTCAACATGGCCTTTACTTTGAACGTCGAGTCATGAATCTCTGCTGGTGTCTCAGTTGGTATAGCTTTAGCAGGCGACTCTATAAACGAACGAGCATTTAATTCAAATTGGCTTGGTAACACTTCTCCAGATGAGTATAAAAAGCCAACAGCACAACCAGTTTCTCCCAATAAGCGCATAGAAACCAGTGCATGGCGATCGGATTGGATTCCTCGATTTGTTCAAATGTTTCAACCATATGGCTATCCAGAAGTGGACAGGCCCTTTTGATGACAAATTTCAGCCCCCCATAAATACCTTTAAGCTCTGAGCGACAGAACTCGTGTCCCCACCGACGGGGTACGATACCAGGCAAGACGACTTCGGTTACGATCAACGTTTTGATGTATTCTTCCAGTAGATAGATGTTTTTTGACTGCGACATTGCAATTCTATTGACCGAAAAACAAACTGCCAAAATCCTGTATGCCGTATACTCTCCGTCAGGTAGAATATACCTGACAAGTCAGGCAAGTTCCTGGTCGTATACCTGATGATGCGCTGGTCTAAAGAAGACCTCTTCCGATCTCATCAGATGCCTATTAGCGGTGGAATATATGGACAAATTACCCTCTAATTGATTGATAACTTCTTTGATTCGTCTTCTTCCAATGGAAAGACGAGCTCCATTCCGCATAATCAGATGGGCTACGATGGAGGAAATCACAACACAGCTATGAATGTGCTGAGGATTAACCAGGTTGGCTTTGTGAATGCGCACGAACTGAGGCCACCGATCACTGTACCATTTTAGAGTCCTGCTTGATAAAACCGACTTCCCGTTGAGCAAATAAACCATGCAGTAATTAACGTCACCAATTAAGTAAAGGACCTGGTCTGGCTTAAATTTGTGCTGGACTTGAGCAGCTGCGAATCGCTTTCGCTTCATGAAAGGTATACGGGCTATAAGCGGTTTATTGCTAGTTAATTTTATTTCTTCTCAGGAATAAATCCAGGGAATAGCAAGCTGAAAAAAAGTAAGGCAAACTACCGCCTTTTCCCTTTCTGCTAAATGTCAATCGGACTGATCTTCACCTTGATTGTTTTGTTTTTTATTGCTCATCCTCACATGCCTGTCTGTTACTCATTTTGCAAAATTATCAACAGGTGGACAACAAGGCAGCCGAGCTACATAAACGACCTGTTTTTTGCCATGAATAACTCACCAAGACCGTTTAACGGCTGATTGGCTCCCTATATTATTGAGTTGGCATTTCAAACAAACCTTTCCTGAAACACCTCTAGAGAGAATTTTTAATCTTACTCTACCGTAACCGGGAGCCGCATATTAGTTTATTCATCAAGCTAAAAACACCAGTTGCAAAAAGAATACCCTAACTTAAAAAAGCTAAAGATGAAGGATGAGCCACTGTTTATGTAGATGAATGTGCTGCAACGATGAACGGTCTGTTACCCTAACGGGCACATAGCTTGGTCCAAAGGGAGGGAGACCGTTCTATAGTTGCTACCGGAAGTGGGATTTACGAGTTAGCTGGCTGGTACGCCGTTGCGGACGAAGTGGCAATTCATCGCCTTCAATCCGCTTGTCCACGTTCATTGCACAACGTACAATGGCTAGTCAGACAGACCTTGTTTCATGGACGTAGGCTGTAGTCGTTACAGTTGAAGTAGATCGGCATTTTGCTCAAATACTTTTGCTTTGTATTGGGCCAATAAGAGCCGAAATTTTGTTAGATCAGGCGAGCTTGATATAGGATTGGCTTCATTCTTACTCAATTGATGCTGGTCAGACACCACTTTGCCATGATTTTTAATTTTTTTCTCGCTCATCCTCACCTACCTATCTATCTATTAGTAATTTACGAAACTAATAATAGATAGGTACTTCAATTCATAATAGACATAAACGACCCGTTTTTTGCTATGAACGACTTACAGGTATTACGTAAAGGCTAATCGCTAGTCAAATCAGCATGAGCTGGTTTATCAAAAAAAACTTTTACCGTAATTCCTTTCTTGGGAATACCCTCTATAATGAGTTTACCATTTTGCTTGATAAGCAACTCTCTGCTTATTTTAAGCCCTAAACCCGTCCCACTTTCTGCTTGCGTTCCTAGGCGAACCTGAGGCTCCGTAAAGGCAAGATTGATCATGTCTTCAGTCATACCAATACCCGTATCCCGAATTTGAAGTTCAACAGTATTGGCATGCTCAATGGCGAACAAACGGATGTAGCCACTCATGGGTGTAAATTTGATAGCATTATCAATCAAATTCCGTAGCACAACTCCCAACTGCTGAGGATCAGCCATAATAAGGCAATGTCCTTCGACTTGATTAATAATCGTAATCTGTTTTTGATTCGCTCGGTCGGAAAAATAACTACTCACTTGAGCGAGATGATCGGTTAGATTGATGATCTGTAAATTGGTCTGGAAACCTTTAAATTGAACATAAGCCCAGTCAAGTAGGGTCATTAATAAAGCTAGAATATTATCGGTTTTCTGTTCAAGTCCAGTCAAAGAAGCCATGACTGGTTTCTGACCTAACTGAGCAGCCATTTGAAGTTGATTAATTTCCTGTTTTAGTTGCACTAATGGGTTGCGTAGATCATGCCCAATGATAGAAAATAATTGATCTTTTGTTTTATTCAGGTTCGTTAATTGCTCATTCTGTGTTTTTATTTCATCCTGCTGTTGACTTAACAGCTGTTGGGATCTTTTCAATTTATAGAAGTTGATGTAAATAAAGCCAGCTAATAGCAATAGCAGAAAAGAAACAGCTATATATAATGTTCGTTGACTTTGCGTCAGACTCAGTTGCAATTGTATCGTGTTCTTGGTCTGTTGCTGTAAGGCCAAATCCTTTTTGAGAGTTGCGATTTGGTTTTGTTGGCGCTCCACATCAAATTGAGCTTGAATCTGGGCAATCGCTTTTTGCTTTTCTAAACCGTTCAAACTATCACTTAGGAGCTGGGCCTCTTGCAAGGCTTTCAACGCTTGGTCAGCGTGCCCAAGTCTCTGCTCCAACTTAACTTTAACCAGCAAGGCCTGATGGAGATAATGAGCCGATTGTATAGCCTTAAAAATCGTAATTGACTGTTCCAGAAAAGATAAAGCCTTTGGTAGGCTATTGAGGGAACCGTAGCTTTGGGCTAGTTCCAGATAGAGATACCCAACGAACTCCTTAGCACCAATCCGCTTTTGAATCGATAGGGCCTGTTCATAATAGGTGATTGCCTCTTTGTATTGATGCTGATTACGTTTGATCTCGCCAATATTACGCAATGTTTCAGCAGTACTATGATCTTGCTTAAGCTCCTGACTGATTGCCAAAGTTTTTTTTAGATAGAATTCCGCTTGGCTAAATTCTTGATGAGTAACATAGTATTCGCCCAAATTACCGGATGCTGCCAAAATGGATTGTTTATTTCGGCTATTGGTAGCAAACTGATAAGCTTTTTTATAATACAGTAAAGCGAGTGAATCATTCTGAAAATGCTGATGGATTAAGGCTAATTCACTATACAAGGTAACGACGAGTCCGGCTCGTCGCTCAGGATGTTTTTCGAGATCATTATCAAGTGCTAATCCAATACGAAGGGCTTGCTGATAATTGCCTTGAATTCGATAGGCTTGAGTCATTCTGGCCTGGACTTCAAGGCGAATACTGTCAAATGGATAGGCGCGGCTGATTTGATCCGCCTGCCGAAGGATGGCTAACCCTTTACTGGCCTCTCCCGTGGCGACATAAGTCGTGGCTAGTGCATTATACGCTTTGGTAAGTATGCGCTTATTAGGAAGCTTTTTGCTGAGGAAGATCGCCTGATGAAGATAATACCAACTTGAATCCAAATTGACCTGGATATAATTTCGTCCAAGGTCAATTAAGTTGAGTGCTCGCATAGAGTCAGATTGGGGCTTTTGCAAGCTATTTTTTAGCTGACTAATGGCTAAAGATTGCGCGTAAGCCGTTTCCCAACTCGTAACCGAGAGCCCAATTGAAAAGCCTATGGTAAGTAGAAAGCGTATAGATCTAAGCACAACAAAGCGATAAACGAAAAAGATGTAAAGTATACGGTAGTTGATTGATCTGTTACAAAAAGTAACAGGCCTGTAAGCGAATGATAAGCGTATTAAGGATGAATTTATGCCGACTTTTCTTCACCTGCGTCAAACAAGGATAATAAGCTCTCCAAGCGAGGCCGAAATGATCTGCCAATCGGGATTTTTGTGTGGCCAAGCCAAATCGTGTGTCGGTCGTAGCTGGTGATTTTATTGACATTGATAAGGTAAGATTTGTGCACCCGAATAAACATGCGGGAAGGAAGTTGGTCACTCAGAGCAGCAAGCCGTTCATTGATTAAATACACTTGGTTGTCCGCATACACTTTAGTATAAATACCTGAGGCTTCTACGTAATCAATCGCCTGAAAAGCAAATCGTTGAGCTCTTCGTCCCATTTTCAGGAAAATCGCGTCAATCTCATCTATATTAACTTGGCTCTGCGATTGAAATGCCCTCGTCAATGCCAGGTGTAAACGGTCTAGTGGAAATGGTTTTAATAAATAATCAGCTGCTTTACCAATCTCATAGCTTTCCAAAGCATAATCTGGATAAGCGCTGGTAATAATAACAGGCGGTAAGTCAATGACCTCTTTAAGAAGCGTTAAACCTAGTTGCCCATTCAGGTTAATATCTAGAAAAATCAGATCAATCTCCTGAGAAGTTATAACCTGGACAGCCGATTCAATCGTCGGTGTTATGCCCACCAGGTTAAAAAAAGGAAACTTGCTCAGTAAACCTTTTAAATAAAGCGCATCTGATTCGGTATCGTCAATAATCAAATATTGTTTTATCTCCATATGCGAAATCAATTGAAATCGAATACCTGTTACCAAAAGAGTGTGAGCTTAATTCAGGAACAACATAGGTTGTGCCTGTACTCAGCATGAGGTCGGTCCCTAGAGCCGACCATTTAATCGACATAAAGGTTCCATTTTACTGTTTACTAGGTAGGATTAACTTCTTCATGCCGAATATCGGGTGCTGACTTCGTCTGTCCATACTCAATGGAATTCCCTACAACCCTGATCAGGTGAAAATGATGGGCCGGTAGCATTCGGATGATGAACCCACCCCATCGTATCAGCCAATGCGACTTCCCTTAAAAATTCCCTTAGTTATCTGTTTATTTAGCTGTCAGGCTCACGAAACGCCCAATTAGTGAAGCAGATACATAAAGCCCCCTTCGTCTCAAACAGGAGTGCTTTCGGGAATGCTCATTTTAAGAGTTAGGCAACGGAAAATTTTGGGGTACTTATCAACAGCTATGGAGTTCAGTCATTCCTGCCAACCGATAGAGTTAAAGGTCTTATCGAAAAATACTTTCAATTATGGAGATCAAACCTGCTACGCTATTATTGTTTTGTTTGCTGATAGGATGTGAAGGAGCAGGGCTTGAGCCGGGGAGGTAGCCGCCACCACTAAAGGATATCTTTATATTGATAATTGGGGAAAGTCTTGTGGAGGTGGAGGGCTGGTAACGGTTATCTACAAAGCTACTTATTGGGATACTAATTCGGTGGCCGTGGCTTATGAAGGTACTTCCAGCCAACCTGTTTCCGTCTGGATACGCTATGAGCAACTAAGTACAGATTCTTGCGCTCAATTGACAAACCGAATCAACATTTTGTCCATTCGTAAGAGGAAGTAATTGATCGAAGCGTTTCGTGAAACGCCCGGATTATTGATAAACCCTCGTCTCAGTTGGGAGCATTTAAAGAGACGGATGTTTATGTAAGGGAATTTACTAAGAAATAGCCCCTCCAGCCCAAAGATATAAGAAGAGAATTTTGTCCTCCTAGTTACGATATACCCTTGTTGTTAATAGCTTTCATCAACTCAAAAAGCTATTCCTCGTCCAAGAGTTAAACAAAAGCCAATATATAAAATTGTTACGACAAAGCCATACTTGTAATTGAGCGTATAATAGGTATTCGTACGTGTATAATTGAGTGGTAAGAAGAGTATGGGAAAGGATGCAGCCATTTCAAGCATACCTTCTGTAGCTGCCTGTAGCCTACCCGATGAGAAAAAAGCCCAGCCAGAAAAGCTGATAGAAAAGCAAACAAAAATGGAAATAGAAAATCTTGTCTTGTTAAGGCAGTAATGCGGATTAATGGATTTAAATACGTTCTTAAAAGGCGGCTTACCAATACATAGAGAAGAATCCCCGCTACTAATAGAACGTATTTTTCGATTTGTCCTAGATTGAGTTTTCGAATAGCAAACGTCCAGTCGCCGGTTTTACTGATAGCGGACTGTAAAATAGTCCCTATAAACCAAAAGCTATTATACAGTAAAAGATGAATTAACAATAAAATTAAAACCTTTCCTTTGGCCACTCGTAAAGCCGCTAGTATGGCCAGGCAGCAAAGTAGATTAGCCATTGGCCCTCCAAGATCAACCAGAAAATTTCCAGGTTGACTCTTAAAATAAACGGAGGTCAACAAGGTGATTTTGTTCCCTAGTAACCAACAAGTTCCGCCGTGGCCGATGACCTCATGGATAAAGTCTGAAATGAGGTAGGCTAAAACGCCGATTTGGGACCAAATGATTAGTTTGTCTCGGTCACTATTCATGTTAGTAAGGTGGTAGCCATCATTTTTTGCTGACTATTTTAACCTGCTCTCAATCAGTTGCTCTAACCTACGTTTAAATGCATCATCCAACTTAACTTCTTTACTTACAGTAAAAGTGCTATGTAGTAACTGCCTAATAATTTTTGTTTGCTTTTTGTACAATTTACAAAAAGGACAGGTTATCAGATGGGTATACAAGGCGATTGTATTATAGATATCCAGACTGCCATTTTGTTGTTTTTCTATACGATAAGTAGTGCGTCTGCAGTCATATTTCACCTTTTGGTACCAGTTCATGAGCCTATCCAGTTTTTTTGTAAACAATTACGCAGGTTCAATTTTGCCCGATGGATAATTACCCAAAAGTTAGAATTAGTAATTTGAAGTTTTTGGCAAATTATAGTACTCTTTTCTTCCTCAATAAATTTTAAAGATGCAACGGATCTCCAAAGCCCCGGCAGTTTTTTCATGCACTTTGTTAATATAACTTCCAACTCTTTGTTTAGAAGTGCAGAATCGGTCTCCAATCCAAATTCCCTCGGTTGATATGCTTCTTTCCAAAATCCGTTTTCTTCGAAAAAATCATCTTTGTTATTTTCTTCCAAGATAGGTTTTTCTCTTGATATCCGCTTGTATTCATCAGAAACTTTGTTTTTTAAGATAGCAGTAAGCCATGTTTTTATAGAACTTTTTCGATTAAAGGTTGATAGTGCTTCTAGAGCTGCCAGAAAGGTTTCCTGTACCAGTTCAGCCGCAATTTCCTTATCGTTTATCCTTGTCATGGCATACCCATATAGGTAATCTGCATAGTCTTTTACCCAATCCTTTGGGTTGATTGATCCATTTTCCACCATACTGTCGAAGCCATTTATTTAGTAATCAACTCCAGAAAAGCTCTGCAAAAAGAAAAATCAAAAAAAGTTGAAAGAAATTGTAAGGATAGGGCATCTGACGATACTAAATGTTGAAACTCATCTTTAAAGTCAACAACCATGACAACAACAGAAGTCGCCAACAAAGTAGTAAGTCTTTTAAGAGAAGGCAAGTTTGAAGAAGCCCAGGTTACTTTTTATGCAGATAAAATAGTAAGCAACGAGCCTGAGGGACAGTTTTTCAAGAGCGTAACCAGCAAACAGGAAGTTATAGAAGGCGGGCGAGCATTTAGAAATACTATTGCAAGCATCCATAGTCTTACCATCTCTGATCCTATTGTAAGCGGCCCAGCTTTTGCTATCACGTTTGCTTTAGATGCAGACTTTAAAGAAAATGGCAGAGTCCTTTTTGAAGAAATCTGTGCATTTAAAGTCCAGGATGGTAAAATTGTCAGCTGCAATTACACGTATTAAGAAACTGATTTTGTAAAGTGGCATCCATTTCTATCGATAGATTTTAAAATCATATAAGATCTATCGATAGAAAGTTAGTTTATAAACCATTAATGAAGCATTGGAGGACGGTTACTATAACGAAGGTATTTGAGTTAATTTCAAATTCGTTTTATAATACGTCTGCCAGGAGCGATCTAGAAAAATATTGAGGCCTATAAAAGGTTCCACTCATAGTTTTTAAGGTCTGGAAATCAAGCGTTGGGCTGACAAGGAAAAAATCGATTTTTTCCTTGTCAGCCCAACGCTTGATTTCCAAATTATATAGTGCTTGCCTTTACTTCTTCCAGTTTACACTTGGCAGCCAGTGCTTCCAGGGCTGCTGATTCCACTTCAGAGAGGGCTATATACGCCCACTCAACGCAGGATACTGCATAATCGGTTGCATTTTCGTAATGGCGCTCAGCCGATGCCACATCCCACTTATGCTTTGTTTCGCCCATCTTTTCCTGAAGATGGTGTCGAGCCTTTGCCACATCGCTTTTGATATACTCAATGCGCTGTTTTATCGACGATTTAAATGTGTCAATACCACCATGGAGATCAGCTTCGATGGCTTCGGTTTTATTGACAAACGACGCCTTTTTAGCGTCAAGCTCTGACTTCGTTTCGTCGATTCGTTGATCGAGTTTTTCTTTCGATTCCTGGCGCGCGGCTGCCACTTTATCTTCTAGGCTTCTGGTTTTTGCCGCTAGTTCCATCAGCGCATCGGATAGTCTTTCTGCCATTTTGTTAGGTAGATTATTGTTGATTGATCAATTGAATGGTTAGGTCAAGAAAACTTCTTCGCCAGCGAATGGAGATTTTTGAGCTTAAACGAAAAATAGATGCTATACACCCCCGCCGTTAGAAAAGCGAGAGCCGTCCAGATCACCAGGGAAAGACCTGCGAAGCCAGGGTTCCAGAGAAGAATATAGGCGAAAAAAAGGCCGAGTATTCCCAATCCCAGCAGGCTACCCGTGCCCGGAATGCCTCGGTTGGCCATGTCGATGGAGGTACCGATGGCCGTAAATGAGCGAAATAAAACGTTGAAGCCTACATAGAATGGCAGGGTCAGGATCGAAACCGCCGGATTGTTAATGAGCAGTAACCCAACCAGTATATTGGCGATACCCAAAACCAGTGTCCAGCCCCAACTGTGCAGTTCTTTACGGTTCGAGATGGCAAACATGACTTCGGCAATACCGGTAGCCAGAAACGAGATGCTGAAAATAACCGCGAGGGTCAGATAGGTGCTTAATGGGGTCATCGCCGTCCAGATGCCCACTGCCAGAAAAATAAGCCCTACGAGCAAAAGTAAATACCAATGTTTAACTGAGTTTTTTACGCTTTCGAGGATTGAGCCTTCCATACTTTTGGTTTTTTAGTGAACAATACAGATCCTGCCACCAGCACTATAGATGTGCTGGCGCAATTTTTCTTAGAGTTAATACATTAACAATTAGTAATTTACAAGAAGCAGCTATCGTTAATGAGCTACATGTAGCTTGTACCGGACTACTGAGGCTGTGTTCTAGTTATGGCACAAATATGTCGTAAACGCTGATGGTGGCGTTTGTCCGAAACTCGCCAAAATTTGTCTAAAATTCTTAATTCGGAAGATAGGCCAGCTTTATTGGCTATTTCTGAAAAAAGTGGGTGACGCCCCCGTATGTTTTTTGAAAAACTTACTGAACGAAGCCTGATCGCTGAAATGCAGTGATTCGGCGATAGAGGCTATACTCGAATGGGCACTTTTCAAGTAGGATTTGGCCATTTCGATGATTGCCGCGTCGATCCATTGACCGGGTGTTTGGCCCGACGATTTTTTGACGGCCTGAATCAAGTATTTTGGCGTAATAAAAAGCGCATCGGCATAAAATTGCAGATGGTGCTCCTGTCGGGCGTGCTGGCTGACCAATTGCTGGAATTTAAAGTTCAGATCCAGTTCTCGGGTAAATCGGGCATCAATCGGCAGATTGTTATTTTTATAAATCGCTGCCGATTCGTAGAGATAGGCAAAAAACAGGCTTCGTACAATGTCAATATGGTAGGGTGTGTTATGATTATCCCGTTTTTTTTTCAGAACGTCGTACAATGACAGCAACGGGTCTGCCTCATCGCGTGTCAGATGGATCAGTGTAGAGGGGCTACCCGCAAAAAACCGGAACGCTTCGAGTTGACGCTCGTTAATTAAGTTTGTCAACAGAAAATCCTTGGAGAAAAACAACAGTCGACCTTTACAATCCGGGCTTTGCTCCCCTCGTTCGAGAATGCTGAAGGGACTGATGGCAAAAAAGGACAACGGTTCAATACGGACAGGCTTGTAATTGATTGTCAGGTCAAGCCAGCCTTCTACACACAGTGCCAATCCATAAAAGTCGGCACGATAGGGCGTTCCCAGCACATGGGTATGAAGGGGTTCATCGGGCGAAATAAAATAGTCGGGCGTATGCCAGTTGTAGCCAAAATTGGTGAACATTTCATCCAGTCGGCTAAATGTAGTGAGTTTACGGTGGGGCATTGAGAAGGACGTTTGCATTCGGCGAAAAGCTTTGACACGAAGTTAAAATAAGTTTCGTGTCCGGATTTATAGGACCATATCACCTGTCTCATTTTTCTTTCAAATGACGAATTATTCCCCTTTCCACAGAACTACCCAATTATGGCAAAAATAGCAGTTTAGTAAGGTCTTAAACAGATTCAATTTATGCCAGTATTCGTGCTTTACCAGCTAAAGTGTTGCCAAATAAGACACAAAAAAGCCGAAGCTTGGGAGCCCCGGCTTTTTCTATAAATTACCAATCTGAACTATAAATCGGCAATGGCTTTATTGATTTCGTCTTTGGTTTTGCCTGTTTTTTGTTGGATTTTACCCCACATTTCATCTTCCTGGCCTTCCTGATAGGTTAAATCATCGTCGGTTAGATCTCCGTAGGCTTGTTTGATTTTACCTTTTAATTCGTTCCAGCCACCTTTTATGGTTGTCTCGTTCATGATCGTATAGTTATAACGTTGATTAAATATGTAATCACCTTGATTACATATTTAGAACTATACCGGGATCAAATTGTTTTCGACAATATGGTCAACAATACGCTCCGAGTCTCTAGTAAGGAGATTGAGCACGCCAGTTACAGGCACTGAAAAGCCCAGGAAATAAAGACCCTGAAAAGGAGCCTCGTCGAACCAAAGTTTTTTCGGATAACCCCGATCATTTAATAGTTGGGCCGATAAGGTATCTCCTAAAAAAGTGGACAACCCTGTTCGATAGCCCGTTGCCAGAATAATGGCATCAAACGGCAGTTCACGTCCGTCGGAGAAGGTTATCGTTTTGGCATTAATGCGTTCAATGGCGGGCACGACCGTTATGGCACCAGCCTTAATCTGATCAATAGTACCAACATCAATAACCGGCGTTTTGCCACGCCGGTTGTCGTAAGTAGGGGAGTGTTTAGGCTTGCCAAGGCCGTAGACAGATACATCGCCCACACTTGCTCGTTGCGTTAATTTTGATAGGTAATCGCAAAGCCAGTTGGGAAGCTTACTCAGCAGAATGGCAATGGGTTGGGCCGGTCGTCCAAATACTTCCCGCCGGATAATATTGATCGGACTCCGCACGGAAATAAAAGGTTTAGCCCCGTTTTCCAATAAATCTAGCGCCAGCTCAGCCCCTGTATTACCCATGCCTACTACCAGTACATTCTCATTTCGAAAGGGTGCTCCATTTCGGTATTCGTAACTATGCCAGATAATACCACGGAAATTAGGCTGACCAGGCAATTCGGGTGCATTCGGAACACGATTGTAGCCTGTCGCCACAATAACGCGCTCTGCCGTAAACAAGTCGGTTTCCGTTTGAACCTGCCACTGGCCATCCTGATTACGGTGAATACTACTAACCTTCTGGTTGAATTTTGGCCTTATGTTAAAATGCTCGGCATACTGTTCGAGATATTCAACAAATTGTAAGCGAGGAACATAGGTAGGGTAGCTGGCCGGAAAAGGAAGATGGGGCAACGCTGAGTACTCTTTAACTGTATGAAGGTGGAGCCGGTCATAATGATTCCGCCATGAGAAACCAATATGATCACTGGCTTCGAGTACGGTAAATGGCAAACCAAGCTGGGCAAGTCGACCAGCCATCGCCAATCCCGCTGGTCCAGCGCCGATTATTAGAGTTGTAAAGTTATTTAGTTGCATAGTTGTAAAGTCTATGAATGTAATAATGGGTGAATAATTGATTAGACTTTACCACTAAATAACTCTTTAACCTTACAACTTTATAACTTATTTTATCCTCGTCCAGGTCTGGGTTTTGCCAAGAAGTGAAACGCCAACATACCCACGAACAAGGAGTGTATTGGGATCTTTCAGTGTCATTTTACAATTGTACTCCTTCCCGTCTTCAGGATTATAAATCTTGCCATCACTCCAGACGTTTCCGCCTTCGAACTTGAAATTATACATCAGAACCATGTTCATCAATGGGCGTGACCGCTTCGATTGGTCGGTGTTGTTTTCATCGGTACGGGGTTTGCCGGTTGCCGGATCAGTAGGCTGACCTAGCCAGACGAGCTTACCGAAATAGGTGCCTCCCTGTTTATAAATCTGGACGTGCCCTTTTTTTGTGCCGTTTAACCAGGTGCCAACAACGGCGTCAGAATCGTCGATGGAAACAAACGATGTTAGACTAATAAATAGCGCCACCAGTGGCAATACATAACGAAGACCTTTCATACGTGCTTAGGAATTGGAATAAAACAGAAAATTTTCTGTACTAACGTAAATATTGCACAAAAATGTCTGAACCATGATTTGTCGGATTGAAATGATTTACCTGATTTTGTTTAACATTGATTGTTTAAAATGCCTTGATTGAATTTAAAATCACAATAATCTGCATAATCATAAAAATTCTGGCCGCGTCGGCGGTTCAATCAGACCTATGTTTAAACGTGACCCTAACCGCAGTTACCCAACCGAAACCGAATCGCGGGTGATTATCCGCTTTCAGGACTGCGATCCGCTCCAGCACCTTAACAACGCTAAATATTTCGACTATTATTTCAACGCCCGGGAAGATCAGGTAGCTAAGCTCTACGATTTTAGTACCGGGCAATTGTTTCGGGAGTTGAAAGCAAGCTGGGTCGTTTATCAGCATCAAATCGCCTATGTACGACCCGCGCAGGTCAGTGAGTGGGTACGCATCATGTCGAGGCTGATTTATGTGAACGAAGACACCACCGTGACGGAGTACATCATGACTGACGATGGCAAGACCCACCTCAAAAATGTGCTGTGGGTAACGTCTAAATACGTGAGTGTGGAGACCGGCAGGCGCATCCCGCACCACGATTGGGTGAAAGAATTACTCGATGCGATTATCGTTCCGAACGTAGATTTTTTGAGCCTCAATTTTAACGAACGCATTCACGAAATTAAGCAACAGGTTGTGCAGTTGCATAGCTTGTAATAGATAATGTACAATGAGTAATGGATAATGTACAATGGGTAGTGATCTCGCCCATTATTCATTGTACATTATCCATTACTCATTTTAGTAAGTCTCCATTAATCACTTCACATTGTTCATTATACATTATCGGATGAAACTCCTCAATAACCTCACCGTTCGCGTACTGATTGCCATTACATTGGGTATTCTGACGGGTTACCTTTTCCCGGAAACAGCAGCTAAGCTCAAGCCATTGGGTGACCTCTTCATCAACCTGATCAAGATGGTGATTGCCCCCATTATTTTTCTGACCATTGTGCTGGGTATCAGTAATATGGGTGATCTGAAAAAGGTAGGCCGGGTAGGAGGGAAAGCGCTGCTCTATTTCGAAATTGTAACAACCGGCGCATTGGCAATTGGCCTGATTTTGGCCAACATTATCCGGCCGGGCGATGGGGTTCAGACTGCTGCTGTGAAAGGAGGGGACATTAGTAAATACACGGAACAGGGGGCGGGCATGGACTGGACGGAGTTCTTTCTGCACATCGTTCCAAACAATGCCATTAAAGCCTTTGCCGAAGGCGATATCTTACAGGTGCTGGTTTTTTCAATGCTGTTTGGCGTTGGGCTAACCCGCATGGGCGAAAAAGGGAAACCACTGATTCAGACCTTCGAACGGTTATCTAAAGTGTTTTTCAATATTCTTGGTGTGGTAATGGTATTGGCTCCACTGGGCGCATTTGGGGGAATGGCCTTTACGATAGGGAAATACGGTTTGAGTACGCTATTGCCTCTAGCGAAGTTAATGGGCACAGTTTATGCGACTATGATTCTGTTCATTTTCGTTATTCTGAACCTGATTCTACGCTACTACAAAATCAGTTTGTGGGCAGTGCTTAAGTTCATAAAAGAAGAGTTGCTAATCGTGCTAGGCACTTCATCATCAGAGTCGGCATTGCCCCAGATTATGGATAAGCTCGAAACGCTGGGTTGCTCGCGGTCGGTGGTGGGACTGGTTGTTCCGGCGGGCTACTCGTTTAACCTCGACGGTACAACAATTTATCTGGTTATGGCAACCATTTTTCTGGCGCAGGTATTTGGGGTTGATCTTACGCTGGGACAGGAACTCACCATTATTGGGATTCTGATGGTAACCTCAAAAGGGGCAGCAGGAGTGACCGGTAGCGGATTTATCGTGTTGGCTAGTACCCTGACAGCCATTAAAGTGATTCCTGTAGAAGGGCTGGCATTGCTGCTTGGCGTAGACCGATTCATGTCCGAAGCACGATCGATCACCAACATTATTGGCAATACGGTGGCTACTATTTTCATCGCCAATAACGAAGGCGAATTCGATCGGGCGAAGTACGAACTGGTGTTGAAAAAAGAAGACGCGAATGAGTTAACAGACTACAAATATTAGGTTTACGGTATTGTGTTTACGGTTAGTTGACCGCACTAACATACGTTGCTGAAGTGTCAGCTGCCATAAACCAACCCCCTAAAACCGTAAACCAAAAACCTTTTTTATACTTTTTAGGAGAATTAATTAAACCATTTCGTGCGTGATTGTTCAAAGGGACAAATACAACCTGAAAACAATACACTACCATGAAAAAAGCCCTGCTGACTGGCGCTACGCTGGTCGTCCTTCTCTCGACCAGCGTATTAGCTCAACGTTACAACTACCCACAATCATCGCCTAATAATTATCCCCAACAACCCGGCTACAATCAGCCGGGCTATAACCAACCAGGGTACGGTCAGCCCAATTATAACTACGACTATGACGATTATCAATTCGACCGCCACCTCGACTGGTGGGATCGTGAATTGAATCTATCCCGTCGGCAGGAGCGCGAAATCCGTCGGATTCGTGATCGTTTCAATCAGCAAACCCAGAACATCGATTACCGTGATCCCCGGCAGCGCGATTTCTTCCGGCAGGCTCGTCAACGCCAATTTTTCGATATGATGGCGGTACTGGCGCCACAACAACGCGATCAGGTAATTGCTCACATGCGTCCTTATGAAATGGGCCCCGGATCGCGTTCGGCACAACGAGGCCGTGGCTATGGACCCGGCCCTGGGTATGGCCGCTACTGATATTGAGTAGAATAGAGGAAGGGAGTGTTGAAAAGGTCGGCCAGTTTGGTCGACTTTTTTTGTGCCGTTTCCACTTATATAATTAGACAACCACCTGTGCAACATTGCATTGGCCGACTTGTCTTTATTTCGTATTTTTCCGGGAAACTCATTTTGCAAAACTGTATGTTAAGTCATCAACGAATCAAACAAACAGGTGTATTGCTGATCCTTGTAGCGTCGACAACGTTCGCTCAGCCATCGCCCCCTCAACCCAAGATGTCGCAAAATCCATTTTTAGTACCTTATTCAACACCCCACCAAACGGCTCCATTTGACAAGATTACCAATGCCGATTACCTACCTGCATTGAAAGAAGGTATGACGCAGGGACGTAGTGATGTGGCTGCCATTGTGAATAATCCGGCCAAACCAACGTTCGAAAATACCATCGTTGCGCTTGAGCGATCGGGCGATTTGCTGGGAAAAGTTACGTCGGTATTATTTAACCTGAACAGCGCCGAAACCTCGCCTGAGCTTCAGAAAATTGTGAAAGAAGCTTCGCCGATGTTAAGTGAATATCGGAATGATATTGGCCTGAATGAGAAGCTGTTTGCTCGCGTTAAAGCCGTTTATGACCAGCGCGCCAGCCTGAAACTGAACCCCGAGAGCGCCATGCTGCTCGAAAAAAGCTACAAAGGATTCGCTCGTAATGGGGCTAATCTGGACGAAAAAGGGAAAGAACGTCTGCGTGCTATAGATAAAGAGCTTTCACAATTATCGCTCCAGTTTGGGGAGAATGTACTTAACGAAACGAACGAGTACATGATGCCTGTTACGTCGGAGAAAGACCTGGCTGGCCTTCCTGACTATGTTATTGAAGCGGCCAAAGCTACGGCTAAACAAAAAGGGAAAGAGGGTTGGGTATTCACCTTACAGGCACCCAGCTACGGACCGTTTATGCAATATGCTGATAACCGGGAACTCCGTAAAAAGCTATACATGGCCTATAATGGCCGCAGTTTCCACGGCGACAAGAACGATAATTCGGCAATCATCCAGAAAATAATCAACCTGCGCTACGAGCGGGCAAACTTGCTGGGCTACCCAACTCACGCCGATTTTGTACTGGAAGAAAGCATGGCTGGTTCGCGTACTAAAGTACAGAGCTTTCTGGATGAACTGGTAACTTATGCTCGTCCGGCTGCTGAACGCCAATTACTGGAATTGACGACCTATGCCAAAGGACACGGTTTTACGGAAGATAAACTGCAAGTCTGGGATAACAACTACTATGCTGAAAAGCTGAAAAAAGAGAAATACGACCTCGATGACGAGACGCTGAAACCCTATTTCAAGCTCGAAAACGTGCTAAACGGGGCGTTTACGGTGGCGAACAAACTCTATGGCATCACGTTCAAAGAGCGCAAAGACATCCCGGTTTATAACCCTGAAGTAAAAACGTTCGATGTTTTCGATAAAGATGGAAAGTTTCTGGCGGTGTTCTATGGCGATTACTTCCCTCGTCCTGGCAAACGTAGTGGTGCCTGGATGAACGACGTGCAGGGACAAAAGGTTGAGAACGGCGAAAATATCCGTCCGCATATTATGAACGTCTGCAACTTTACCCGCCCAACCGACACGAAACCTTCGTTATTAACCTTCTATGAAGTGACAACGCTGTTTCATGAATTTGGACATGGTTTGCACGGAATGTTGGCTAATGGAACATTCGAAAGTCTGAGCGGTACGAGTGTGCCACGCGACTTTGTAGAGTTGCCATCGCAGGTGATGGAAAACTGGTGTTACGATCCCGAAGCACTCAAACTCTTCGCCAAACATTACCAAACGGGTGAAGTCATTCCGAATGAATTGATCGAGAAGATTCGCGCCAGTCAGAACTTCATGGCGGGTATGGCTAATCTGCGTCAATTGCGTTTAGGCTTGATCGATATGTATTATCACAACCAGAAACCAACCGGTGAGACGGTTTCGCAAGTTGAAGGTCGGGTGGATTCGGTAGCGAACTTGTTCCCACATGTCGATGGGGTAGCCATCAGCCCAGCCTTCTCGCACATTTTCGCGGGTGGTTATTCGGCTGGTTATTACAGCTACAAATGGAGCGAAGTATTGGATGCCGATGCTTTTGAATTCTTCAAGGAAAAAGGTGGGCTGGATAATAAAGCTGCTGCCGATAGTTTCCGTAAGAACGTCCTGGAAAAAGGTGGAAGCGAAAAACCAATGGAACTCTACAAGAAATTCCGGGGCCGCGAACCATCGCCCAAAGCGATGTTACGACGAAGTGGATTGATTTTATAAAAAGATCATATCGAAATGTAAGTCCTAAAAAAAGAAAGACGACCAATAAGTGGTCGTCTTTCTTTTTTTCTAAATGAGCTATTTTTTGTGTGACCCCGATGGGGTCAGATGTCTATAGAACGATCCTGGTTACTATAAACATTTGACCCCATCGGGGTCACACAGTCCAGAGATGCTTAATCACAAAGACACATAGAACGCAGAGTTTAAACAGCTCGGGGAATATGTTAAATGTCTGTGTATCTGTAGTTGAAAAAAATAATTGACCTACTATTACTCTAAACGAATAGTCGTTTCTACATGAATCTGCTCCAGGAAATGCTGGTCGTGCGATACTACGATAAGCGTACCCTGGTATTCATTAATGGCCGCCGTTAAAATGTCTATATTCTGAATATCCAGATTATTCGTTGGCTCATCTAAAATAATAATATCGGGAGCCTGATTCCGGATTGTGAGGCAGCATAGCATTAACCTCATTTTTTCGCCACCACTAAGAACGCTGCAAGGTTTATCCCAATAGTCTTTGGTAAAGAGAAATCGGTTCAACCGGATTTTCAGTTCATGTTCCTGCAAGGCAGTCGTATTGAATTGCTGCGCCTGCTCATAAACACTGAGTCGATTAGTAATCAGGGAATAGTCCTGATCGATATACACCGACTGATTATCGGCCCGATAAATAGTGCCAATGGTCGGTGAGATTTGGCCTAAAATCAGTTTTATTAATGTTGTTTTGCCAGAACCATTCAAGCCTTTTAAGGCGACCCGCTCTCCACTAATAAGCTGGAAATCTACTGGTTGTTGCCAGAGTAACCGATGATTATACCCGTAGTTAATGCCTTTGGCAGTAACTAGAATTTTGCCTTTATGCAGGGTCGAATTATCGAAACCAAAGCGCATTTTGTCCGTTTCGGGCAACGCAGATCGTAACTCACTTAACTCCTGCGAAATGGCGCCGACTTTTTCCGTATGGACACCTTTCAAACGAGAAGTGCTCTTTTCTGCGTTGTTCTTAAACGTATTCATCAGGATGGTCGGAAGCCCTGACTTTTCCTGCTTTTTCTTCCCACGAGCATCCAGTTTTTGTTGCCTTTCAACTGATTCCCGCTCAACCTCTCTGGCTTTCCGCAAGGCTTTTTCTTTACTTCGGACATCCTGCGTCAAGGCGTTGCTTTCAATCTGCTTCTGCGCGGTATAGAAATCATAATTGCCACCATATACTGTTATACCCCGTTTACTTAATTCATAAACCGAATCGAGCAGGTTGAGCAGTACTCGATCGTGACTCACGACGATCAATGTGATCGAACTGGATTCGATAAAGTTGTACAGTAATTGCCTGCCTAAGGTGTCGAGGTGGTTGCTCGGCTCGTCTAGCAGTACGAGTTCGGGTTGATGAATGGCGATTCCCGCCAGAAAAACTTTGGTCTTCTGGCCACCACTGAGGGTTTCCATCTTTTGGGTTAGCGCAAAATCGGCCAATCCCCAATAAGTCAGAGCTTCCTGACAACGTTCTTCTATCGTCCAGTCATCATTCAGTAAAGCCAGGTTTGCCTCCGTAACATGACCAGCAAGAATTTCGGCAAGGGCGGTTAATTTATCCTCGATCTGAAGCGCCTGGCCAATGGTAAAGTCATTAAACTGACCGAAATGTTGGGGTATATAGTAAGGCAAAGAATCAAATTTTACGCTGCCTGTCGACGGCTGTAAAACGCCGGCCATGATTTTTAAAAGAGTTGACTTCCCGCTGCCATTATTACCAATCAGGGCGACCTTGTCGTGCCTGTTAATTGAAAGATTTATGTTGTCAAACAGTAAATCTTTGTTAGGATGTATATAGGAGAGATTTTGTAGCGTAAGCATAATTTCTTTCTTAAAAAGTGAATAGATATAGCGAGCCACTTGGCGGCTTCACTACTATTTTCCTCTGAAAGAAATTGAATCCTACATGATCTGTTGGTACGCTTACAACGGCAAATCTACGATTTAATTAGAAAATATGCCTCATGGCGCTATCATAGCCGCATTTACTACCTGGGTTGAGGTGTACCAGTCGACGGTTTCCCGGACACGCACGTTTACTACCATTGGCAGTTTTTAGAAGTGCTAGTTAAAGTAGGTAATCTACGCCTTACTGTTTATATTCAATTCCTGGTTTATCTATTTTGATTTTTGCCTACTTTTTGAAATTTTGTACCAAAAATTACTCTTTATGTTTTATTTTAAATCTTTATTTTCTCTACTAATTGTATTTTGTTTGGTGAGGCCGGTTTTTTCTCAATCAGAAAAAACAAAGGTTGTTGCCCAATTGGATAAAGAGTACCCTCATTATGCTGCCCTGGCTCAACGAATCTGGAAACTAGCAGAACCAGGTTATCTGGAGAATGAAACCAGTAGTCTTTTACAAAAAGAACTCCAGAGCCAGGGATTCACTATTACGACCGGCGTCGCCGATATGCCTACTGCGTTTGTAGCTACTTTTGGTAAAGGTGCTCCTGTAATAAGCATTCTGGCCGAAATGGATGCCCTGCCCGGGTTGTCGCAAGATTCTGTTCCGACGCGCAAACCCCTGGTTCCTAACGCGTATGGCCATGCCTGTGGGCATAATTTATTTGGTGTGGGTTCGGTAGCTGCCGCTATTGCGGCAAAAAACTACCTGCAACAGTCGGGTAAATCGGGCACAATTCAACTGATTGGTACCCCAGCCGAAGAAGGCGCGGGTGGCGGAAAGACGTATCTGGTTAAGGCGGGCCTGTTCAACAATGTCGATGCCGTGTTGCATTGGCACCCCGGTGATGGCAACAGCGCCAGTCCTTCTTCATCACTGGCGTATCGCGTTGCTAATTTTCAGTTTCACGGACTGGCGGCTCACGCGGCAGCCGCACCAGAAAAAGGTCGATCGGCCTTGGATGCTGTAGAAGCGATGAACTACATGGTCAATATGATGCGTGAACACGTGACTTCAACCACTCGTATTCACTACGTTATCAAGAAGGGCGGGCTTACCTCAAACATTGTTCCTGATTATGCAGAAGTAGAATACACCATTCGTCATCCGACGGCTAAGGGTTTGGAAGAAGTTTGGGCGCGTTTGATGAAAACGGCTCAGGCCGCAGCCTTGGGTACAGAAACGACGATGACCTATGAAGTACTGGCCGGTTTGTATAACCTACTCCCCAATGAAACGCTGGCTAAACTGATGCAAAAGAATCTGGAGCAAGTGGGCGGTATCCGCTACACAGCTACCGAAACAGAGTTTGCCGATAAAATTCGCAAGACGGTCA
This sequence comes from Spirosoma litoris, assembly GCF_054776755.1. Taxonomy (NCBI): domain Bacteria; kingdom Pseudomonadati; phylum Bacteroidota; class Cytophagia; order Cytophagales; family Cytophagaceae; genus Spirosoma; species Spirosoma litoris. The sequence goes on along the minus strand of NZ_BAAHBI010000005.1, from coordinate 9,418 downwards.
ATTCAGAAAGTCTCCCACCCTTAAGTCGCGCTTCCGAAATTCAACCCTATGCGTTGAACGGAGTAGGGTCGGCATCTACCGACGTTGGTGATGTAAGCTGGGTTCTCCCAACGGCGGGTTTATCGACGGCAACCTGGGTTCCCGGCGTTCCGGCGCATAGCTGGCAGGCGGTTGCCTGCGATGGTATGTCGATTGGTTTTAAAGGGATGATTGTCGCAGCTAAAACAATCTCGCTAACGGCTATCGATCTGTTTCAGCAACCGGCAGCCATTCAACAAGCCAAAGCGGAATTGTATAAAGCGCGTGGGGGAGAGGCATTTACCTATAAATCATTAGCAGGAGATCGTAAACCACCTTTAGATTATCGGAAGTAAGTGATTTGTGTGGGTCAGACTCTCTGTTTTACCCAACCCCTCCCCTGAAAACCAGGGGAGGGGTTAAAACGACAATACCCAAAAACGGTTGGCTGCTTATCGAACATCTTTCGTTCCGTCCCAAACCTGATGATTGACGCTGATAATGACGCCTTTCTGCTTTAGTACACGTTGTAAATCTGGCGTTGCTAGAGTCTGAACCGATTTCTTTTGCTTAACCGCCATAGCCGCTGCAATACCGGCACTATTGCCAAGCTGCATCCAGGTTGATTCGACCCGTAACGAACAAAACCCCACGTGCGATGCTGAGACACAGACTGGAACCAGCAGGTTCGTGCACTCGGTGGCTTTCGGAGTAATGGCCCGGTACGATACTTCGTACGGTTGTGTAATCGACTCCCAGATTCGGCCTTCGTTGACAAACTGCGTTTTCGAAACAGCTACCCGCTGTACATGGTGACTGTCAATCCAGTGCGATCCCAGACAGATGGCGTCGGGTTTGGTTCGTTCCTCTAAAATATCCTGCTGCTTCTGAACGTAAGCGCCGATCATACGCCGGGCTTCGCGCACGTAGAGATAATACGGGAAGTTTTCGTTGTCTTTAAACTCATCCGCGCTAAGTCCGTACGACGCCGTTTCGGCTCGTAAAGCTTCCGGTATCGATGGATCATTGGCCAGATAATACATCAACCCGAGTGTCCAGGCTTTATGATCGTCATAAATGGCTTTTCTGCGGGTATAATTAGCTTCTGGATAATCGACATTTCCGCCAAAGTGACCCAATGAAATCACTGCTTTTTGCTTGTTATTTGTTTCAAACTTGCCTTTTGGGTACGTCCAGGAATACATGTCGATAATGTCGCGTAGTTTCGTTTCCGGATGGTTTTTCAGCAATCGGGTGAGTAACAGGTAACGCTCGGGCTTATACGAAGTCGGTTTGGGAAACGGACGACGATCAGCGTTGCTCGACATCATCAGTCGAAAATTGTAGTTCATGACCCGGTCGCTGGCCTGACCTTCGGTTAACGTGGACCGTTCAACGAAGCCTGGGAGCAACTTGCCATTGTCGTCATAAGGGGCTGCTTCGATGGGGGTATCAATGAAGCGCACACCTGCAAGCGACTCACCATATTGCTCCTTATTTTCTCTTCCGTGGGTATGCGAAACACCTGCCTGCGCCATTAGGTCACCTTCGTAGGTAGCATCAATGAAGGCTTTGCCTGAAAAACGAGTGCCGTTTGTTAAGGCAATTGACTGAATTGCAGTGCCTTGCTTCACGACCGACTGCACAAAGGCATCATACACGACCGTCACCTTTGCTTCTTTCAGTAAATCCAGAAACGTTTTTTCGGCTACGTGCGACTCGAAGTAGAAAGTTGGCCCAGCCAATCCGTAGAATTTGCCTAGTCGTTGGTAAAATTCCAGCGGTAGACCCGAAATGGTTTCCTCGATCATGTGTTCTGACTCGGCTGTGCCGATTCCGCTGGTATTCAGGCCCCCAACGTGGCGAGTTTGTTCGAGTAACACTACGCTGGCCCCTTCGCGGGCGGCTGCAACGGCGGCAATGATGCCACCGGGTGTGCCGCCATAAACGACGACATCATAAGCGCTTGTTTGGGATGGCTTGAACGAAGTAAATAAGCAGGTGACTAGCGCCAGGAAAAATGAGATAAAGAGTTTCATAATAACAGTTTTGAAAGCTACATGGATGAATCAACAAATCAGCTAGCCATCAACGAATGGCTAGCTGAAAACCAACCTATCTAATTAAAAGCCAGGATTTTGCGTTAAGGCCGGATTTGCATCCCGTTCAAACGTGGGAATTGGGAAAAGCAAGTATTTATCCGAAACAGTATAGCCTTGTTTCTGAGCAGCTTCCAACAACTTTCCGGTACGAAGCAAATCCCAGCGACGATGACCTTCGCCCGCTAATTCCCAGCTTCGTTCCTGTAAAACAGCGTCCCGGAACTGAGCCTGGGAAAGTCCTGTCAGATCCTGCGGACCGGTCGTGTTGTCACCTTTTCTGGCTCGCGCTCGCACCTGATTGATGGCATTATACGCATCAGTACCAGGCCCACTCAACTCGTTTAGCGCTTCGGCGTACATCAGAAGTACATCGGCGTAGCGAATGACCAGGAAATTATTCCGGGCTTGCCCGGCACCACACGCGTTCGGGTCCCAGTATTTATCCAGATGTGGACCCGTACGAGACAGAACCACAGTGCCATTGGCAATGGTCTTTTGGGTAATAACGGCAACCTGCTTTCGGTAATCACCGGCTACAAACGAATTAGCATAGGAATCGGTAACCTGAAAAGAGCCGCCTGTGAGGTTGATAGGATAACTAAAATAAATCGCAAAATTCTCCGCCATTGCACTGCCATACTTCGGTTGAATGCAACTGAATTGAATCGAGAAAATATGCTCGGGTCCATTTTCTTTTTCTGGGGTGAATATATCCCGATAATCAGCCACCAAACTGTAGGTTTTTGAGTCGATTACCTCTTTGGCTTTCGTAGCTGCATTCGACCAGTCTTTTCGGGTTAAATAGACTTTAGCTAATATTGACTTGGCGGCTCCAACTGTAGCTCGGCCAATTTCGCCCGCGGCTGTATAACTGGTCGGAAGAACCTTCTCTGCGTCCTGCAAATCCAGAATAATCTGCTGGTAAACTTTTTCGGCTGGATCGCGGGGAATTTTGACATTGACGACATCAGTTGTCGTTTTTACAACTAAAGGCACATCGCCAAAGGCCCGAACCAGATTGAAGTAATGCAACGCCCGTAGGAATTTCGCTTCGCCAACAATCTGATCCCGAAGTTTGGTGTCCATCATAATCCGGGGGACATTTTCGATAACCCGATTTGCCCGGTCGATAGTGATGTACGAATACGTATAAAAGCTATCAAAATAATTCGTAGAAGCGGTGTACTTAAACTGATCGACTTCGTTGGCGGCTGGGTCTCCGTCGGGTCGAACCAGAATATCATCTCCGCTTAAATCCCCCAAAACGATCATGGGCATCTGATAAATAATTTTACTTCGGTCATACACCGCGTTGATGGCCGTTGTGGCATCAGCTGCATTATTGAACGAATTGGATTCACTCAAAAAACTGATTGGGACTTCTTCCAGATTACTCTGACAACCTCCAGCAACCAATAAGCAGCTCAGTAAGGTTAATAGATAGGTAAATCGGTTCATTGTGTTAGTTGGGTTTATGTATGACTGCCTGATTTGACAGACAACTAGTTAGCTTCTAGAAACTGATGGTGCCGCCAAGCGTATAGGTGCGGGATGCGGGGTACGCGAAGTTGTCGATCCCATAAGTGGTGTTGCTGGTAAAACTCGAATTTACCTCAGGATCATAGCCCGAATAGTTAGTGAACGTGAGCAGATTTTGGCCACTTATGTACACACGTGCCGCTCGGATGGCCTTGGTTTTCAGAGGAAGTCGGTAACTCAGCGAGACGTTTTTAAGGCGCAGAAAGGAGCCGCTCTCAATCAGATACGAACTATTGGTCATATTCCACTGCCGGGCAGATGGGTGGTTATTCGACGGTTTGTCCGTCTGCCAGTGATCATCGATAAAGCTTTTAAGGGCCGTTGCTCCTGGGTCAATTTCCGTGACACTTCGGGTATAATTGAAAATTTGATTACCCTGTACACCCTGAAAGAAAACAGACAAGTCTAACCCTTTGAAAGAGACGGTGTTGGTCAGCCCATAAATAAATTTGGGCAAGCCATTGCCAATGATGGTGCGGTCGGTCGCGTTATTGAATACACCATCGCCGTTAACATCCTTAAAACGAGGTGCCCCACCAATATCGCCTGTCTGAGCCAGACTGCCAGCCGCCTTAACCGCGTCGGTCGTCTGCCATACACCGTCAAACACTCGCCCGTAAAACGAGCCAATTGGCTCACCTACTTTAACAATTGTTTGCATGGAGGTCCCTCCATCGGTTACCAGATACTGATCGGCATCAGCTAGTTTCAAGACTTTGTTCCGATTAAACGATATGTTTCCCGACGTTGTCCACTTTACTTTTCCGGCCACGTTAACCGAGGTAATACCCAGCTCTAGCCCCTGATTTCTGAGACTACCGATGTTACGAGTTACCGTCGTAAAACCCGTTGTGGCGGGTAGATCAATACTCAGGAGAAGGTCTGTTGTGGTTTTGATGTAATAATCAGCTGTTAGCTGGATGCGGTTGTTAAGCAACCCCAGGTCGACACCGGCATCAAACTGTCCCGTTTTTTCCCAGCGTAAATCTGGATTGCCAATCGTACTCGCCTGCGTAGTGAGTACTTCGGTGTCGCCAAAAACGGTGCGTGATGTTACGTAAGAAGACAAGGAGTTGTAAAGCCCGATGCCATCGTTACCCGTAAATCCGTAGCTGAGCCGAAATTTCAAATCGCTGATGGATTGAACCGATTTCAGGAATGGCTCATCCGACACCCGCCAGGCAAACGCGCCAGACGGAAAGAAACCGTATTTGTTATTGATACCAAAGCGGGAAGAACCATCTATCCGTCCGGTCAGGGTAAACAGGTATCGATCCTTGAACCGGTAATTAACCCGACCCAAATACGAGTTCAGTCCCCATTTTTGAACGGTTGTGGTTGGGGCAATCAGGACAGAACCCTGCCCCAGATTATTGGCGCCGAGTGTATAATTGGCAAAATTCTGAGCTTCCTGATACGTACGATCTTCCCGGTTCGACTGGAACGTAATACCGGCCACTACGTCGAAGGCATGATTAGCGCTTAGCGTACGAGAATAGGTTAACGTGTTTTCATTGAGTAAGTTAACGTTCGCCGAAGAACCATTGGAACCGTACCCATTGAGTGAGTTAGCAACCAGTGTCTGGGGTGTATAAAAGACATATCGTCGGGTTGTCAGCAAATCGGCACCAACGCTAACTCGTGCAGTTAGGCCATCCATAATTTGGTATTCGCCAAAAATATTCCCCAACGTGCGATTGGTATACAAGGCATTGGTGGAGGTTCGTAAAACTGCAACGGGGTTAGGAATACTGGCCATACCCGAGCCGGGCCCAACGTTCAGCAATTGCCAGTTGCCGCTGGCGTCGTAAACGGGGCTGGCGGGCGAAATTGTGCGGGCTGCCCCAACGGGGCCATTAGTACCGCTTTCGTTGACACCATTGTTAATGCTATAGGTAACCATAAAAGTGGTCCCAATTTTCAGCCGATTGCTAATTTTGGCATCCAGATTTATGCGGCCAGTATACCGCTTAAAGTTGTTCGCAATCACAATCCCGTCCTGATTGAAATAGTTGACACTCACCAGATACCGGATTTTATCCGTTCCACCCGAGGCCGAAAGCTGGTAATTCTGCATCGGAGCCGCGCGGTAAATCTCCTTCTGCCAGTTGGTACCAACCCCATATTCCGACGGCTTTTTAGGGTAAGCCGTTGTGTAGCCAAAGCGCTCCGCAAAGCCAAGATTCCGCAATTGCTCATTTTTGAGGGCCGTTTGTTCTTCGGCAGTAGCCAGCGTGAGCATTTTGGTAATGTTCGATACGCCATAATAAGTCTCAAAATCGATGTTCGATTGCCCTTCTTTCCCGCGTCGAGTTGTTACAAGTACTACGCCATTCGCCCCTCTGGAGCCGTAAATCGCGGTGGCCGATGCATCTTTTAGTACTTCGATATTTTCAATATCGTTCGGGTTGATCGTCGACAGGACGTTGGGAAAGTTTGTCGAGCCATTGGCCCCCTGTGCCGATGAAGGATTGGTGACAGGAAATCCGTCAATGACATATAACGGATCATTACTGGCCGAAATGGAATTGCCGCCCCGTATCCGAACGGTTACCCCGCCACCCGGCGCGTTAGACGAGTTCGTGATCTGTACGCCCGCTACCCGGCCTTGTAAAGCCTGGTTGAACGACGAGATGGGTTGCGCCTTTAGTTCGTTTGCGCCAATCGAACCGACAGCGCCGGTAAGATCGCGTTTTTTGACCGCGCCATACCCAATCACGACGACCTCATTGAGAGATTTATCGTCCGCAGCCATACGGATAGTCAGCGAGGTTTGGTTGCCTACGGTAGCCTCCTGGGTCTGATATCCAACAAAGCTGAACACTAACACCGAGCTTTTTTCGGGGACGGCCAGCTGAAAAGCGCCCTGGCTGTTTGTTGTTGTGCCACGCTGCGTTCCTTTTAATAACACGCTAACACCGGGTAGGGCTTCGCCTTTTTCATCGACAACTGTACCACTAATGGTTTGGTCGAGCGTTATGGGTACAACCAAAGGTGAAACAGTGCTGCTCGATTCTTTACGAAGTACGATGTAGTTACCCGAAACCTGATAGGTAATATTCAGAGGTTTCAGAAGTCGATCAAGTACCGTTTCGAGTGGGTCGTTACTGGCCTGAATCGATACTTTAGGCTGCATGTCAATCACCTGTGGAACATAGGTGAACTTCACATTGGCGGCTTTCTCAATGCGACGAAGAATCGTTTTTAAGTCTCTGTTATCGAATTGAATAGAAATCGGCCGGTTCAGCAGATCCTGTGCCAAACCGTCTCTGGCTACCGTTAATCCGACCGAAATCAGAGCTAGTAGTAACTGCACACAGGTAATTTTCATGAGGGTAAAAAGGGTAAAGGAATCCCGGAATTTTTTCATACTTTTAATCAGTTTTTGTTCGATTGAATTAGAAAGCAGAGGGCAAAAACATCCCCGTCCCCACTTTTTCAGGGTTGTTGCAAGGCCAGAAAAGAGAGGAGTGACGTTACATAAGGCCGGACATCGGGTTAATCATGGTTGCAACAGGATTAGCCGGAGGTCTGGTCTTCTTTCTAGAAAGGGTAGGCTATCTTCATAGGCATTGGTTTAGGGTTTAGTAAAGGATTTAGGGAGTCTGACAGCCTTGTCCAGAAATAATAATTTGGGTTCCCCAGACTTCGTACGTAGCGCCAATCGTCTGACAGACAAGGTCTAACTTGCGAAAAAGAGGCTCGTTGCCCAATGGAGCTGTCAATCTACACTGCTTAAATGCTGTTGTATCGTATTGGATAGATACCCCATAAGCCTGTTCCAGCTTGGAAAATACGTCGCTGACGGGATCGTTTTCAAACACGAAGTACTGATTCGTTTGTGGCTGTTTGATCAGGACGGGCTCATCAACTAGCCGTTTGGTCAACTGTTGACTTCTGGTATCGAAAATCGCCTGTTGATTAGGCGTCAGGAGCAACCTGTTCGCAATCGTACTCCCATTCTTAAGCGATTCACGAAGGGCGTTTAGTGTAAATACGGCCACTTTCCCCGTTCGAACGGCGATGGATATCTTCGCGCTTTGGGGAGTTGCTTTGATCGTGAAACTAGTACCAACAACCTGGGTTACAACCTTATCGGCGTAGACGATAAAGGGTTGTTTAGGCTTTTTAGTAACCTCAAAATAGCCTTCTCCCTCCAGATGAATTTCCCGCTTAGCTGGATCAAAGATTTTAGGGTAGGTCATCCGACTTTGGGGCTGTAAAACAACCTGACTCCCATCCATTAAGTAAACCGTTAAGGGCTTTGTTGTTGTGTTCACCTGTTCAACCAGCGGCTTATCCATAGACCATTCTATAGGAAGGGCTGACGGGCCGGTTGCACTTGGTTTTGTACTAAACCACCACCCGAAACCCAACAGCAACAGAACCGCAGCAGCGGTTGCCCACGACCGCCAAAGTCCAATGCGATGAATGCGAGGCTCGCTTTCTAAACGGGTTACAGGCTCTTCCAGAATCTGTTGCTGAATACCCGCCCACATCCGGTTTCTCTGCTCCTGAGTTGGCAACACCTGACTGTTTTCGACCGCTTTCAACAAAGCACTAGCTGCCACCACAACCGCTTGCTTTTCGGGGTGATGTGCCAGGAAATCTTTCCAGAATGTATCTGTTTCAGCAGTCGGGTGTTGAATTGATTGCTGAAAAAAATCATCCTGGGCCAACTCCTCGACCGTAAAGTCACGGTAGTTTTGCATAGGTCTCGATCGGGAAAATAATGGACTAGTGCACTTCTGAAGACAAGAGAGTAAATGGTGTAAAATGTCCCCTCGATTTTTGAAAAATATTTTTCTGTCAAAGTCAGAATTTCGTTCGGAGCCGTGTCACGGTTCTATTGATCGTAATAATTAACCGTGACACGGCTCAAGAGAGCAGCCAAAGTAGGAGTAGACCCAAAAAAGGAGCAAAGTAGGGGGCTTGCTCGCGGAGCTGTGTTAAGGCTTTATGGAGTGTATTCCGAACGGATTTTTCGGTAATGCCCATGATCTGGGCAATTTCCTCCGTTTTAAAGTTCTGGTAAAAACGCAACGTCACAACTTCCTGCTGACGCTGAGGCAACTGAGCCAAAGCTTGGGTTAGACGCTGGGTAAGCTGAGCCTGTTGTTCCTGCCCAATAAAATCCTGTTCAACAGAGTAATACGTACTTAACGTATCTGCCTGAGTTGCGGATAGCTCGGTCGAGTGATCTTTTTCACCCAGAGAATGCATCTTACGGCGAAGCGACCGGAAGAGATAAAATTTGACAGAATTGGCAGAAGCGATGGAATGGCGCATTCGCCAGATATCCACGAACAAATCCTGAATGGCATCTTCAACTAAAGCAGCGTTAGCAACGACTTTATAGCCATAGCTATACAAAGTAGCGTGGAAACGTTGGTATAATTCGGCAAAAGCAGCCTGATCGTCCTGTCTGAGGGCGCTCCAGAGCTGTTCATCTGTTGATGAATCGACATTTACCTGCCTAACCAATTGCCCTTGAAAGAATGGTGAATGATTATTTTTATAAAGTTACTATCTATAATGATATTTATGCGTGTCGTGCAGAAATTCTTGATGAGCGACTGATCTTTTTTATAACTCGTAATAACTCGAAAATGATGAAACTAATGCAACTATATTTCAGTTGCAAAATAGTCTGTTGGACTTATTCGTCTATGAAAAATTTAAATATGGCCTATAAATTACTAGTACTCTTCCAATTTAATTCTTACAGCAATCTGACTTGTTGACGGGATTGACTTTTC
>NZ_BAAHBI010000004.1:0-107745 GCF_054776755.1 Spirosoma litoris | reverse complement strand
GAAAAGTCAATCCCGTCAACAAGTCAGATTGCTGTAAGAATTAAATTGGAAGAGTACTAGTGATTCGACCTAAATCCAACAAAAAAGCAGTACCCTTTAGCTAAGAGTACCGCTTTTGTTGATCTATTAGTTCAGTAAATGAGCTGGCCTCAGCAAGCTACCTTTCCTGACTACCAGTCTCCCCCAACCGCACGCAACAACGCAACGGCATATTGTGACTCCTGACTTCGAAGCTGTACTAACTGTTGTTCTGTTGTCAGAATAGTCCGTTGGGCGTCAAGCACTTCCAGATAAGTAGCCAATCCCCGAACGTAAAGTTCGCGGTTATACTGTTCCGTCCGGCGAGCTAGTGTTAGCGTCTGTCCTTGCAAATCAATCTGCTGGCGAAGCAACGTAAGATTATCGAGCGCAGTTTCGGCATCGCGTTGGGCTAACTGGATTGCCTGCAGGTACGTTTGCTGATTGCTCTGGATTGCCTGCTTCGCGAGGGCTATGTTCTGACGCGCCCGATGGCCTTCGTAAAGGGGTACCGAAGCATTGACGCCTAGGATGTACGTTGCGCTGGTCGGATTTATCCACGGACCAATCCGGCCCGATAGTAAGCCTCCTGAGCCAACCAGATTTACACGCGGCATTGTACTATTCTGTTGAACCGTGACCTGCGCAGCCGCGATCTGATTCTGCCGAATGAATTGCACCAGATCAGGGCGATGTTGTAATTGCTCTGGCGATACGCTGGTATAGGGATAACTTGGCACTGTTGCTGGCAAAGACCCATTGGGCACCGAAAATTGGTTGGGGTCCTGCGCACAAAGTTGCGATAAGCCATTAACCAGCTCAACACGCGCCCGTTCCAGACCTTTCAATGTCACTTGCAAACCCGCATAATCGGTTTCGGCACGCTGTACGTCGATCTGGTTAATCAGGCCAACCCGAAAACGCTCCCGAAGAATGGATAACGTTGTATCCCGCGATTGAATATTCCGGCGAAAAACGGCTTGTTCAGCATCATTGCCCCGAATGAGCAAATAGGTTCGGGCAATGTCGGATGCCAGCGTCAATCGAAACGTCTGATAGTCGGCCATGCTAGCCTGCGCCTGCAAATCCGTTACGGCAATAGTATTCCGAATTCGTTTGAACAAATCCAGTTCATAGCTGGCATCAATTGGCAATAGCTGAAATGTATTCAGTTGAAACCGGGGCGTTTCATCGGGTGCCGCCGTTAATAGGGCTAATGGCCGGTGTTGCGACAGGCTCTGTGTGGTAATCAGGGCCGAACTCCGTATGGAAGGCGACAGAAACGACTGCGCCACCCGCACGCGAATTCGGGCTTCTTCAACGCGACTAAGAGCCGCCCGTAAATTGGGACTATTATCTAAACCCAACTGGATCAGCGATTCCAGCAACGGATCGCCAAAGCGACGGAAACCGCTGGTCGTCATCGTAGGAGACAGATCAGCGGTAGTAGAACCCGACGTTACTAGGGGCGTTTGCGCATTCGCAACACCTGTTGCAGCCGACTGGGGCTGAACTGTTCCGGGTGTATTGGTCGACCCATTGCCCGGTTGAATGGTTACTGAACCACCTGGCGGGCTAATGGGCGTTGTTTGTGCACTTACTTGGTTACAATAAATCGCAGTACCAACTGCAACAAGATAAACACTAACGGCTAGACTCCTTTTTTTCATCGTTGGGCTACGGTTTTTTCGGCAACACTCCCTTTCCGGAATCGAACTTTCTGCCCCTCGTGGAGCCGATCATTCGGATTAGTTACTACGGTTTCCTGTCCGGTCAGGCCATTTGTCGCTTCGAGCGTGGTACCATAGTCTCGGCCTAATGTAATTGGAACGAAGCGCACACGCTGGTCAGGATCAACCACCACCACTCGTGGGCCTTCGGATGTTATTTGCAACGCATTGGCTGGAATCAGAATGGGTGCTGTAGCCGCAATCATATCAAATTTCACCTGACTGTATAAACCAGACGGAAGGGCCTGTTTAGGATTCGGGATTACGACTTCGGCTAACAGCGTCCGCGAGTCGTTCCGTAAAGCGCCCGACGTCCGAACTACTTTACCCATAAATTTCTGGTTCTTTAGCTCAGGAACAATAACCGTAGCAGGCATACCAATTTTTATGTACCGATAATAGGTCTGTGGCACATCAACAAATACCCGCAGTGTTCCCAGTTCAGAAAGGGTAAACAGCGGCTGGCCAGCTCCCGGCGATACAATTACGCCATTTTCAGCCGTCCGACTGGTAATAACACCACTAAAAGGAGCACGGATTTGCTGTAAATCTTTCAACGCCTGTAACCGACCCAGGTTAGCCTTGGCTACGGCAACGCCCGATTGGCGGGTATCAACATCCTGTTTTGCGATGGCACCGGGTAATTGCACGCTTTGCAAACGCTCCAGATTGGTTTGTGCTAATTGCTGATCCGCTTGAGCACGAGCAATATCCTGATCAAGTTCAGGCACATCAATCGTCGCCAATACTTGTCCTTGTTTTACCTGGGCGCCAATATCGACATACCACCGACGCAGAAAGCCCTGCGTACGAGCGTACAAAGGTGTTTGCCGGTATGGTTGAATCTGGCCAGGCAGCGTCAGGCCCGTTGTGTCAGAGGAGTGTTTCAGCGCAACGGTATTGACAATGGGCTCGCGGTTCTTTTCTACTTCAGATGCCGCTTTTAATTCCTGCGTATTCTTAATACGTGGCAGTACTCCGAAAAATACAAACAGGGCAGTGAGCGCCAGTAGGGGAATAATGATTCGAATTAGTTTCATATAAGTAACTCAAAGACAATTAGTTCAATTGTTCTATTTCGATAACAGCGTCTTTATTGAGTGGCCCGTATAGATGGGGGAACAACTCATTGTTCGTAGCAAGTTCGTATTTCAGTTCATGCTTCAGCTTACTCGTATCGACATGCAAGAGCAGTAAATCCGGAACAGTTGCATAATAACGGCTCAACGTGGCACCTACCTGTTCTTTCTGCGACAAATGGATGAAACCTTCAGTCTGTAAACTGGCGGCTTCATAATTCGGCGAATTTTCCTGACTCGCCCAATCGGCAGCAGACACAATGTGATAAATCAGGCTCATATTTTTATTTTTTGTCATTCCGACGTCAGGAGGAATCTTAAGATATCCTTACTTATACATTAGGGGAGTTTAAGATTCCTCCTGACGTCGGAATGACAAAAGTTTATACAGTTTTACTCTTCCGGGCCAGATAGCTAAACACAACTGGCACAAACAAAAGAGTCGTGAATGTTGCCATTAATAAACCGCCAATTACGGCTCGTCCCAGCGGAGCATTTTGCTCACCACCTTCACCTAAGCCTAACGACATTGGCAACATCCCAATAATCATGGCGATAGCAGTCATCAGAATTGGGCGTAGACGCGTCCGACCGGCTTCAAGAGCTGCTTCATACGCATTACCACCAACTTCGGGCAGGTGATCTTTCGCAAAACTGACAAGCAGAATACTGTTTGCCGTGGCCACGCCAACGCTCATGATGGCTCCCATCAGCGATGGAATACTGAATGTGGTACCTGTTAAGAACAGCATCCAGACCATACCGCATAACGCACCTGGCAACGCAGTGATGATAATAAACGGGTACCGAAATGACTGGAAATTGACCACCATGAGTAAGTAAACCAGCAGGGCAGCAAACACAATGCCTATGCCTAATCGGGTGAACGCGCTTTCCATACTCTCCACCTGACCGCGAATCGAAATGACATTACCCGGTTTGAGTTGCGACTTATATTCGGCCGCGATTTTCTCTAATGCTTTCGCGACTGAACCTAAATCTGTTTTCTCAACCGAGGCATATACATCGTAGGTCGGTTGCGTATTTACCCGGTTAATGATAACGGGAGCTACAGTTCGCTTCATCGTCATCACGTTGCTCAGCAATTGTGGACTCACCTGGTTCGATGTGATTGGCGTTTGAAGCAACTTATCATACGAATCGAGTTTGTACGGGGGCGTTTGCACGGCAATGATGTACGGAAAACCTGTGTTTGGATCTGGCCAGAAGTTTGGACGCGTTTGTCCTGTACCGCTCAACGAAATATTCAGGTTCGTAGCCACTCGTTGCTCGGTAAGGCCAAATTGTCCCGCGCGTTCGCGGTCAACATCCAGAAAGAGCTCGGGGGCATCCAGAACCTGATGCAAATGCACATCTACCAAGCCCGGAATCTGCGCAATTTTATCCTGCATATCCCGCGCCACTTTCAGGTTATTGGCCCGGTCGAAACCCGACACCTGCACGTCGATAGGGGCCGTCAGACCAAAGTTCAGAATCTGACTAACAATATCAGCCGATAGAAAGAAGTACGTTACGTCAGGCATTTCTTCACGAAGTCGAGCCCGTATTTCCCGAACATAGTCATCTGTTGGACGAGAGCGTTCTTCGGTCAGTGAAATCAACAGTTCAGCATCTGCAGAACTAGCGGTCGAATTATCGGAGAAAAAGAAATTGTACCGTTCTGAAGTCAAACCAATGTTGGAAATGATTGAACCGACTTCGTCTTCTGGAATGACTTCGCGAACAATTTCAGCCGTTTTAGCCGAAATCTGTTCAGCCGATTCGAGTCGTGTACCAGCAGGAGCCCGCAGGTGTAATCGCATTTGTCCACCATCAACGCGTGGGAAGAAATCACGTCCCACGAAAGGCAAGAGTACTCCTGTGAAGACAATGATAACCAGAAAGACAGCTAATACGCTTTTTCGATTACTGAGTACCCATTCTAAAGCGCCAATATAACGAGCCTGAAACCGATCGAAACCTGCATTAAAGCCATTATAAAAGCGGGCGAACGCATTTGGTCGTTTATTACCATGCTCCGTATGCCCAGCCCCATGCCCCTCATTTTTCAACATCAGGTCAGCCAATGCTGGAACCAGTGTCCGCGAGAGTACATAGGAAGCCAGCATGGCAAATACCACCGCTTCGGCCAACGGGCCAAATAAGAAACGGGCTGGGCCTTCGAGAAACAATACCGATGTAAAAACGATACAGATGGTGAGCGTAGAAACGAGCGTTGGCGTAGCAATTTGCTGAGCTCCCTCAAGAATGGCCTGACGCAACGGCATCCCTAATTCCTCGTTCCGGTGAATGTTTTCGATGGTTACCGTAGCATCATCCACCAGAATACCGATAGCCAGCGCCAAACCACCCAAGGTCTGAATATTCAGTGTCTCGCCCAATAAATACAGGATGACTAGCGACGACAGAATCGAGAGTGGAATTGAAATAGCGACAATTAATGTACTGCGCCAGCTTCCCAGAAATAGCAGGATCAAAGCCGCCGTAAGCAATGCGGCAATCACACCTTCTACCAAGACACCTTTAATTGATGCTCGCACAAATAGCGACTGATCAAACAGTCCTTCAATACGCAGGTTAGACGGAGCGGCCGCCCGAACTGTCGGTAAAATCTGGTTTTTAATCTTATCGACAATTTCGGTGGTCGATGCATTACCCGTTTTCACGATCCGCATCAATATACCTTTACTTCCATCCTGTTTAACGATGTTCGATTGCACCGCAGCCCCATCATGTACGTTAGCCACATCACGCATGTGAACGGTGGTTCCTCCAACGGTTTTGATGGGTATGTCATTCAACGTCGTAATGACATCGGGCTTAGAATTCAGACGCACGTTATACTCACGTTCGGCTAACCGCAACGAACCACCGGGTAACGTCAGGTTTTGCGCAGAAACGGCATTCGTGACTTCTTCTGGCGTAACGTTATAAGCGATCAGTTGGTCTGGCTCCAGGTCTACAGCAATCTGGCGGGTTTTTCCCCCGAACGCCTGCGAAAGTCGGCTACCCGGAACGGTCGAAATCTGAGGACGGACGCGCGTTTGGGCGTAGTCGGTAATTTGCGCTTCGGTCAGACTATCGGACGACAGGCCCAATTGTAAAACGGGTACGTCGGTCGCGTTATAGCGGACAATTAAAGGCGGCTGTGTACCGGGCGGCATCCGCACCAGAATGGTCTGCGAAATGGCTGTTACCTGGGCAAGCGCTTCTTCAATCTTAACCGATGGTTGGAAAAAAATCTTTAAAACTGCGGTTCCATTATACGTCTGCGATTCAAGTCGCTGAATATCACTTACGTTATTGATGAGCGAAGTTTCGGAGAAGTTGGTAATCATCTTCTCCATTTCATTGGTTGACAGCCCCGTGTACCCCCAAATAACCGATACTACGGGAATATTGATACGCGGAAAAATGTCGGTTGGCATTTGGTTAACTGCCAGCCCGCCCATTATCATAATCAGCAACGCCATTACGGCGATGGTATATTTTTTCTCAAGTGCTAAGCGGACAATCCACATGTTGAATCAGGTAAGCAATTAATACTTATTGCATTAAGTGTTAACTCTATCTAGTAATAGGACAAAATTAGCGGTGCACCTATCAACGGAACAGGTAGGTTTTGTAGATTCACTGGTAAAAAATGCAGATTCTAAAAACTGACTCATCAAAATTACCAGTCGACATTGGATTATGCGGCTAAAGCGTACCGTTGTTCGCGGTAGGCACGGGGCGTCATTCCGGTAATACTTTTAAAAAACTTGGTAAAATTGGAGGGGTCTTCGAAGTTCAATTGATAGCCAACTTCGGCTACCGTCAGGTTGGTATTCCGAATTAAGTTCTGAGCTTCAAACGCTGTTCGTTCCCGAATGTGTTGGAGAGCCGTTTTACCTGTGTATTTCTTTAAAATATCACTTAAATAATGTGGATGGATGTGCAGTCGATCGGCTGCTTCGTGAACCGTAAGTAATACGGGCGTTCCCTGATTAGGATCGGGTAGGTAATACATCTGCAACAGGCTCTGGAAGCGCTCAATTAAGGACACAGGCTGCGAATAATCGATGGCAGAAAGTGCCTGACGATAAACCTGCCGACTCTTGATCAGCGAAGCCTGCAACAGATGATAAATAAGGTCCAGACGATCCGCTTTTGAGCGTGTTGGATGATTGGACTCCGTAGCAATCAATTCGAATTGATTCCGCAGTTCGTTTGTCTCCTCGGGCGTAATATGAATCAATGGCTGGGCCCCCTTTCGATAAAATGGGTACTCCTGCATTGGGTCGGAAAGTACCGATCGTTTGGTTACGAATTCTGACGTAAACATAGCTACGTAACCATGCCATTGGTCTTCTTTATATATAGACCGAACCGTCCACGGACGCAAAAAGTATAACGTACCCGGCTGTATGCGATACGGCACGCCATCCAGATGAATGGTTCCGGTACCTTCGGTCACCAGAGCCACTACATATGTACTACTCCGAAAAGGTGGAATTATCTCACCCGGCCCACCGAATTGCTCAAACGGAAAAATACCGAAGCAACGATTTGTCGAGTCAATCGACTTCACCGCTTTCAAAAAATCCGGTAAATTATCGTAGTAAGGGATCGATTGAGTTTCCACGTCAACAGGCTAAAAGAGACAAAAAAAGAGCAACAACAGACTTGCAGAGAAACTTACGGGAGTAATATTACTCAGGGAGCAAAATAACGTTGAGTATAATTGCACAAAAACAAGAAACTATCTTTTACTCCAGCTTCTTTGCAACTTAATATCAGGCAATTTAGTTGCATTATTCCAGAAATACCAGCCCAAAAATTAGCTTATTTTAAGAATAAATTGACTTAGTAAACTATAATGTAACTACGAAGAATCCAATTAAAGGAGTAGTTCATAACACTGTTCCTGAGTAATCTGCCCCCATAACTGAGCCGGTGCTTTTTCTTCGACCAATCGGAAGCCTGCACGTAGGTATAAATGGTGAGCCGTTTGTTGGTCAGATGTCGTCCAGAGATATATGCTTTTATAATTTTTTTCCTGGCAAAACGTCAGCGCTAAGTCAACTAATTTTTTTCCAATTCCCTGACCTCTGAAAGAATTGTCTAGCAGAAACCAGCGTAATTGCCCAACTCCACCTGGACGACTAACAATGGCAATACAACCTACAAACTGGCCAGCCGATTCAACAATCCACAGCCTGTCTTTATCAGGCGAATAAGCATCTGCAAATTCACCCAGAGTTTTAGCTACATAGCCTTCGAAATGCAGATCATAACCAAACTCTGGCGCGTACCAAATACTGTGATAGCGGGTTATCAGACCCAAATCACCCGTTTGCAAGTCATGGCGAATGGTAATGTCAGGAGCTGGTACACTTAATAACGTTTGAATCGTTTTCATACTGCCAACTAATTGCCCGATTTGCCCAATACTCATATTACTTATTAGGGTTGATAACTCTTGCTCCGAGGCCTGGTTGAGTGTCTGAAATAAAGCTTGGCCTGCATCAGTCAGGCTTAAGTGCCAAGTTCTTCCATCGGTAATAGATCTGTTCCGTATAAGCAGCTCTTCGCGCTCAAATCGCTTAATAATTCGGCTTATATAACCCGCATCCATCCTAAGCTGATCCATCAGGTACGTCTGCGTACAGCTTGGTCGATTCGCAACCTCAAATAGGATGCGCGCTTCGGCCAGAGATAAGTCACTATTCAGTATATGACGATCAACAATACCAATACTATTCGTGTAGTAGCGATTGAAAGCGCGCATCTCGGCAATAGCATCCATAAAACAGCTTAATGTATTATAGGCCAACGTTCGCAAAAATACTTGACTAAGTCAAGTATTTTTGCGAACGTTGGCCTCTTGGCTAACTTTTGTTCTGTCTGAACTGGAAATCATTGTAATTTTGCGGACCAAACAAAATTGATTGAGTTATGCCAAAGGCACAAATGAATACAGATAAGGGCACGATGACCATTGAGTTCTTCGAGCAAGATGCCCCTAAAGCAGTAAACAACTTTATTACGCTGGCTAAAAAAGGATTTTACGACGGGGTTACGTTTCACCGTGTTATTCCCAATTTCATGATTCAGGGGGGCGACCCAACTGGTACTGGTGCAGGTGGTCCTGGTTATACAATTGATTGCGAACTAACCGGAAATAACCAGTATCATGACCGGGGTGTCCTGTCGATGGCGCACCGGGGTCGTAATACAGGTGGTTCGCAGTTTTTCATCTGTCACAACCGTCAAAATACGGCGCACCTTGATCGTAACCACACCGTTTTTGGTAAAGTGGTGGATGGGCTGGATATCATTGATGAAATTCGTCAGGGTGATAAAATTAACAGCATCACCATTCTGGAAGACGAAGCGGCTTAAGCTAGCTATTCTCACAACAACAAAACGCCCACACGTCAATTGATGTGTGGGCGTTTTGTTTTGAGAAACCGAATAATATCGGGTATGGGTACCCGACACCACAATTCAACTATTAACTATAAACAGAGGTTTTTCGAGAAACCATACCCGCAATAGCGATTCCCACTGCAACAATAGCTCCTATTCCGGCTACCAATTGTATTTGTGGATAGTCTTTTTGCTCTGCTGCAATAGCAATGTAGGCCCAGGCAAAAACCAATATATAGCCCACGCTTCTGAATCGGTTAAAGACGATCGCACCAACGACAATTCCAACGATTAATATGGCCATCGCCCACGTTTGTTCGCTTAAGCCCATCAAACCAAAATTTGTCGCTTTTAAATAAACCGTAACATTTAAAATAGTCGCAACTGTAAGCCAGCCGAAATAGATAGAAAACGGAATTCGGGCCAGCCATGTCTCTGTGACAGAAGCTGATGATTCAGGCAAGGTATTATCCGGATCAGTTGACAAAACAGGAACCTGTTGCCGTTCCAATAAGCGTTGTTCAATAATGACAAGTGAAAACAACATTATCAGAATAACGATCAGAGCAAGTCCGATATACTCATTATTAAACAACGGGCTCCATATTGCATTGCAAAGGGCATTTAATACTACCCACCATCCAATGGTTCGAAAGCGCGTGTTGGCCCGCTGAGTAGCCAGTGCCTGGTAGGTAGAAAAGGCCAGCAGCCCCAGAAAAATAATTCCCCAAATAGAAAATGCGTAACCTGCCGGGGTAATCAGAGTGTGATACTTATCAGAAATCGCCTTATTTGTTTTCCCGCCAAATGCACCAACGTTGGAGAGATAGTTCATAACAATAAGCGTGATAATGCTGAATACGACGAAGAATTGGCGCAGTTTGTCGCTCTTCATAAAATAATAAGGGCTTGGTTACATCTAATAACCAAGCCCTTAAAGATAGTGTTTATCCTAGTAGTAAATCTGGATATTACAATTCCAGAATCTTGATCTCAGTTCGGCGGTTCTTCTGGTGTTCTTCTTCCGTTTTCGCGTTTTTGATCACCAGGCGCGTTTCACCATATCCCTTCGCCACCAACCGATCGGCCGAGATTCCCTGCGACACAATGTAGTCAACAGCGGCTTTCGCCCGATTCTGAGATAACTTCATGTTATAGGCATCGGAAGAACGCGTATCTGTATGCGAGCTAAGTTCGAGTTTCAGTGTTGGGTTATCTTTTAGAATAACTACGATCTTATCGAGTTCCGGTGAAGCATCGGCCCGAATGTTATATTTATCCAGGTCATAATAAATATTCTCCAACACAAACGTTTTGTTCAGCACTGATCGATCGAGTAATACGGCTACGTTAAACGTTGTATCGGTCTCAGCTTTGGTCAGGAAAACAGGCGGAATGCTTTTTCCCTGCATGGTAAATTGCTCCCGACGGGTCAGATACCCTTTCCGTTCAGCCAGAATGGTATAGTCTTTCCCTTCTTGCAGAGGATACTTACCAAATGTACCAGCTTGCCCCGTCGTTGCCTCAGCAATGGGTTGGCCCGTAGCATCATCCAGAATCCGAACCTTGGCCGAATCAAGTGGGACAACAGTTGTTTCGTTGGCAGAAACTGTTCCAGCAATAAAATAACGTACAATTTTAGGCGCGTCGGATGGCGGATTATTCTTGGCAATCGTTGTTGTATCCGTACTGGTATCAGGGCCTTCCTGGAAGAAATAAATATCGTCGTCTCCTTTCCCTCCACTACGATTCGACGCGATAAAACCCTTTGTGGGCTCGGTGTAGATCAGGCCAAAATCATCGGCTGGTGAATTGATTGGTTGCCCCATATTCTCAACCCGTGTAACACCGCCGGAGCGTGTAGCCACAAAAACATCCAGCTTACCTAACCCCGGATGCCCATCTGAGGCAAAATACAACTTGGCGTTCTGACCAACATACGGAAACATTTCATCGCCCGGCGTATTGATATCACGCCCCATATTTACTGGTCGGCTAAAGCGGCCCGATGCATCAATACTCGTGCGGTACAAGTCAATTCCACCCGCCCCACCAGCGCGGTTCGAGGCAAAATAGAGCGTTTTGCCATCGCCCGAGAACGCCGGAGAACCATCCCAGGCGGTTGAGTCACTGATCGGCAGTCGTAGTGGCTGACTCCAAGTGTTACCCTCACCCAAGCGACTGATATACAGATCAACGTCCAGACCACCTTTGCGCTTCCCGTTATTACCACGGGCAAAAACCATCGTTTTACCGTCTTTCGAAAACGCGGGCGTTCCTTCATTTACATCGCCCTGGAAAACATTCGTACTAAATACTTCCGGCGTTCCAGAAGCACCGCCAGCATTACCCGTTTCGTCGGGTTTCTGATTTAGCTTAGTTTTATAAAGGCCCAACATGGGCAGGCCATTATTTTTATACGTCTGATCTTTTCGGGAAGCCGTAAAAACAAGTTCTTCTCCTCGAACAACGGGGGCAAATTCTGCTCCTGCCGAGTTCAGGTTGCTCATGTTTTTAAGGGTAATGAGCGATTTATTTTTCGCAATCAGGTCAATCGCCTTCAAGGTTTCTACTTCGCGACGCGCCTTATCGAGTGTAGCTTTTGCTGTCGTTTTAGGTGCATGAGCTACATATTGTTGCAACTGATCAAGAGCCCCGGTATAGTTTCCCTGCGATTTCAGGGCGTAGGCATAATTGAGCCGGGCATCTGGCTCCGTGGTGTTAGCCTCTATGGCTTTTTGGTAAAATGGCGCAGCTTCGCTAAATCGGTTCGACAGTCGATAAGATTCTGCGGTGTAATAATTTAATCGGGCCGGATCTATGTTTCCCTTAGCCGCTTTCTGGAACTGGCTCAGCGCCAGATTATACTCTCCCGCATCGTAATGGCGAACGCCTTTTTTATACGCCTGCATGGCTGAGTTGCAGCCCATTAATCCAGTGGTTATCCCCACCGCTATTAGTAGTACAGACAACGTATTGATTTTCATAGAGGTATTGAGCAGAAATCTTTTTCCGCGCCCAAGATACTGCAAATTCGGGCGGGTACTACGTTTAACGAATACAATTGGTTTTTATTGAGGCTTTTTCAACGTAACGCGGGTGGAAATCCGCGATTGTAAGCTGACTTAATCAAGCTTTATCAATCGCGGATTTCCACCCGCGTTACCTATTAAACTTATACCTATTTCTCTACACCTACTTCTTCTGTAACCTCTTCAGCATAAGCCTCAACAGGAACACAGGCGCAAACCAGATTTCGGTCGCCGTAAGCAGAGTCAATGCGGCTCACACTTGGCCAGAATTTACGGGTCCGAACCTGCGGCAATGGATAAACGGCTTTCTCACGGCTATAAGGTCGGCTCCAGTTATCGCTCAAGGCAACCGTGGCTGTGTGCGGTGCATGTTTCAGCACGTTACTAGCCCGATCCGCCTGACCGTTTTCGATCTCCCGAATTTCTTCGCGAATGGCAATCATGGCATCACAGAAACGATCAAGTTCAGCTTTCGATTCCGATTCCGTTGGCTCGATCATGAGTGTACCGGCTACTGGGAACGAAACCGTTGGCGCATGGAAACCATAGTCCATCAGGCGTTTGGCAATATCTTCAACCTCAACTCCGGTCGCCATTTTGAACGGACGACATTCAAGAATCATCTCGTGTGCACAACGCCCATTGGTACCCGTGTAAAGCGTGTCATAATGACCACTCAAACGAGCTTTGATGTAATTGGCGTTCAGGATAGCGCGTTTGGTAGCATTTGTCAAGCCCTCGCCACCCATCATGGCAATATAAGCGTAGGAAATTGTCAGAATGCTAGCCGATCCATAGGGGGCCGCCGAAACAGCGTGAATAGCCTGATGACCGCCAAGGTGAACCATCGAGTGTCCTGGCAGGAAAGGCACTAACTGAGGAGCTACACCGATTGGTCCCATGCCTGGTCCGCCACCGCCGTGAGGGATACAGAAGGTTTTGTGCAGATTCAGGTGGCAAACATCGGCACCAATGCTAGCTGGCGAGGTTAAACCCACCTGAGCATTCATATTGGCCCCATCCATGTACACTTGGCCGCCATGCTGGTGAATGATGTCGCAAATTTCAATAATGCCTTCTTCGAACACCCCGTGTGTCGACGGGTACGTTGCCATTAAGCAAGAAAGATTCTCGCTGTATTGCTCCGCTTTCGCTTTCAGGTCTGCAATGTCGATGTTACCACGCTCGTCGCATTTCACGATCACCACCTTCATGCCAGCCATAACCGCACTGGCTGGGTTCGTGCCGTGTGCCGATTGAGGAATCAGGGCAATCGTTCTATGCTCATCGCCCCGGCTTTCGTGATAAGCCCGGATCACCATTAAACCTGCATATTCGCCCTGAGCGCCCGAATTTGGCTGAAACGACATAGCTGCAAAACCCGTGATTTCGCAAAGCCAATCGTTTAATTCCTTGAATAATTGCTGATACCCTATTGTCTGCTCTTTAGGAGCGAACGGATGCAGTTTACCTACTTCGGGCCACGTAACGGGAATCATTTCGGCAGTGGCATTCAATTTCATGGTACAGCTACCCAGCGAAATCATCGAATGCACCAGTGAAAGATCTTTTTCTTCCAGTGATTTCAAATACCGTAACATCTCGTGCTCCGTGTGATGCGTATTGAACACCGGATGCGTGAGGTAGTCGGACGTACGGATCAGTTGCTCCGGCCAGGTGATTTCCAAACCTTCCAGAATAGCGTCCATATCTGCTTTTACGCCAAATACAGTCAGCAACTCCGTCAGATCATGGAACGTTTTCGCTTCATCAAATGAAACGCTAACATGCTCATCATCGGCAAGATACTTCAGGTTAATTTGAGCCGCCCGCGCCGATTTTTTTAACGATTCGGTATCCGATACTTTCACCGTCACCGTATCGAAATAATTTTCGGTACTCACCTCGTGCGCACTCCAGCGTAATGCCGTAACAAATGCTTTGGTTAACCCGTGTACCTGCTCTGCAATCGAACGAAGCCGTTGAGGGCCGTGGTAAACAGCATAACTACCTGCCATAACAGCCAACAGAACCTGCGCGGTACAGATATTAGAGGTGGCTTTCTCGCGACGAATATGCTGTTCGCGTGTTTGCAACGCCATTCGCAAGGCAGGTTTGCCCTCGGCATCCTGCGATACACCGATAATCCGGCCGGGGATTTGCCGTTTGAAGGCATCACGGGTAGCAAAATAGGCAGCATGAGGACCACCATAACCCATTGGCACACCAAAACGCTGCGATGAGCCAACTACAACATCAGCCCCCATTTCGCCGGGTGATTTCAGGAGAGTTAGCGCCAGCAGATCGGCCGCAACGGCTACTGTACTATTTAATTCGTGAGCCGCAGCAATCAGATCGGTATAGTCAAAAACCTCCCCGTCTGTAGCTGGGTATTGAAGCAGTAATCCAAAGATATCGCCATTTGTGAGATCGACGGTACGGTGATCGCCAATGAGAATGTTGATTCCAATTGGTGTAGCACGAGTCAGGAGTACATCAATGGTTTGTGGATGACAACGCTCAGAGACAAAAAACGTACTGGCGTTTTTCTTGGCAGCAGGCCGCATGGCATAGAGCATATGCATAGCTTCGGCAGCAGCTGTTCCTTCGTCCAACAGCGACGCGTTGGCCAAATCCATGCCTGTCAGATCTGACACAACCGTCTGGAAATTCAGCAACGCTTCCAGTCGTCCCTGCGCGATTTCGGCCTGATAAGGAGTATACGCTGTGTACCAGCCTGGATTCTCCAGAATATTCCGCAGAATAACGTTTGGCGTAATCGTGTCGTAGTAACCAGTACCGATATACGATTTAAAAACTTTATTCTGGCCAATTATCTTTTTAAAATCAGTCAGAAACTGCATTTCCGATTTAGGCTCGGGCAGATTCAGCGATTTTTTGAGTCGAATGATTTCGGGTACGGTTTCCTCAATCAATTGATCGATGGATTGCACACCCACCGTTTTAAGCATTTCGGTCAGAGCCGCGTCCGTCTGACCGTGATGACGGTCTTCAAAGGATTCCTGATAACGAAGATTTAACTTCATTGAACGATGGTTTCTATAGTCTGTTAGATCAGACAAATTTACGCAATCCTACCGTAAAAGCCGTATCGTTCGGCTAATTGTCTGTCCTGACGGCTTATAGGAATTAGTTTCACAATCGAATCGTACGATCTAGTCGCGTATTATGAAGCATACTTTGTTGTATTTTTATCATTAAATTCACCTGACGCTCTTTTATAGTATACGCGCCTGTACTTTCCTCGGATCTGGACAAAAAAGGGCTGAAATCAAGGCGCTACATGTTGGTTAACCGACGGAAAATCAAAGGCGTATCAGCCGGTCGGTGCCATTCTGAATGAGTAATGAATTCATTCGTTAAGCAAATGAATTAACAACAAGCGGGCCTTCTCTACTACAAATGAACCACATTCTACCTAAGTCGTTCGCTTCATCTTAAAAGCTGGCCTTATTTTTGATTTCGATAGCTATAAATCAGCCTTCCACTGCAATATTATGAAATGTCGTATCTGTGAAAGCGAAACCTCTCTCTTATTTCAGGAGACAGTTTTGAATAAATATAAGGTTGGTTATTACGAGTGTCCCACCTGCGATTTCGTACAGACCGAAGATCCATACTGGCTCAACGAAGCTTATAGTCAAGCATTTACATCAACGGATACAGGAACGCTTCAACGTAGTTTAATTCTGGGAAAATCGACCCTAGCACTCGCTTTTTTTGCTTTTAATCGGCATGCGAAATTTGTAGATTATGCCGGTGGCTATGGTACGCTAACGCGTTATATGCGTGACATTGGCTTTGACTTCTACAGCACGGACTTATACGCTACCAATTTCATGGCGCGTGGGTTCGATGCGAAGCCGGGCCGTTACGAATTGGCAACGGCTTTCGAGTGCTTCGAACATTTTGTTTACCCAGGCCAGGAATTAGAAAAAATTCTGGACTATAGCGATAGCATATTTTTCACAACACAACCCTGTCCTAAACCAGCACCGGCCATCAATGCCTGGTGGTATTATGCGCCCCATCATGGGCAGCATATTGCCCTCTACAGACCCAAGACACTGGCGTATCTCGGTCGTCAGTATGGCCTGCATTATTATAACCTGCTGAATTACCATTTGCTCTCAAAACGAAAGCTATCGCCGTTCGTATTTAAGTTTCTAGTTATTGCCGGACGGCTGGGGCTGAGTTCTCTCGTCAAACTATTCTCCAAGAGTCGAACCCTTTCGGATGCCGACCTTCTAGAAAAACAACCTACTGTTCCGGTTCACGTTTCTTAACCAGTTTTCATGAAAAGTTATCAGACCTATGCCCGTTCGTCCGTATCTATGTCAACGGATGAGCGATTTCGGAAAACCCTCCAGCAACTGTTTACTCAAAATCAGATCGATTATATCATTGAAACAGGGACCTGGTTAGGAACGGGATCGACCAAAACAATTGCGACGACGGTAGAAGGGAAGCACCAACCCAAAGCGTACTATACCATTGAAGGGAATCTGACTTTTCATACCATTGCCCGTTTCAATCTGCGCAAGTGGGATTTTGTCAAGCCGCTTTGGGGTGGTACCGTTGCCAAAGAACAAGCCCTCAAATTTATCCAACAAGACGAGGCCTTGCATCATCATGAAGCCTATCCAGACGTTTTCATCGATACCCTGGACAATCCGGTTCAGTTCTATACTGATGAATTAGAAGGTAGATTAGGCAAAAACCCGGTCATCAACGCTGTCGACTGGTTTGGCAATACATTTTTAACCCGCAAAGAAGATCTACTTCGGGCGCTCCTGGTTCGTTGTCAGAACGATCGCCCCTTGGTACTACTTGATTCCGCAGGCGGCATTGGCTGGCTTGAATACCAGACCGTTCGCGATACACTTGCTAACCGGCCGTACTGGCTTATTTTGGATGACATTCACCATTTGAAGCACTTCAGGTCGTTTGCCGATGTCCAGGAACGAGCTGATTTCCGCATGATCGACTATAGTCTGGCTGACGGCTGGATGGTAGCTGAACATCTGGTCGTATAATCGTTTTATCAAGAGGATACCTTCTGTTTCAGGAACACATCTAGTTGGCGAATAACCCGGTTCGTCTCAATGACGGTAATCGGAAAAGGAGATTCAGGATTAAAATTGGGAGCAATTGCCAAAAGGTTGTTGCGATTCTGTTCGATATACTCGGGATAAAGATGAACAATCCGCTCTTCTAGCGGTGATGAGTACGGATGCCAGCGAACCAGTGATTTACCCTGTGAAATAACAATTGTGGGTGTATTGGTCGAAGCTGCCAGGTGTACGATCCCGGTTTCGTTAGCAATCAAAACATCTGCTTTCGACAATACATAGATGAGTTCGGGAATTGATAATTTTCCGGTGAGATTGAGCACCCGTTCTGATTCAGGTATGTAGGCCAGAAACGCATCGGCGTAAACCCGCTCATTAGGTGCCCCTGTCAGAACGATATGCTGGTCAGGGTAAGTTGTTAAAATATACGTGGCCACTTCAGCAAACCGATCCGCTGGCCATACGCGAAAATCCTGCCCAGCTCCCAGTGACAAAATAGTATACTGACTAGGTACAGATACTGGCTTGGCGTAAGCCGTATTCAAAATGGGTGGTTCGGTTAAAAGAGGTTTTGCCAGAAATGCGCTCATGAGTTGGCGATTTCGCTCCATCTCAAATACAAGCCCCGTTCCAGACGCTAATAACCGCGTGTACAACTTATTGCCAAACCAGGCCTCCCATTTTTTTATATTTACAAAATCAGTCAGACATCCAACTCGTTCGGAAGCTCCAGTTGCTTTGGCCAGAAAATCATCCAGCACAAGCACCCTACTGTAGGTAGGACAGAAAACGTGCGAAAATCCTCGTTGACGAAGTTGTCTAACAAATCGAAAGCGATAGAGAGGTTGGGTACTTAGCTTATAAATATCAGTCCAAATGAAGGCATCGAAAACCTCACCGTCGAAAACTTCTGCAACACTTCGAATGGCATAATTGGCGCATAGCGTAATCGTATAATTCTTATACCGATCAGATTGGCGGATGGCCCGTATGTAGGGTCTGAACGCCAAATAGTCGCCCAATACATCAATCCGCAGAATTAGTAATGTATTAGGCTTTTGTCGGAGAGGTCCAACTGACAGCACCGCCAGTCGATCAGTTAGGTATAAGATGAAGTCAATAAGCACCAATAATGGAACAAGTATGGGCGACGTTTTTAGAATTCGAATGATATATTTTAGTAGCATAGTGGCCTGATTCCATCCAGTTTATAGTCAGCCGAGGCAATCTATCATTCTATCTTCGTCGCTTTCCTAGTGCTTGTCCAATTTAGATTCTATTGATGCCGAAGATTCTGCAGGTCAGTAAGTCATTTACTATAAATAATTGACAACCAGTAGAATCCATTGTATCTAAAGAATCTAGTTTGGCTTACTTTTTAAACTAGCTTTTAGCATCTCGTTCTCTTTCTGTACCGCAGCAAGTTTTTTATCCAAATCGATAATATACAGCGTCAACTCTTCAATTTTTTGCAATAAAAGTGTGTTGAACTCGGCAAGTCGAACACCTTTCTCCGTTTCTGAAGCTGCGGGAACATCGGGTAAATGTCTATTTTGGTTAATGTACTTCTCGACCTCTGCCAGAGAACGTAGCTTATAGGCCGCATTAAAAACATGGTCTGCCGATACATTTTGGACGACTACATCTTCAGCCAGAATTTTACCATCAACAATGAGTTTGGCTGTTGCATCCTGAGAGAAATTATTAGTACCAATGCCTAACCGACCCTCCAAAAATTGATTACCTACTACGTGTAAACGAGCAGATGGAACGTTTGTACCAACTCCAAGCCCCAAATTACCATTGGGCATTAAAGCCATTAATGTAGTACCGAAGTAGTTATTGGGAGCTCGATATAGCCACTGAAATAAATGGTTCGTGCCTCCCCGTAAATCCATCCGAAAAGCAACTCCCTGATCACTATAGTTTGCATTTGGCGCCCGATTATTTATATCAAGATTCAACAGAGGAGTTGTTGTGCCTGTTAACTCAGTAAACAATCCCATTGGGAGTGCGGCATTTGATATCTGGATATTTCCATTAACATCTAACTGGCTATTAGGCATTTTTGTATTAATGCCAATATAGCCATTTGGGGTAAAGTTGATCTGTCCAAAACAAGATGGCAGTATTAAAATTAACAAGTAAACTAGCAAAGAGTAGGCTTTTTTCACGGTGGTGATATTTTTTACGATGATTACACAAGGATCGTAAAATTTTATCAACATTACTTAACAAATTGATAAATTGAAGTTATTACCTGATTGTGCAGCCTATGCAGCCAACGAATAGGTAAGCCAGACCAATACCGACTGAATGTCTGGTAATCTTCATCAAATTGCTGTGTATATTGATTACCTCCCTTAGACTCTGCATGAATACGAAACGCGGTTAAGGGTTGGGCTAGAATAGCTGGTGGTTGCAGTTGCTGTAAACGCAACCACCAGTCATAATCCATCGTGTAATGCAATGACTCCATTAGAAAGCCTAATTGCGCATGTGCATCACGTCGCCAGAAAGTAGAAGGCTGGCAAATAGCATTGGTCATGCCTAAATAGAGTGCCGGCGTGAGGGAACGAAGCAGTCGTTTATAGTGTCGCACTGGCTGCTGAATAGGCATTCCTAGTTGATTAACAATTTGACAATCGCCAGTAAGCCAGAGTTTATCAGGATTGCGGGCAAAAAAATTACCCACTACTGTTAAAGTACCCGGCAGAAAATAATCGTCGGAATTAAGCCAGCATACAATATCACCGGTAGCCATTCGTAACCCTTTATTGATTGCATCAGTTTGGCCGCTATCTCGCTCAGCAATCAGAATAAGCCGGTCTGTATACTCTCTGATTATAGGCAGGGTATTGTCTGTTGAAAGGCCATCAATCACAATGTATTCAACCTGAGAGTAATCCTGCGACAATACCGATTCAATCGTTTGTCGAATAAACTTTGCCTGATTGTACGATGGGGTGATAACACTAATGGAGGGAAGCATAGTTACTCAAATCGCACTTATTTCTCGTGTACCGGCACGGCATCATTAGTTTCCAGCATGGTCATGCCTGCCCGAATATCACTCAATTCTTTTTTCATCATAGCCATTTCCTGACTCAGGTTCTTGATCTGGTTTTGCAGTTTAGAATTAACAACCGACAAGTGAACCAGAAAGACGATGATCGCAAAAATTGCAGCCAAAAAGATCAGCGACGGTGGATAATAAACCCCGAGTAGCAGCGAAATCTGCTCCAACCCTTTGCGCCAGATCGCAAATACGATCAGAATAACGGTGCAAAGAATCCAGATAATAGAATATTCTTCCCGCAGCCGCCCCTGAACGATCAGCCGGAAAATCATAACCATGAAGATTGCTGCTCCCAGCAAACTAATGATTTGAATGGTAATTGATAATGAGGCCATATCAGTTCGTTAGGTTAACCCGCTTGCTGAACAGACGGATATAGACAAACAAAATGCCAAGCGTTACTTTCAACATATAGTATACGGCCCGGCCCGTATTGATCGACGAAACGCCCCCCTGCCGCTCCCGCATCGTTACGGGCACTTCTACAATACGCAGGTTATATAAACCAAATTGCACAATTGACTCTGGCTCAGGATATTCGTCGGGATAATAGTTATTGACAATTTTCAGCGTTCGCCGGTTAAACGCCCGAAAACCAGAAGTACTGTCATAAACAGCCCGACGAATTAGCATAAAGTTGAGTCGCCGAAAGTAATTGATACCAACGCGTCGGAGTGCCGTCGACTGAAATCCTGCTTTCTCCAGAAAACGAGAACCAATGATCACATCGCCCCGGCCTTCGACCATAGGTTGCAGGATTTTGATGAGTTCATTGGCCGGATGTTGCCCATCGCCATCCATCTGCACGGCAATGTCGTAGCCATTTCGGTAAGCATATTTATAGCCAGCCTGCATAGCACCACCAATGCCCAGATTGACTGGTAAGTCAAGATACAGGCAATTAAGGCCACGGATCACGGCCATTGAATTATCCGTCGAGCAATCATTAACGACCAAAATATCCAGCCGCAAATCGAACTGGTGTTTCACCTGATTAATCTCCCGAACAACGGTTGCAATGGCCGCTTCTTCGTTGAAACAGGGCACCACAATCAGGATGCGGGGATCGGTGATGGTCTGCGTTTCCATTAATCGTTGATCCGATAAATTGTGATTGACCCAAGCGTCGATACCAGTTTCATACATCGTGTTTCGGCAGGCTGCGTCTGATGATCGAAGATGATGTACTTCACATTGAGTTGCTTCATTCGGGGAGAGCAGGGGTCCATAGCCACGGTATACCCATCTTCGAACGTATTCTGAATAATCACTGAATCACGGCCGTCGACATAACTGGTATATACTGTGTGAGCATACCGGTTATAAGCTGAATCGCGCTTCATGGTTGGATCCAGTATTTTCATAATCGTACGTGCAGGAATATATTTGACCCCGCTCAGTACATCGACTCCTGTTGCGGTAACCATATAAGTTACATATTGTCCTCCAAAAACAGCCCACTTGGCGGCTGGCTCCTGTTCATGAATCGACTGCACCGTTTTATAGAGTTGATGCTCCGTAATGGGTGTCATACCTTTCGAGACAGGGTTTATTTTCAGGTTAGGCAGTAAAAACAGCATCATAGCTCCGCCAAAATAAATGTTCCGATA
The DNA here is from genome assembly GCF_054776755.1 of Spirosoma litoris. NCBI lineage: Bacteria > Pseudomonadati > Bacteroidota > Cytophagia > Cytophagales > Cytophagaceae > Spirosoma > Spirosoma litoris. Next base: position 85,672 of record NZ_BAAHBI010000004.1, on the reverse strand, counting down.
AGGCAGTGCCCACGTAAAGAGCAGTAACGATCCAACAATTGTAAAGAACACAATCGGGAGAAACAGTTGCGACATTTTGAAAAAACCGGCCGAATCCTCAACATTCAGGTTGGCGGCATAAATCATAAAGCCCAGCACGGCAGCTACGCCTATACCCGTATACAAGGCATTGGTTCGAACGGGTATCGTTGTCAGGTAATACAAATACGCAATCGTGAGTAAAACGTTGCCAATCCCAAACGGAATCTGCGTTCGGCGGGTTGGGCTCATGTTCCAGAGCGTCAACTTAGCCAGCCACTCCGGGAATCCTATTTCAATCCAGATATAGCCAATAATGACAAATACACTCAGCAACAATACAACCCAATCCACTTTACGATTCAGGGTAAAGCTAATAACGGCACAGGGAAGAATAATAGGCGCAAACGTAATATACTGCGATAATTCACAGGAATTCAACCAATTGCTTGGAAATTTCGAATCGGAAATCGACCAGCTAAAGTATTCTGAAAACCAGTTGGCAATGAAGCCTGTACCACCCAGTTCACTCCGTTTACCAGGATAAACGGTATTCATGATCGCATCCAGCGAAGGTTTGACGTCTGTATAATAGGCGAAGAACGCTGCTCCCGTCAGAATAAGCGCCAGGGCAGCGCCCCCAACCTTTACTGGCCATTGACCCAATATTCGCTTCAGTTCGAGATTATTTAATACATAGCCCAGCAGCAGAAAGGCAAGCACATAACCTAATGGAACCTGATAAGGCGGATAGAGGATCAGTGCATAGTTCATCAGCAGCCAGGCCAGAGCCACCGAACTCACTAAAATCTGTTTTGTATTCTGGCTATAAATTAAGTAAACAACCGCTACAAAAATTAACCCCATGGCCGCAATCATGGGCGTTGGAATATACATCCAGGATTGCGTTCCCGACGACAGAAAAAGCCATGCACTCCCAAACAGAGAAAGCCAGAAGTTATTGCGCGTCAGGAGCAACAGCATGAGGGTGGCCCCAATTAAAGCAAACATGACCCTGAAGTTATTCATCCAGGCATAGCCTCGCTCTACATCCAGGATAAAGAAGCCCCAATGGTCAGGTTTAAATAGCTCACTGAAGTGTTTTGAGGGCGTAACGAGTATCGGTGCTTTCTCCCCGCCAATGGTCAGGTTTTCAGTTGGAAACCCTTTATTGGCCTGCGACAGAATCCAGGGGGTACCCACCGCATAATCATCCATTCGGATTCGGCGGGGTTCGCCCGAGATAAGTCCACGACGCGGATTACTGCCATCGGGCATAATTTGGTTCCACATAGCCAAAGACATGGAATGGATTTTCGCCAGCGTGAGCAACACAAATAGGGCCACACAAATGCCTATAAACCACTTTAGCCGCTTATCGAACCGGATTAGCTCAAATGGCTTATGGATTGGTAAAATCTCGGTAGGTTGAGTTGGAGCGGTGGGTTGAGAACGAGTCGGAGTCGACTGAGACTTGGGCTGATTAACAACCGGGCTGGCCGCTGTTACGACAGGCTGGCCTTTCCTTTTCTTCGACATGGAGTTAAACTACGGAAGGGTTTCGCTAATTGGGTTGATAATTGAGGGTTACTCATTTATCAAACTTACTAATACCGTGCCAGTTTAGCCAACATCTGGCATTTTGTTTATCAAAATAGCTAATTTGCCACCATGGTGAAGGGATTTTTTCGGCGGGTAGTACCCATTTTGCTGGCGATAGGATTGCTCTGGTATGTTCTGAAAGATGTACCGCTTACCGAGTTGGCAGAGCAGTTTCGCCAGGCTGACCCTCGCTGGTTAATACTTGCCGGATTACTCATTTGTTGCTTTCATCTGGTTCGGGCTGCCCGCTGGCAACTTGCTTTGCAGGCACTTGGCTTCTATCCATCGCTCTTTCGAACAACCATTGCCTTATTGGCAGGCTCATTGGCCAGTATGCTGGTACCTGGAGCAGGGGAATTGACTCGCTGCGGTACTTTACAACGAACTGACGGTGTCCCACTAGCGCAGGGAATCGGTTCGGTAGTGGCGGAACGTGTTATTGATTTATTGATGCTGGTGGTAATCCTTGGCCTAACTATATTACTTGAATTTCAGCGAGTTGGTAAATACCTTGTGGAACTCCTGGCACCCCTGATAAGCCGATTAGCACCAAATGGGCAATCAACCAACCTGCTGATTGGTGTTTCTATTGGTTGTATTCTCTTAGCCATCTCTCTTTATCGGCTTTTGCGAACAGAGGCATTCTGGCAACACCGGCTTGTTATTCGGTTGGCCGATATTGCTAAAGAGGTCAAGCGCGGGTTTCTGAGTATTCAGCAACTTAAACAACCGGGCCTTTTCATTCTGTTGACCGGTATGAGTTATGGTCTCATTTTTTTGATAATCTATAGCTTATTCTTTGCCTTACCTCAAACGGTTTCACTTCCTCCTCAAGCGGCACTAACTATCCTGACTGTCAGCTCGCTGGGTGGATTAGCCGTACCTACGCAGGGCGGGCTGGGAACCTATCATTTTATGGTTAGTCGGGCATTGGTTTTATATGGTATGCCTCTAACCGAAGGCGTTATCGTAGCCACATTTCAGCACGCTGTGCAGACAGGCTTTTCGCTATTTCTCAGTAGCCTGAGTTTTCTGATTATCCCAATTCTGATTACGAATCGGCAGAAAAAACAGGAAGCGGATTTAGTGAATTAATTTTTTCGGAAATTAGAGGTTTCCTAATAGACCGCTGATTTTTAAGATCAATAGGATTAGCAATGATTTAATCCTTACTAGCGTTCTGTTTTACCAATAAAAACCTGTTTAATGACTTCTCAACAATTCTTGCTGGCTGCCGGGCTATTGACGCTGCCTTTTGCCAGTATCGCTCAGGACAAGTTTGCCAATACTATTACGGCGGCCGACCTTGAAAAACACCTCCGCATTCTGGCTGCCGATGACATGGAAGGCCGCGAAACCGGCACCCGTGGACAGCGTAAAGCAGCCGATTATATCGCAACTCAGTTTGCCGCCGAAGGTCTCAAGCCCATCGTTAAAGAAACCGATGGTAAGCTAGGGTATTTACAACCTTACACCCTTTACAAAAAGAACTGGGGTGATTTTTACGTGAGCGCCGGTGGCAAACGGTTTGAACCCCAAAAGGATTTTATGCCCAACGGCCTGCTCTATTTACCCACCGAAACAAGCTACGAGACCGTATTTGCTGGCTACGGTATTGGCGATACGAACTACGACGATTACGCCGGACGTGATGTAAAAGGGAAAGCCGTAGTGGTGCTAGACGATGAACCTAAAGCCGCCGATGGCAAAAAATTAGTGAGCGGCACCAGCGAAGCGTCTAAATGGGGCGGACCAAACGGCTGGCGTGCCAAGAGCCTTTTAGCCAAAGAGAAAGGAGCCGCCCAGCTCTTTATTATCTCTGCCGAGTCGGCGGAAGCGTTTAAGCAGCAGCTTACGCAACGTAGCGCTATGCAAGCCCGATTTAACCGATTGGGCTTAAAACCAGGCGCCGAAAATGTAGGCTCGGTTGGCGTATTTCTGGTTACCGCCGATATGGGAGCCGCTTTGCTGAATACGTCTACAGCCACGTTAACACAAACCATAACCCAGCTTGCTCAATCAGCAAAACCAGTAGCGTCGTCATTAGCCGGAAGCATTGCGATGAAAGCCGACCGGGTTGATGAAAAAACGGAGTCGTCGAACGTACTGGGCTTTATCGAGGGCACTGATAAGAAAGACGAAGTACTGGTTATTTCGTCGCATTACGACCATATTGGTATCAGTGCGGATGGCCAGATTAATAACGGAGCTAACGACGATGGCTCGGGAACGGTATCAGTCCTGGAAATTGCGCAGGCATTTGCCAAAGCCAAAGCCGCTGGAAAAGGTCCCCGTCGGTCTATTCTGTTTCTGACTGTATCGGGTGAAGAGAAAGGCTTATTGGGATCGCAGTATTATGCCGACATGAGTCCAGTGATTCCCCTGGAAAAAACCGTAGCGGATTTAAACATCGACATGGTGGGCCGGGTCGATGATCTGCATTTAGGCAAATCGGACAATTACATCTATGTGATCGGCTCGGACAAACTCTCGTCGGAACTACATAAAATCAGCGAAGAGACGAATCAGAAGTACATCAAAATGGATCTGGACTATAAGTACAACGATCCGCAGGATTCGCAGCGGATTTACTACCGCTCCGACCACTATAACTTCGCTAAGCACAAAATCCCCATTATCTTCTACTTCAACGGCTTACACCCCGATTACCACAAGCCAACGGACGACATCGAGAAAATCGACTTCAAACTGGCCGAAAAATCAGCTCGACTCGTTTTTTACACCGCCTGGGAAATCGCCAACCGCGACCAGCGCTTAGTAGTCGATAGCAACAAGCAGTAGTCTGTTAATGGATAATGAATAGTGTACAATGGATAATTGCTGGCGCATGACTAATTATCCATTGTACATTTTTCATTATCCATTAACTTCAGTTTCCACCCACATTTCTAACAGTGCATAACTCAGGCTTTTGCCGTGGGTGTCCATCGTTAACGAAGTCGTTACTCCACCCGTTAGCGCCTGCTGACATACAAATTGGAGAGCCGGTAAATGAGGCAATTCGTAGCGCGTTATTTCTCCCTTAACAATATATTCCAGGTGCTTACTAACGGCTTCGGCAGTTACCTTGTCGCGTAATAATGGGTAATCATCGGCGCTGTAGGGAATGAGCGACAAGGTCAATGTATTGCCTTTATCCCCAGCTCGACTATGCGCAATGTCGTATAGTTTTGTTCTCATGAGGTTAGTACAGTAATACTGGATGTTATTTTCTGGCGATCCATAAGCGTCGATACAATTCCGACCACTTCATGAATGTATTTGCGAGCCCCACCTCCGCCAGCCGGACCATTGGTGTAGAGGGCTTCTACTTCCTCGCCTACTAAAGCTGCCTGCTGGAGCGATGTTGCTCTCCCTGCCACTCGTAGCCGGATTTCATACGGTTCGGGATAATGCCCAAAGTTTGTGCGATGCACCGATGTACTACCGATGTAATCAATTCGTAGATCGGTAAACTGATTCTGCAATCGCTCCTGAATAATTGAACCGGCTAATTGTGCCCGGCCCAGCGCATTCGCACCCGCATAGGAAATTTCACCTTCGCCGATAAAGCCCGCTTCGTAACCTACGCTCACTTTCAAGGTGTCGGGCCGATTTTGACCTCGTCCGCCTGTAGCTTTTACCTGATCAGAACCCGTTTCTTCCAGACGCACCTGCGTAAAATCAGCAATAACATCGGGGGTCATGTATCGGCCAGGGTCCATTACTTCGTATAAAAGCTGTTCTTTAGCGGTCGCGACAGTCAGGATTCCGCCTGTACCTGCCACTTTGCCAAATACAGCCGTTCCATCGGGCGAAACATCAGCGAATGGGTGGCCTAAGCGCGCCATATCGGGAACGTCCTTACGACCTGGATCAGCAAAATAGCCGCCTGTCAATTGCCCGGCACATTCGAGCAAATGCCCAATTACCGTTCCTTGTCCAATTTGATCAGCATCATCGAGCGACCAGCCGAATTCGTATAGCAGTGGGGATACAAAAAGCGAAGGATCGGCGACGCGACCCGTAATAATAATATCAGCATTGGTGGCCAAGGCTGGTAAAATGGCATCGGTACCCAAATACGCATTGGCCGACACAAGCGCACCGGAAGCTCTCAGCGGTTTGCCTGTTTCAAGCGCTGGTTCATTGCCCGATAGCAGGCTAAAGACATCGTCTCCCGTAACAGCCGCTACCGTAACGGACCGATTTAACCGCTTCGCAATGTCAACAACTTTTTGAGCGGCCGCCAATGGATTAGCCGCACCCATGTTGGTAATCAGGCGAACCTTCTTTTCCAGCAAATGCGGCAGTAAACTCTCCATTCGGCGTTCCAGCAATGGGTCGTAACCCAAAGCGGGGTCCTGCCGCTTTCGTTTCTGAGCCAGTGCAATGGTCCGCTCGGCCAGACATTCCAGTACGAGATAATCTAGCTGGCCCTCCTGAACCAGTATGAGGGCTGGTTCAAGTCGGTCGCCGGAAAAACCAGCTCCGCACCCAATCCGAATTTGTGGTTTCATTGGATAAAGAGCGAAAGAGTGAATGTGCGAAAGAGCGACTTTCGCTCACGCCAAATCATGCTTGCTTTACACATGAATAGAACCGGTTAACAGAGCCGCCAGTGTCATAACTAGTGTCGTGCCGAAGGCCCATTTAAGGATAAACTTCTGGTGATCGCCTAAATCAACCTCGGCCAGGCCAACCAGCAGGAAGGTGGAGGCCGTTAATGGACTAACCGGGAAACCTACGGTCATTTGCCCTAGTAAGGCCGCCCGGCCAATTTCCAGCGGGTCAATGCCGAACTGTGTAGCGGTTTGGCTCAGAATTGGAACTACGCCGAAATAATAGGCATCGGGCGTAAAGAGTAAGCTGGCGGGCATGCTGGTAACAGCCGTAAGCGTTGGCAACCAGGCTGCGTGCTGCTGCGGAATGAGCGAAACCAGCGAGGTCGCCATCGCGTCGATCATTTTAGAACCCGTCAGAATTCCCGAAAATACCCCAGCCGCGAAAATCATACTCGATACCATGAAAATGTTATTGCCATGACTCTTCAGCACTTTTTGCTGATCGGGCAGCTTCGGGTAATTGATCAGCAACGCTACAACGGCCGCTACAATAAACAATGCCGATGCAGGTACCCAGCCTTTCATAAGCGAGACGATCAGGCCGATTGTCAGAACGGCATTGATCCAGAACAATTTTGGGCGACGCAATTCCTGTTGCTGCTCCGTCAGGTTTTCATGATGGGCATACTGCAAATCGACGATGCCCAAGCGTTTCCGCTCCTTCAACCCAAACCAGTAGGCTACGAAAAGCACCCAAGCGATACCCGCAAGGATAGCCGGGATGTTGGGGTTGAAGAGTTGCGTAGCATCCGTTTTCAGGGTCGAAATGGCCCGCGCCGATGTCCCTGACCAAGGCACCAAATGCAACGGGCCAACACTCAGCGCCACAATCCCCGGCAGAATCAATCGGTTGATGTTTAGCTGCTTGTAAATCGGCAGAAAGGCCGACATCACGATCATAAACGTAGCTGTGCCGTCGCCATCCAAATGGACAATCATGGTTAAAATGGCCGTTCCGACAATCACTTTTAATGGATCGCCTTTGACAAACCGAATGATGCCCGCAATAATGGGGTCGAACAGCCCAGCGTCGAGCATTGTCGCGAAATACAGCACGGCAAACATCAACAGGATACCCGTTGGCGCAACTTGCTTGATGCCCGCCAGCACCATCTCGCCTAACTCTTTTGGATTGAATCCGGCCAGAAAACCCATAACTATCGGCACCAGGACCAACGCGGTGATGACCGACAGGCGCTTGGTAATAATCAGCCCCAGGAAAATAAAAATTGTGGCAAAGCCCAATAGCGATAGCATGGTGCGGGTTAATTTTTCAGTACGTCACTCAATTGAGCCTTCTCGATTTCTGCCTGTGCGTCCTCCGGAAGCAGAAACCCTTCTTTCACCAATTCGCCAGTCGCTTTTCGTACGGCAGCCACATAGGCTTCGTGATTGCTATACCGTTCTTCCAGCGATAAACGAGGGTCATTAGCCGACACACGCTCTGCTTTCGTTTTTTTGAAGGGAATAAACATCCCATTCAGCGAATTCAGATCACCTTCGCCATAGCCTGCCCGGCGAAGACTCCAGCCGGTGTAAGTACCCAGTGGAACACGTATCGTGGTATTGCGAATACCCGCGATTTCGTTGCCATCCTGATCGACTTTCGGCACCAATACGACATAGGCGTTGGTTTTCACAACCTTTGGTGGCTCCTGCGATACGACACCCTTTATATGGTGCATATCGTACGATGCCCCGAAATCGAGCAGGGGTACATTATTGAATTGCCCATTGTACACCACGCCCGGAATAGACGGCCAGCCAACGTTTTTTTGATCCGGCAATACAAGGGTTTTCGCCTTAATCGTCGGATACACGCTTGCGGGTGGCTGTTTATTTTCCAGAACCCAGTGTTCAAGGGCAATCAATAATGCTCGCAGATTAGGTTGGTTTTGATTGTAATTCGTCATGAAACCACTGGCCGGATCGAGAAAACTGTTGGGCGAGTGCTGCGTCCCCGCGAACAGGTAAATCCGTACATTGTCCGGAATAGCCAGATCAGTTTTCCCGCTTGGGTCAGTGGTTGGCAAAGACGCCCGAATCTGCCGATATTCCGACGAGCTGAGCGTTTGCATAATCTTGGGGCAATTTCCCATTGGCGAACAGGCTTCCAAAATGCCACCGGTTATACCAGAAACGGCATCGCGGGTAACACTCCAGGTAAACGGCGGTTCGTTGCTCGGATATAGGTGATCTTCGTGCTGTAAACCGCCACCGCCCGGCCGACCAAAGCGAATGTTTAACGAGATACGCCGGGTAGCAATGTGCGCGTTGATGCCCTCAAATACCTGCTTACCCGCTTCGTCCTGATTAAAGCCTAGTTGCAAGAAAGTACGGGTAAAATTGCTGCATTGCGAGACACCCTGCATAATAGCCGCTCGAATGGGTATTGTCTGCGAACCGTCGGCCAGCAAAGGATTCCGATTGCTCGTGTCGTCGGTAGGCTTACTCCGTAGAAACGACGCCATATCGCGGACAGCAGCAAAACCTAGTCCGAGTACCAGTGGATTTTTGGCCGTATAAACCAGTTCGTAGATGTAATTCGGATCGAAACCGTCTTTGAGCGATAATTGTGTTGTGCTGGATTTTCCCGGAAATGGACTGGTCGTACAATCCGAAAACGCCCACTCACTATTGGGAATCTTAATTCGTTGATCCGCTTCGTGAACCCGTTTGGTCAACACCAAACCCGTGTTGTCGAGGCTAACGGTTTCGTAGCTGTGGTGTGTCATGCCACTAAATGGCCCACCGCTCAGGTTTTGTGTTTTAGCAGGAGCAAGCACCTGAATTTCAGCCCGAACTTTACCTGTAATTTCTTTCCCATTTTCGGTCGCCACTGGCACTTTTATAGTCAGACGAGAATTGCCCGCCAACACATCCCCCTGCCAGGCACACCAGACATATACGTAGCCTCGTTTCAGCAACGCCGTATCGGCTGGAAATACATTGCCCCGGTTAGGCAAACTCAGGAACAATAATCCATTGCTCTTGCGGATGTCTTTGGGTCGAAGCAGAATAAATTCCGAGACATATTCGACCATGCCCCGTTCATTTCGGGGTGCTAGTTGTAAATCCTGAATAATCTGGTTCTGCGGCAATTTCGGATCAACCTCGCCATACGCCTGCCCATATACCCGTTCGTAAATGCCAGCATTGCCAAACGCCCGCCCACCGGCATAAGGTTCGGTGCTGGTAATGACCAGTTTCACGATTTTAGCCTGCGCCGGGAAAGCCCATAGGGTGAGGCAGCAGCTCAGGAATAGGAGAAAACGGTAGGTTTGGCGAACGGTCATGTGTGAGCTAAGTTTTTTCGACAGGATTAACAGGATGGACAGGATTTTTCTAGTCTCAAATCCTGTCCATCCTGTTAATCCTGTCAGAAAAATTACATCGACTTACCAGCAGCGATTTGCAGCAACTCTTTGTCAGGATGATTTTTGACCTGATTCACATTGTCGAAAATCATGGTAGCGCCATTCTCCGCATTGTACTGCGGCCATGTGGGTAAGCCTTTATGATTCGGGTTACCGGTTCGGGCGAAAGCAAGCCAGGCACGGCTCATTTTGTCGGCCAGGGTATGGGCTTCTTTACCACCACCCGTCATTTCTTCGCAACGGCCGATGTTGTCGAATACGAATGGCAACTCCATACAGTGCATGGATTTGTAAATCCCATCCATCACCGGCGATTGCCAGGTGAACAGGTACATGTAGACCGGAGCAGCACCAGGAACGGCCTTAGCATCTGCCTGTTTAACGGTGAGCGGACGGAAATTGAAGTCGATATCAATGTAATCCGATGGTTTTACCGTTTCTGGATATGTTTTCTTTACGGCTGCCAGATAAGCCTCGGTTTTATCGCCGTATTTCTTCTGCAAATTAGCTTTAGCATCTTCCATCGAAATATTTCGGGTAGCCGGGTTGAAGGGCGTGAACTCGTTTTTCGTTGAGCCTACCAGCAAAGGAATATCTTTCGAAAGCGCTTGTGCCGCTGCCTCCGACGGTTGATATGGCAGGAACGTGCCATCGTGAATAGGGCCCCAACCAAGTCCCATAACAGGTTTCCCTTCGGCTTTCAGTGCATCGGCTACTTTACGGATGGCTTTTTTACCCGCTGCATTCAGGCGCTCGTAGGCTATTTTTTGCAGCGAATCGACCTGAGTCGGTTGTAACTTCAACTCGTCCAGCAGAGCTGCGCTTACTCGCTTCGTTAAATCGGTTTCTGCGAAGCTGGTGATGTAGCTACCGCTTTGCACAATGGCTTTATGAAACAAGCCTTTCGCTGATGGCGCATTCATCAACGAGGTCACTTTGCCGCCCCCACCCGACTGACCGAAGATGGTTACGTTGCCAGGATCGCCCCCAAATTGAGCAATGTTCTGCTTTACCCACTGCAAAGCCGATACTAAATCCATCAGACCAGCATTGGGTGAGTTTTTGTATTTCTCACCATAGCCCGACAAATCCAGAAAGCCCAGAATATTCAGGCGGTGGTTTACGGTAACCACAACGACATCACCCTTTTTAGTCAGGTTTTCGCCATCGTACGACGGGAGTTCAACCGAAGAACCCGCTGTGAATCCGCCCCCATGCAGCCAAACCATCACCGGCCGCTTTTTCGCCTGACTGATTTCGGGTGTCCAGACATTCAGACTCAGGCAATTTTCGTTGGTATACCCCCAATCGTGGTGGAACGGAAATTCAATTTCATCGTTCGTCGTCGTGGTCACGTCCATTGGACAAACCGGGCCATAGGTCATCGACGAGCGAACACCCGTCCACGAATCAGGTTTCGAAGGGGCCATGAATCGTTCAGCTTTGGCGTACGGAATCCCTTTGAAGGTAAACGTACCATTGTGGATGTAACCTCGAACGGAACCCGATTCGGTCGATACGGTGGCGATGCCTTTGCCCGCCATAATGGGGTCTTTGGCCTGTCCAACGGCCAATAGAGGCAGGGAGAAGGCGAGTAAACAGATTAGGATTGGATTGATTTTCATAAAGGTAATAGGTTGGTAATCTGGGTTATTAAAGTTCAGAGCTTAAGTCAATTCGATATATTAGCGAACCATTACCCCATTAGCACTCAATACCTTGCTAAAAAACAGTAGTTGGTACGGCAGCGAATTTCCCCAGTAGTCCCAGGTATGGGCACCGGGTCGTTCGATGTAATCGTGGGGTGTTTTGTTTTCCATGAGCTGGCGGTGCAGATCACGATTACCCTCAATCAGAAAATCATCGACTCCAATGTCGAAAATCAAGGGCAGGTTGTTTGCTTTCAACTTATCCGCCAGCGTCACCATGGTGTAGCCGGGATAGGGTGAGTCGCCTGCCGCAGGTGGCCCCAGCAGCTTGACAAAGTTTTCGGAGCGGGACTTAGCGAAATCGGCGGGTACTTTCCAGGTAGCCGTGTTGATGTTCATGACCCCGCTCATACTTCCGGCCGCAGCGTACAATTCTGGATGACGACTTGAAATGAACATGGCCCCATGACCACCCATCGACAAGCCCGCAATGATGCGCCCTTTCTTTTCCCGAACGGTGCGGTAGGTATTGTCGATCTTATCAATCAACTCCTTCGAAATAAACGTCTCAAATTGGCTGGTTTTAATTAGTGGACTATCGAAATAATAGCTGGTTGGGTCGCCGTCGGGTGTTACGATAATTAAGTTGTATTGATCCGCTAGTTGGTGCAGCAGGCTTTTATCAGGTACCTTAGTTAGCCAATCGCGGAAACTACCAGTGCCGCCGTGGAGCAGATAGAGCACCGGAAACGGCTGTTTAGCCTTTTTATACCGCGCCGGTAGTACCACTGCCGCCCGAAGTGTTCGGTTCATGGCGGCACTTGGTACATCCAGCGTATCTACTTTGGCAGCCCATGAAGGCAACGTAAGCAGACCAATTGTAAAAATTAAAAATAGGTTGGTAAGTAGTCGATGCATTGTTTATTGAACAGTGGTTCCGTTCGCTTTCAGTACGTTAGCAAAAAATAAAACATGATTTGGGAGCGAGTTTTGCCAGTAATCCCAACTGTGTCCACCCGGACGTTCGCTGTAATCGTGCGGAGTCTGATTAAAAACCAGTCGGCGGTGGAGTTCACGATTGGGCTCAATCAGAAAATCATCGACACCACAATCAATCACTAGTTTCAGCCCGTTGGTTTTCATTTTGTCGGCCATATTCACCACTGAATAAGGCGCATAGCTGTCCATCGAAAATGGCCCTAAAATCTTCTCGAACTCTCCCCGGATGCCTTTCTCCATTTCGGGTGTGAGTTTCCAGCTATTCATGTCCAGATTCAGGGCACCGCTCATGCTTCCAGCTGCGCAATACAAATCCGGGTGACGTGTAGCCAGATATAACGATCCATAGCCCCCCATCGATAACCCTGTAATGACCCGCCCTTTACTGGTGTTAACCGTACGGTACGTTTTGTCGATTTTATCAATGACTTCTTTCGTCAGGTAGGTTTCGAACTGACTGTCTTTAACCACAGGGCTGTCCAGATAGTAGCTAAAAATTTCTCCTTCCGGCATCACAATAATGAGATTATACTGGTCAGCCAGGCGGTGTAGTAGCGTTTTGTCGGGCGTTTTGGAGATCCAGTCGTTAAAATGGCCGAAGCCACCATGAAGCAGATACAGTACGGGATACTTTGTTTTACTTTTCTGCGAAGACTGATAGGACTCGGGTAATACAACGGCCGCCCGCAAGTTCTTTTTCATCACGACACTCGGGATATCGAGCGAATCAACCTTTGCGCAGAAGGCCGATACAGACAGGATTTGCAGGCTGAGGCAAAGGAATAAACGAAAAAAAATCATGTGATACGGTTATCTGTAAACGTTGGAAATTTAATCGACATGCGCACAGGCCTCTCAGATCGACCCCTCAAATATATCCTATTACTTCACCTGTTCGTCATATATAATTATCTCATTTACTTTATAAATGAACCTGTATCTTTAGGAAATTTTATAAATGTTAATAAATTTCCATAAACGACTCACAACAAGCCATTTGCATGAAGCTGAAGACGGGTAAAGAGGAGATTGCGTACTTACTTGAACAAGTAATCGAGAAGTACCAACTCGCCACAGGTCAACGAATCGTACGGAATACCAATCCGAAAAACTACGAAGAAGTAGCCAAAACCCTCAGCGCCATTAGTAACGAGTTGCCTAATACGGCTCAACAATTAGGACATGATCCATACCCACCCGACCCAAACCCGAAGCAACTCGACTACCCCCACCGGAAGTATGACATTACGGGGGTTCAGCTTAAGGATGCCTACAACCGCCTGGTCGCGAATCCGCGATCGTTCCTGATCGACGCGAGCTACATTTATTTATACGGTGTTGGGCGTAAAGGATTTGAGCAAAACCCACAGGATTCCAACCTCGTCGAAGGGTCAGAAGCGTCGTTGACATTACTGAAAGACGAACAGGAAGCCCTTCGGCAACAATTAATAGCTTGCCAGCAGGAACTAGCTGTGACGAACACCCGCCTAACTGCTTCGTTCAAAAAGCAGCAGGCAATCTGGCTAATTGGTTTATTCAGTCTCCTTGTCATTCTGGTATTTGTCAGCGTTAACTGGTTTACTGAACGAACAGAATGGGCAACTCTTCGCAAAGACCTGAATATTCTCCCCTATCAGCCCACACAGGCCGAAATTGATAGTTTGTCGGGCATATGGTTGTATTATACGGGGGCGCCACAGGCAAGAGGTAATGACCCCAATCGGTACCATCAGGTAGCCAACAACCTTGTCGAGATCACCTATAAAAATGGCTACTTTACCTTTTACCGACACGGCGCCAACATCGACCATATCGGTTACGTGCAATTCGAGTCCCCGTCTCTGGTCTCGATTTATTCGCGGGTAAAAAATAATACAGGCAAAGTTGAATCGCCAATCCATGCGCTGTTGCGACTAGATAAGGGTAAAGGCTATCTGACAAGTATCGCCACCACCTGGAGCTTCGACACCGGCAAGAGCAACGACATGATTGGCATTCGAAATGTGTTTATCAAACAAGGCAAGGGCGGCACGCTCGAAGAAATCACCAACACGCCAGAAAACGCCAACTGCCACTGCAAGATTATGAAGTGGCAGTTGGAGAACCGAAGCAAGACGTTTCAACTGAAATATAGACTACTGGATACGCTGGCCGATGAATCGTTGAAAAAGTTAATCGACGAAAAAAGCATCCTCCTGCGGGAGCCACAGGAGGGGCTTATTCTCACTCCTGAATCAATACACGCGCAAAAGCCTTAATTAACTTGCCTTCCCCGCGACTATTTGATAACCCACTGCTGAAATCCGATTTGTAGTTTTTCAAGATCTAAAAGCGACCAGTCATCATCTAATCGTTTGGCCATATTGACTGTTTTGATTTGACATAAGCGCTCCACCTGTCGACGCTCTGGACTGGGTAATTGTTGAAGATAAGCAACGACATCGGCTACAGTACTGTGCATCTGAACGCAACTGCGCGTGGGCAAATGATAATGCGTAGCCAGGAGTCTTATTTCGCTGATGCGCCAGAGTTTCGGGTTCTGATAGCGGTTTCGAACACTGTTGTGGCTTAACCCTACTATATCGCCAAGGGTGCTGGTACTTTGCTTTTCCTGGTGAGTTCTTTGTAACACCGCCCTGGAAAGATTAAAGAACGAGTTCAATGAATTGAGAAAAACGGTAGCAGGCATAAGTCAAGTTTTATACGGTAGATACTTGGAAACTAATCAATCGTACTGTGGGTAAAATTCTGGCACAAGTAATCAAACTCACTTGTGCCAGATGTATCTAGGCAAGGACTGGTGGGCCCATTACCTTGTCCGCCTAATAACAATCGGTAAGCATTTGGCTGGCGGACAGCTTACGTCCACAATACCGGCATCAATCGTCAGAATATCGCGACGGGCTGGATCTGTTGGCACCAACGCAATCAGCCCAGAGCGTCCTGTCGTCGTATTGGCATCACTATCCAGGGCAGTAGGTACGCCCGATGCGTTTGCCGTCGTCAACGAGAAGTTCGCAGGCAAGGTTGTTTTGTCGAACTCAACAACATAATTGCCTTCGGGCAGATTCGGGAACAGATAATTACCCCCACCCGATGTTATGGTTGTCGACACAACGGTGTAGTTTCCAGGCGTTGTTTCCTGCAACAACCTGATCGTTACATCATTTACACCCGGCTCACCGGCATCCTGACGGCCGTCTTTATCCAGATCATTCCAGACAAAATCGCCGATGCTACCGAACAGAGGATCACAGTCTATAGGTAGGTTATTGCTGGAGATATAAGGATCACCCGCCTGTACATTGAACACCAGATAGTACGGGTTATAGCCTTGCGTACCATTCTGAAGTTGCGTTGTATCGGCGTTAGGTAGCGAGCCTAACTGTACCCATCCATTGGCTGGAATATCCTTGTCCTGCGCCGACCCATCCAGTGCGGTTGGGGCAATTGAAGGCGCTGCAGGTGGCCAGACGGTTGTTGCAATGCTGTATCCATTGGGATGGCTGTAGGTAAGTGTGTAACTACCCGGCGTGCCATCTGTCAGGAAACGATAGTAACCTTTCGAACCATCCAGCACAATAGTAGTACTACCCGGACCCGCCACGCTAATTTTACCACCTTTCAGTATGGTGTTATTCTTATAGCAGTAGATATAGCCGGTTGGGTCGTACACTAGACGTTGGAGACCTGCATCAACAGTCGGATTGTTTACTGCCAATCCAGTTCCTGAAGGATCTATATGAACAACCTGAGAGAAACCAGTTATTGGGTCTGCGTCAGAATCGTTTGCGTCGTTGGTACCCGCATTCTGGTGAGGAGTCAAGCTGCAAGAGGCTGGAATCTCACTAAAGCGCACCTGATAGTCGCCCTCCGGCAAATTGGGGAACGAATAATGACCATTAGCATCGGTAACCGTTGTACTGGCTGCGCTCGTACTCCGAACGCCACTCACCACGGTAAACAGTTCTACTTTTACACCAGCCACACCGGGTTCGTTCGTATCCTGTATACCGTTATCGTTATTGTCTTTCCAGACAAAGTCACCAAGGCTACCTAACGGAGTGAGCGAACAACTTGTCGGTGCCGTGAAACTGGCCGTTGTTGTACCACAATCCGGCAGGCTGATCGTAGCAATATGATTAGCCCCATCGGAAACAAGTCCAGTGAAGACCGCGCTAAACGAACTGGTATTCGCGGCAATGGTCTGACTGACGGGTGTCGAACCGGGCAGGCTAACTGTGATTGTACCAGCCACGCTATTAGTCCGCGCAACAGTAACCGTAGCCGAATAGGTATTGGTGCCCGTAGCACAGATACCCGCAGTGGCTGTTGCACTCAGACTACAAACCGGAGCGACGGTACAACTGGCGGGTGCTGTGTAGGTTGTAGATGCGGGCGCATAACCGATGCCACTAACGGTAACCGTATGCGAGCCCGTACCCAAAGCCAATCCATTCAGCACAAAGCTGGCATTTACTTGTCCGGTCGTTACAGAAACAGTTGTTGTACTGGTTCCATCGGTGATCGTGAGTAAACTGGCTACGGCAGCTGTCAGGTTGACCGTACCCGTAATTGCGTACTGATTTGTGGCTGTGCTACAGGTTCCAGGTGTGATACTGATAGCCAAAGCAGGCGCTATCGAACAACTAAAGGGAGCCGTATAGGTGGTTGTCGTAGTGGAGCAACCCGGCAGACTAGCCGTTACCGTATGGCTCGCTCCATTAGAGACCAATCCGTTGAAAATGACCGGTGCAGTTACTGTACCCAGCGTAGTCGGTACAGCAATCGTTACACTATTTACGCCATCGGTAACCGTTAGCGTACCCGCCGAAGGATTGGTCATCGTTACCGTCACGGTATTGGAGAAGGTGTTCGTGGCTGTCGAGCACTGGCCTGTTGTGGTTACTGCCGAGATAGAACAAACCGGAGCTACCGAACAACTGGCTGGGGCAGTATAGGGGATGTTGACGCTGGCACAACCCGGCAGACTTGCCGTGATCGTATGACTGGCTCCATCAGAGATCAAGCCGTTAAACGTGCCGGTGAAGGTATTCTGTCCAACAGCCGTCGTACTGAAAGTAAGCGTCTGGCCACCAGTCGAGACCGAAACCGCTCCGTCAGCGGTTGGATTCGTGACGATCACGACTGCTGTAGCAGAGTAGGTGTTGGTAGCCGTGGCGCAAGTGCCAATCGTGACTACGGCACTAATCGAGCAAACTGGCGCTACCGAACACGAAGCCGGAGCCGTATAGGTTGTGGTTGTAGTTGAGCAACCAGGCAACGAAGCCGTCACGGTATGAGTTGTCCCGTCGGAAGTTAAACCGGGGAATTCTACCGTAAAGATCGCGTTGCCAGCGGGTGTTACAGCCAGCGTGGTGCTTTGTGGCCCATCTGTAACGGTTAACACGCCTGCCGTTGGATTGGTCAATTGAATGACCACCGTAGAACTATACGTGTTCGTGGCAGTGGCACACAAACCAGCCATGGCCATCGCTGTCAGGCTGCAAATTGGTGCTACTGAACACGAAGCCGGAGCCGTATAAGTCGCTGCTGTCGTGCTACAGCCGGTCAGGCTGGCCGTCACCGTGTGATTAGTTCCGTCTGAAATCAATCCACCGAAGGTAGCCGTAAACGTGTTCTGACTGTTGGCCGTTGTACTAAAGGTAAGTGTTTGCCCACCGGTACTAACGGAGACAGTTCCACCCGCTGTTGGATTCTGAACCGTCACCAACGCCGTTACTGAATAGGTATTGGTCGCAGTAGAACATACTCCAGCCGCAGCTACCGCCGAGATCGAACAAATAGGCGCTACTGAGCAGGAAGCCGGAGCCGTGAAGGTAGCTGTTGTCGTATTACAACCGGGCAGGCTGATCGTAGCTGTATGATTAGCACCATCTGAAGGTAAATTCTGGAATATGGCAGTCAACGATCCGGTATTGGCTGCCAGAGTCTGACTAACTGGTGTTGCCCCCGGCAGGTTAATGGTGATCGTACCAGCTGGAGCATTAGCCAGATTAACAGCAACCGTAGCCGAGTAGGTATTGGTAGCCGTAGCGCAAATACTCGTAGTTACCGTAGCGCTCAGGCTACAAACAGGCGCCACAGAACACGAAACAGGCGCAGTGTACGTCCGACTAACCGGCGAACAGGCTCCGTCAGAATAACTGGCCGTTACGGTATACGCCTGCCCATTGCTCACCAGCCCAGAGTAGCTAAACGTTCCTGATGCATTACCTGTTGGCAATTCGATCGCTCGGGAGGAGAATGCCCCGGACGAAATGGTTAGCGTTCCACTGGTAGGTATGTTGGTGGCCGTAACCGTTCCCGACAGCGTATACGCGTTTGTAGCCGACTGACATAGTCCCGGTGTAACAACCATCGTTAAGCCACAGGGTGCTACCGTGCAACTCGCCGGAGCGGTGTAGGTTGTAGATACGGGCGTATAGCCAATGCCACTAACGGTAACCGTATGCGAGCCCGTACCAGAGATCAAACCTGATAAATTGAAGCTAGCGGTTGCTTGTCCGGCAGTTACAGAAACAGTTGTTGTACTGGTTCCATTGGTGATCGTGAGTAAACTGGCTACGGCAGCTGTCAGGTTGATCGTACCCGTAATTGCGTACTGATTTGTGGCTGTGCTACAGGTTCCTGGCGTAACAGTTACTGCCATGGCCGGAGCTATCGAGCAGGAAACTGGTGCCGTATACGTAGCCGAAGTGGTACCGCAAGCCGTTGCCGATGAGAGCAACGTCACGGTGTGTAACCCAGTACCCGAGTTAAGTCCCGACAAACTATAGGTTGCGGACGTCTGACCAGCACTCACCGAGACAATGGCGCTCACCAACCCATCGGTAATCGTCAGGCTGCTGGCGGGAGCAGCCGTTAAGCTAATGGTTCCTGTTATCGCATACTGGTTGGTAGCCGTGCTACAGGTACCTGGTGTGGCGGTTAAGCTCAATGAACAGGGCACAACGGTCAGACCAAAGTCGTAGGTATGATTGGACGTACCTGGCCCATTGGTGGTGAGCATAATAGTCGGTTTTCCATTCATGACCATCGCGTCATTATTGATCAGAGTAGTGCCCGAATTGGCGGTGCCATTTTCGCCTGGAGTAAGGCTTACATCGGTTAAGGTCAATCCACTGGCCACTGTGCTACTGCCCAGGCTCGTGATTACCACAGCATAGCTCGTATTATACGTCAGGGCCGTTGTGGCAACGGATGAGGTAGATGTACCCGCCGTTACGGTCGTTGAGGAGAAATAATACTCCCCGGCGGCATTAGTTGTTACACTGGCCAGAGCCGTTGTTTTAGCGGCATCGTACAGGGTGACCACTACGCCTGGAATAGCGGGTTCACAAGGCTCCTGAAGTCCGTTTTTATTATCATCGCGCCAAACGCGGTTACCAATCTGAATCGGAGCCACACTACACATAATGGCCAGACCACCCCAGTTATTGGATTTGGTAAAGTTGACGTTCGTATACCCCGTTGCCGTACCATCGCTGAGCAGATGGTTATCCTTCGAGCGATCACCGGTTGTACGATTCAGCCAGGTCATGCCCGATGTCGCATTGTATAACACGTTATCCAAAGCAGGTAACAGAATCTCCGGCCGACCGGGTATATAGTCCATCGTACCTGCTAACATCGTACCTTCCAGTCCCTGGTATTTGAAGAATCGGTTGGTTGGACTGGTGTTTGCACCGGCACGGTTGGCGGTATAAGTATAATTCACGCCCGATGCGAATGGGCCAACAGCTCCATTGTGCTCCAGCGACCACTGCGGAGCGGCTTCAGTACCCAGATTTGCACCTCGCATCAATACCCCACCAGTCACATAGAACGACGAATTAATAATGTCGTGGTAGCGGTTGCGGGTCGCAATCATCATTCCGTAGACACCATTCGGCTGAGGGTCAAACTCAACTTCAGCTAACCAGGGATGCGTATGCTGGCTATTATTATCGCCGTTATTATTGTAGAATGTACTGTTGGCCGTTACTACCTCCCAAGGGTGTACAACTTGCCCATAATACTGCGACACGTTTGTATTGGTTGCTGGAATATCCAGATCAAGCGGTACGTCCAGTTCCCGGCGGAAGTCAGTCGATGTAGGCGTAGCATCCGATGGATCTACCGAATAGACAATACCTTTCAAATCAGCCGCAGTAGGCCCAGTACAGGTCACGGTGGCATATACCCGATTGGTGGATGGATGAACGCCTAAGCCCAGCGCGGCCTGATAGGGACGTCCGTCTGACCAATTACCTGTTGGACACCCATCCGTTGGTAGCGGGAATCGCTTGATCTGAGCGGCATTCGCCACGGCAGTTCCGTCGGAATTCACTGGAATAACCAGTAATTCCTGCGTTTTCAGATTGATCGCGTATAACTCATGACCATCTCGGGCAAACTGCATCGAACCTAAGCCTGTGTAGCCAATTTTAGCAGGTGTGCCGTTGGTTCGTCCATAAATACTCGCCCCCGGATAGGTGGCATCGGCCACATAAACACCCGCAAAGCCATCGCCATAGACGGTTTCCAGGTCGAGCCAAACCGATTTAGTACTGGCAGATCCTGTGGTGTAATCGATTTTATAGATCGTAGCCTCACCAAAGGTATTACCGCCAACATTGGCCTGCATAGGCGCATAGGCCCGCATGAAGGCACCAGACAGTAATTGCTTATGGGTACGATCCCAGGCCAGGCCAAACGTAGTACTCACATCCCCTTTGGTGGCTATCGTATTGTGGGCAGCTATTGAATAAGAAGCGCCACCCGAAGGGGCACCCCAAGTATAGCTGGCATCGGACGTACTTGTCGCCGTGAACGATTGCCCCGTGCTGTATTGCATATCAATGATGGTGGGTTCCGTGGCTCCATCATTATTCCGGGTGAAACAGACGACCGCAAAACCGGGGTCCGTCTGACAATAGTCGTTAGGCTGGTTCAGGCCCACACTGATCGAGCAGCTACCGGGCTGGGTGAACTGAATTGTCGACCCATTCTGCGTACCTTTAAAGGTTGAGGTATAGCCAGATGGCAGGTTACTGAATTCAACCCGGTAGGTGGTTCCAGGCGTCAGTCCGGTAAAGCTGTAGGCTCCGTTAACATCGGTTTGCACCTGAGAAACCTGCGTACTCTGGCCCGAAACATCACAACTAAAGATCGTAACCGTCACATTACTAATGCCCGGATCATTTGCGCCCTGAGCGCCATTGCTGTTATAATCGCGGAAGGCGGTGCCCCCAATGGTACTGGAACTGGCGGTGCAGGATGTACAGACAATGGGCGTTAGGGCAACCTGAACATTGTCGGAAATACAGGTATTGTAGGTACCGCGAACCGTGTAGGTTGCCGTTGTACTGATAGCTCCTGTAGCAAGCGTATTGGATGTGCCAACCACGGCTGTGCCACTACCAGCAAACCACTGATAGGTGGTACCTCCGGGTCCGCTTGCCACAAGTGTGGCCGAGCTTCCCTGACAAACAACCGGATTAGCCGTAATCACAACCGCCGGTCGCGGATTAAGGGCTAATACAAATGAATCGGCAGGCTTACAAGCCCCATCGGCGGATACAAGTATGGCGTAGACATACAGCGGCAACGGATCATCACTGACATTATCCGGCAGTTGTAAGTTCGAGAACGTAAGGGTTTTGGTACCCGTTGCGGTGGTTGAAGTCATCGTTGCCAGAACAGTACCCCCTGTGGCGGTGTACGCACTGGCAGCACTGGCCAACGGACTGGTAAAATATACCAACCGAACCTGGTCGGGTGCTAAGGCATTGGTTGATACCGTAATGGTGAGCGTTGTATTGGCGCACTGAGTCACCGTAGCAGCCGACGGCGTGGAAATGGTCAGCGTCTGTGTCGGTTTGATTCTCAGGTTGACAAAGGCCGTATCGGAACAAGTGGCACTCAGTCCATTCTGACCAATGATGGCGTAATACCGAATCCCACCCGTTGACGTCGGCTGCTGTGCCGATGTAGGGCTAAATGTTAAGCTAGTTGCTCCACTGATGGCCGTAAACGAACTACCACTGGCATCTGTAAAATACCATTGTACACCCGTAACCGTATTACTCGTCACCGTTGTTGACAGAGGCAATGAGAAACTACTGCCCTGACAAATAGTTTGAGAAGCTGAAATAGCCACTTCAGGCTTAGCGCAGTCGGGAATGGCAATCCCAAAGTCGTAGGTATGATTGGTCGAGCCTGGCCCACTGGTGGTAAGCATAACCGTAGGCTTTCCATTCATAACCATCGCGTCATTATTGGCCTGGGTAGTGCCCGAATTGGTTGTACTGCTTTCGCCCGGAGTTACCGGAGAAACCGACGTCAGCGATAAGCCCGTGACAACCGTACTCGTTCCCAGACTAGTGATGACGACCGCATAGCTTGTGTTGTAAGTCAAGGCCGTCGTAGCTACCGATGAAGTTGAGTTACCCGCCGTAATGTTGGTGCTGGAGAAATAATACTCCCCGCCTGCATTGGTGGTTACGCTGGCAATCGCCGTTGTTTTGGCCGCATCATACAACGTAACTACCGCTCCAGGAATAGCGGGTTCGCAGGGGTCCTGAATGCCATTTTTGTTGTCATCGCGCCAAACCCGGTTACCAATCTGAATGGGGGGCGCATCGCACAAAACCTCCAGATCACCTAGCCCAGCGGATTTGCCTTGAGCACCTGGGTTAGCTGTGGTGTAGAGTGTAAATGCGTTTTGTGTAGTCCCGGTCGTATTATTAACGCCAATCAGACCACCTGAGTCACCAGCGGCAGCGTCGCTAGCAGTCATACGGATTTCCCCAGAGCCGGGTTTGAAGGCCAGCCCGCCCATAGTACTTTCAAATGCACCGGCGCTCGTCTGGACATAAAACTCCCCACCACCAATGCCTCCATTGTCGTTCTGACCCACCGTGGCTGGTTTAGGGCTATGGGGACCTTCTTTGCCATTGTATTCGATTTCATACGAGCTACCGTTGAAGTAAGCACGTAGTAAGTCACCAGACGTGTAACTAGCATCTTCCAGTCGACCATTGGTAGCTGTATGGTCAGGTGTATAATTTCTACCAGCTCCCTGTTGATGCTGATGACGGCTGAAGAAACCCAGGATCATACTGCCATCCACATCAAAGACAATGTCCGACAGGGTGGGCTGGAGATACATGCTTGGGCCAGCCCCACCACACTGAACACTACTTGCCGATCCATTGGGATAAATACTGGTCCAGGGATGCCATTGAGAAGGATCGTAGCAGCCACCTCCCGTTAGGATTAACTTTTTGATATAGTTGAGGGGGAAGCTCAGCACCGGAGTTGGCGTATAACTACCCGTCACTGGGTTGAACTCCAATACACTGGCCTGTAAATCTGCGCGATTTTGCGAATGGCTGGCATCGCAAACCGCCCCGATGTACACCTTGCCGTTATGCACCGCCAGCCCAAAGGGGCGAGTCTCACCCGTAGGGGTGCCATTGAGTGTAGTCAGCTCGAAGCCTGACACCATCGCTGATCCACTTCCGGGATTGGCAGTAATGGCAATGTCCAATATCCCGTCGGTAATGGTTGTGGTAAACGAGCGAGTAAGACCAACGTTAATTTGATTACCCGCAGCAGCATAGACGTCGAAGCCAGATAAGACGGTTGTACTTTCCAGAGCCACCGTCGTATTGCGGTTATTCGCCGTGGTGCTGGTAGCCATATGCAGCTTGACGCCAAAGGTGCCATTGCCCACCGGAAAACTATAGGTCATGGTTTTTCCTGGAGCCACCGCAGCTGAGTTGGTGTATAAAGTCTGATCATTGGTACCAGCTGTAGCGCTATTAGGATTGGTAATGGTCTGGTTATAATTCGTCGAGCTACTATAGATGTCGAACAGATAGCCATCCCGCCACTCTTTACCATCACTAGATGTGAAGACCGTGTTGGCTGAACCCGCCGAAAAATAACTTGTAGACGAACCTGTTGAACACAACGAAGGTACTGGGTACTTACCGTTCAACGTTTTGGTGGCAATGTCGATGGACAGCAACTGTTTGTTGGTCAAATCCATGACATACAGCGTCTTATCGTCCTCACTAATATCAATATCGCCCAGGCCGATACCCGCAATTAGACTAAACGACTGAGCATCTACGCTTTGGACTCCAGCATTACCCAGACCTCGGTCGGCATCACTGGCAAACTGCCAGTTCCCGCTTACCAGGGCCGATACATTAAGCCAGGGCGTGGTGGTGGCGCTAGCACTGGTGGGGTTGGTCATATCCGTGACGTAGATCTGACCTAAAGCCCCATCCTTGAGGCCCACATGACGTTTGAGGAAAGCCGCCGTGTAGAGTTTTTTAGTCGTCTTCGCATAAGCTACCCCCCAGGTCGAACCAATTTGGGTACGAGTTCCCAGATGGTAGGGGCCGTTAGCATAATTATAACTGACGCCCACTAGTACATCATTTCCGGCGGTGGTGTTGGGTGTTACGGCCCCATCGAGGTAGCAGGGCGTCACCAGCAGTGGGTTAGTCTGGCAGAAATCAGTGGTCTGGTTGATCCCTAAGCTGGTGGTACAGGAACCCGGCTGGGTGAACTGAACCATCGTGCCATTGTTGGTGCCCTGGTAAGTTGGCTGATACCCCGCTGGCAGGTTGCTGAATTCTACCCGATACGTAGTGCCCGCCGTTAAGCCCGTAAAGCTGTAGGCGCCATTGAGATCGGTTTGCATCTGGGCTACCTGCGTACTCTGGTTGTCGGCATCGCAACGGAACAACGTAACGGTAATGGCCGACATACTCAGATCGCCCGTGCCTTTTATCCCATCGCCATTAAAGTCGCGGAAGGTGGTTCCGCCCAGGCTGGTGGGTGTAGCGGTGCAGGAAGTACACTGCACGGGTGTCACCGTAAAGTTGGTATAATCCGAATAACAACGATTGTTTGATACTACATTGGACGCTCGCACTCGAAAGGTGGTGGTAGTGGTGATGGCTGTAGTAGAGTAGGTGCTGAAATCACTGCCAACGTACACGCTACCAGCGTACCAATCATAGAAAGCTCCTTTATACGCAACAACCGATAGCGTAGCCGTGCTGCCCATACAGACTTGAGTTGGTCCGCCAATAACAGGGACGGGTCGAGGACTGAGCATAATAATCCGACTATCCAGGGGTTTGCAAGCGCCATCGGCTGAAACAAGTATAGCGTAGACGAACAGGCCCATGTTGGCTTCAGTGAGATTATCAGGCAATTGTACGTTACTGAAAGTGAAGGTTTTTGCGCCTGTTGCCGTGCTGGAGGCTACCGATGTCGAGAACACAGCTCCAGTCGTAGTCGAGTACGGATCAGTTGCTGTAGTAAAAGCAACCAGCTTAATGCCGTCGGGGGCAATGGCATTGGTCGATATGGTAAAGGTAGCCGTGCTGTTAGCGCAATACGTGCTACTGGCAGCGGGCGAGGTGAATGTAATGGTTGGACAGGTGGCAAAGCTGGCCTCAAAAGGAGAACTATTAGGACTATTGGTACCCAGACTCATTGTGGCTACAGATGTAGCAGAACCGACTGGACTAGTGGTAAAGTAGCGATTGACGTCAGTGCCTGGACTTGCCAGTATACCGTGACTGATTACTATAAACGTCATAGACGCAACCAAAAACCAGGCATAGGTTTTGATTGCGTAAAAAGCTCTATACAGCAAAAAGGATGATTGATGGTAGTGGTAAGTCCTACCTGATTGTGAGGTAGAGATATCTAACATGCGACAAGTCGTTTGGTGGGAACTCAAAAAGAAAGAGGAGACTATCCCTGATCGAACAGTTTCTGTAAAAAAAAATGCAATAAGCTATTGCGTTGATCTTAAGCTCGTTTACCTGCTATTAGTTGGGCATGCTAAGCCAACGAGGTTCCAGCTTGATTGGGGTATAACTGGTTGCCGCCGATCGGTTATAATCCTGAACAATGGAGTAGAACGTTTTCATATGTATTAAGAGGTAGATTAATAGTGGTTCTATGAGCAAGTAGTACCAGCTAATCAGTGATTAGCTAAGGCAATTGGGCTATAGCGTTGAGAAGTTCACACAGAATATATTCCCAAATCAGCAAACCCGTTTACTTATTGGCCGCTATCCCAATATGATTTTGCCTTTTCAGTTGATCATCGAAAAGATTCATTGGCTGAGTAAAAAGTCAGAATATGACCTTGAGTCCACTTGCAGAAATGGGCTAGTCTGGCTAGAATGATCTCAATAATTAGTAAACCAAAAGTAGGTTTACGCCTATACGCTAGAGCTTTTGTAATGCAGACAGACCACTTTTAATTTATAAAATTGATACTGCTAGTAGATTTCAGCAGGTATCGTAGCTAAATTGTTGCCAATTATTCTTATAGAGTCACTTATTATTTCCTAAACACACTTATTTTGTGTATATAATCTCGTTTTTTACATGAACGAGGATTTTCTCACAATGAATGATGCAAATACATATAGAAAACTAATAGTTGAGAACACGAAGTAACTTCTAACCAATACACATCTAGCAGCAATAATCTATCTGCCCAAAGCCTGAATCTGTCGTACGCTAGAATTACTCAATCTAGATAGACTCTCCAGCTATTTGCCCAAATCGTAGCTATCCATTCCTATTTCATAACAGACTCTATTTTTACTCATAAAAGCCAGGAATTCCACTTATCCAGCCCACTAAAATAGCCGCTCTAGCTTTGCAATGGAATTGGGAGTTAACCCCTATAAACTGCATCTATTTTTATAGTTAACAGTGTTAACAGACAAGTTCAGTTCTGCAAATTCAGGGTAGTTAAGATGAAAGAGTCGTTTTATTCTTTATAATCCCTGGCATTCAACATCAAATTGGATTGATAATTGCAAGGTCGACTTTGGCCATTCATCCAGCTCATTAGAATCATTTATCTGGCAATGCACTCAGTAACCTAGTTTGTCTGAATGCGCTGAGGTTACTAATCTAGATGTAGCAGTATTAAACCTATAGTCTGTACCTGTGTTTGCTTTTTGACTAATATTCAATATGAACAATAAGTATATGCATTTAGCTTTATCAGCAACTATCTGTTATATAAGAGACAACGTATAGTTGGTTAAGTAGTCCGGGGCACTTATAGCTAGTTAGCAACAGTCAGGCAGAACAATCAAAACTCGACTATATCTATCGTAACTGTATGTAGCTATTTATTTTTGCTCAATTACTTTTTGTAACTAACTTGGCATTAATAATACTTCGTAACTTCACTATACCTTCTCATGTATTCCTGTCTCATTGTTGAAGATGACCCCATCTTTGTTGATCAACTCAGGGCATATCTGGCTCAAACAACCCTCTTCGAATCACCCCTAGTTTGTTCTACAGCTATGGATGCTTTCGTGGTGCTGACTACTAAAAACGTCGACCTTTTAATTCTTGATTATGATTTACCGGGAATGACGGGCCTGGAATTAATTCAGGGGTTAACAAATCTTCCGCCCGTTATAATGACTACGGTGTATAGTAGTCACGCTGCCACTTGCTATGACCTGGATGCAGTCGTTGATTTTCTGGTCAAGCCGTTTGATTACATGCGTTTTTTCCGGGGCATTCGGCGAGCCTTAGCGGCACTACCCCAACTCACAGAAAGTAAGCTAGTAGAGCCACTTCCTGTTGTCAATGAGAAAAAGCATATGTTCTTTAAGTCGGGCAGGAAGATGAACCGATTTGTGCTCGACGATATCTTATATGCCGAAGCCTATGGCACATATATAAAGGTGTACACCTTAACCGGCCCCGTAATTATAAACCAGCGCCTAAAAACGCTGGAAAACGAACTCCCCGGCGATCGATTTGTGCGTATACACAAATCGTTTATCATCAATGTGCAGCATCTTAGCCACTTAGAGGCTCACCAGGTACAGGTTTCAACGAAAAAATTCCCGATTGGGGTTACTTACCGTCCATCAGTGCTTCAGTTTATGCAGCAGGCAGGGGTTTTAGGAACGAGTAATTAATGGCTTTATGAGCTGGGTTACCCGACTCCGAACAAGACTTTATCCAAAAGATCGCCTTGATGCACTTCCTGCGTTTGATCGAGTCAGATTTGTGACATTAGCCAACATTGGTTGGTTCGGTATACCGTTGTTGGCACTTCTGATAACCATCAATCTTGTTTTTCACAATTATGATCGAGCGCTTAATAACCTCGTAACCATTTCTTTATACCTATTCCCGACACTATGGTTAATATATCGTTATAAACTAAAGCTTGCTTCATGGTATTTCATCTGTGCAATGTACATCGCAGCAATCTGGGGTCTCTACACCAGGCTGATAGTCCACGTAGATGTACATCTTGAGATGTATTTTATCATGATTACTCTCTTTTCCATCATTTTATTGGACGATAAGGCATCTGTGATTGTTCCTGTTTTCATGGCCATTAGCTATATAACAGCCAGGCTGCTCGTACTTAGGCAGTTGAACCTTCCGCTTGAAATTGGCCAATTCAACTCGGGTTTAGGTGTATTTATTGTACTTACCTATGTTACTTACACTGTCAAGAGAATAGCCACTACGATTCAGGAGGTTGTCCAACAACAAAACAAACAGTTACAACAAAAAAACCATGAGCTCAGCGAAAGTAATCTTGTAAAAGACAAACTGTTTGCCATACTGGGTCATGACCTCCGAAGCCCTATTGTGAGTCTCAAAGTCCAACTCATGAATGTGCAGAAAGGGTATACAACAACTGAGCAATATGCCGAAGCCAATACCCGACTGCAGCTAACTGTAGATAGCGTGTTCAGCACGCTCGATAACTTACTCAATTGGACTCAACTCCAGCGTGGTGGCATTCATGTCACATTCACTCAGTTCGATTTGCAGGAAGTTGCTCAATCGGTGCTTTTACTATACAATTTTGAGGTTCCAAATAAGCAATTGACCGTAACGACACTTTATGAGCCAGCCCCCGTACTTGCAGATGAGCATCAATTAACAATTGTGGCCCGCAATCTCATCCAGAATGCGATTAAGTTCACCCCTAAAGGTGGACATATTCAGCTAAGTACTCGCCAGTTAAACGGTCGATCTCAATTAATTATTCAGGACACGGGTGTTGGCATGCCTAAATCCATTGGTATGGAAACAAGACCTATTGGCGCGTCTAGTTACGGGACTGCAGGCGAAAAAGGTACAGGGCTGGGCCTGGAAATCAGCCGGGAATTTGTGCGACTCAACAATGGTCAGTTACTAATTGACAGTGTCCTTGGTATGGGAACTACGGTTACAATGGAATTTTGAGTCGTTATTCATTCTTGCCGCCACTCACTTTACCTGCTTTCGCTGGAACGCCGGGTTGAGTGATTTCGAAGTTTTCTTTCTGCTTGGCATCAGCTACCAGCTTCCGTACATCGGCCAGTAGTTTTTTAGCATCGTACACAATACCATCCTTCACGGTGTAGGTAACACCACCCACACGCTCAACTTCGTTTTTTTCATTGAGGTGAATAGCGCCGGTTCCGTACAGAACCTTCAGATTCGCCAGCGGATTCTGATCGATAATCACGAAATCGGCCAGTTTACCCACTTCCACCGAACCAATCTGATCGGCCATACCGAGCGCTTCAGCGCCTTTTAACGTAGCCGCCCGAATAACTTCGAGCGGGTGAAAGCCAGCTTCGCGCAGCAGTTCAAGCTCGCGAATGTAGGCAAAGCCATATAGTTGATAAATGAAGCCGGAATCAGACCCTGCCGTAACGCGGCCACCCCGGTTTTTGTACTCGTTGATGAACGCCATCCAGAGTTGGTAATTCTTTTTCCAGGCCACTTCCTGTTCCGTTCCCCACGATTGCCAATATGACCCGTGCGAAATACGACTGGGACCGTAGAAACGCCAGAGGCTCGGCATTGTGTACTCTTCATGCCACTCGGCACGCCGAGCCAACATCAATTCACGGTTAGCTTCGTAGATATTGAAGGTTGGATCAAGCGTAAAATCCAGCGAAATCAGTTCGTCCATTACTTTATTCCAGCGATCGGAGCCTGGTTTAGCAGCTTGCTGCCACAGATTACCTGCTTCCTCGAAACGATTCTGCTCGTTGCCATAATTGTAATTAACCGGATAGTTTTGGATGGTTTTATCTTCGAACAAGGCTTCGGGAAGTCCATACCAATGTTCGAGTGAAGTCAAGCCCGCTTTTGCGGTTGCCAGGGCATTCATACGAGCCACTTCCAACTGAGCATGGTGGCAAGCCGAACGCAAACCAAGCTTCTTGTTCTCTTCCAGCGCAGCCCGAAATATGTTTGGTTCGGCGCCAAAGAATTTAATGCCGTCGGCGCCCCGCTTCGCATTCAGTTGCACCCAGGCGCGGGCCTGTTCGGGCGTGCTGATTGGCTCTTTTGCCCCCTGTCCAAAAACGGTGTATGCTTTGATACGAGGAGCGGTAATTTCATTCCGTTCACTTTTGGCGCGATGTTCAAGTACCCAGTCCAGTCCGTTGCCACAAGATGGATCGCGAATTGTTGTAATGCCATGCCCGAGCCAGAGTTTAAATACATACTCCGCATTGGCCCCCTGCGCCTGTCCGCCAATATGGCCGTGCATATCCACAAAACCCGGCATCAGATACATGCCTTCGCAGTTCAGTTCTTTATCACCGGGGTCGGCTTTGGGTCGACTTTTCGGATCAATCGGCACACCGGGATAACCAACCTGACGAATCTGTGTAATTCGATTTTTCTCGACCACAATATCCATCGGCCCGACAGGTGGTGCACCCGTGCTGTTGACCAACGTAACACCCCGAATAATCAGCTTCCCAAACGGTCCGTCACCCTCGTGGCGTGGTGGTGATTTTTCGACCTGAGCCGTTACAGAATGGAGAAAGAATAAGGAACAATGAATGAAGAGGAGTACCCGAGAGAAAGGTCGTATCATGATTGGGTAAATCGTTTGGCTAAACAGTTGTAAGATAAGCGAAACCGTCGGACTTTTGTAGCATAGCGCGGCCGAAACAGGCATATTATGAAACAGATCGTCACTAAAAATTTCTTACTCTTTGTTCTGATTCTTGCCGTCATCTTCGCTTTCGCTATGAAAGCAACCATTTTCCAGAAAGAGCCTGATCCGAAACCCAAACCTGCCGATACCTTATCGGCTCATTTCAACAGCTATTGGTTTTCGGGAAAGGCCGAAGTAAATAGTTACCAGCTCAAACAGGCGAAAAATGGTGCTCTGAATGATGGCGAGGCCATGTTGATCTTTATGACCGAAGATTTTCGGACCGACAAGCAGGTAAAAACCGACAACAAGGAAAACGCAATACCCGTACTGAAAACAACCAGCTCCAAAAAGTTTTCGACGGGAGCTTATGAGTACTCGCTGTTGGCTTCCGTATTTACGCCAATCAATAACCCTACCAACGGGCCGCCCCTTTTCCCGAACACCCTGAAAGTCAGCCTGTCTGATCAGGAGTGGGATGGGCATAGCTATCTCCAGGTTAATTACCGAAACAACGGGTATCAGGTGAGTGGCAAGTCCTATTACGAGAAAGAGGCCGATGAAAACTATACCATTGCCAAAGCCATGTTTGAAGATGAACTCTGGAATCGGATTCGTCTGAATCCAGACAAGCTACCTAGTGGTGAATTACAACTGATTCCGGGCACAATGGCTACCCGATTACGTCGGAAACCACTTGAGCCCCTGCCCGCCAAAGCGACACTCGCCGATTATGAAGGCGTTCTGTATCCGGGTCTATACCTTAAATCCTACACCATCGAATACCCTACCGACGACCGGACACTGATCATTATTTTCGAGAAGTTATTCCCCCATAAAATTGTTGGCTGGGAAGAAACCTACGATACCAAAGATAACCTTCTGACCTCGAGAGCGGTTCTTAAGAAGACAACTCAAACGGATTACTGGAATCATAAAGCGCCAGCCGACAGTGTGTTACGGCAATCGCTTCTATCAACACGATAAAACCAAAGCGTCGAATTCAGGCATTCTCAACTGCTTCAGCGCCTAGAAAATCTTATGAAACACATACTGATTGGTTGCTTCTTTCTAACCTTATTTTTTTCCTGTTCTGACAGTGGCGACAAAGCCAAAACGATCGCAGAGGGCCCCGTTTATACGCTGATTTTTCTGGATAAAACCCGAAGTGTCAATATCAACAAATCGTTTGTGGCTCAGAAATACCAGAAGGCGCTGACCGACATTATCGAGCAAAATATCCGGCAGAAAGGCGACAAACTGGATGTCTATTTTATTCACGAAAACACGTCCAAAGCTCGTGCGTTAAACCTGACCGTTCGCTCCGAAATGGAAGATGTATCGGCAGCCAGCCCCACTGACCGCGAAGCCGCCGAAACCGAGTTTAATTTGAGTCTCTCGCGAGAGAAAGCGCAGATTCGGCAACGTGTATTCCAACAGTTAGTTGCGCAGAACACAGGATCATCGAATCGGGAGACCGACATCTGGGCCAGTCTACCCGTCATTGCCAAAGCGAATGAAACAGGAGCGACCGTGAAGGTCTATTACCTCAGCGACATGATCGAGAGTGTGAAAGGGACTACCCGGCGGGATTTTCAGGTAAAGCCGCCTAAAGACAATGCGCAGGCCGATGAATGGGCCAAAGCCGATGCCGAACAACTCAAACGCTATACAATTGGTAGTCCTGAAATCTCGATGATCCTGCCGTTCGAGCCAAACGCGTCTATTAAGGAAAATAATCCCTCGGTAACGCAGTACTGGCAAACGTTATTTTCGGCCTTAGGCGCCGGGACTGTAACGGAGGACTGAGCTAGTACTCGTCCAATTTAGTTCCTACAGATTCTTTGGATTCTATCATCTTTGATTATCAGCACAATAGGACCAACCGCGCGGGCGGCCCCGAGAATCTATTTTGCCAAGGCACTAGTCAATGGACTACAAATCCGGGAGGCACATCTTTCATGGCATCGCCCCAGTTTGACTTGATTTTACTATCCAGGGTACGGCTGTACATAATCGCGGGATACATAGCCGAAAGCCGGGTAGCAATTGGTCGCTCTATGGCGTATTCAACCCAATTGTTGTTGTACTTAAGGAGAAGAAATAGCTCTTTTTTATACGATCGCCACACTGCCTGACGGCTATCTATAAATCCCCATATACTACTCTTAAGGAGCAATTGCCTTTTCGCGTGCGCATAGCGAACAATTAAATATTTGCTCAGCGCTCCCCTCGACTCAATCGCCGTAATTTGATCCGCTGTATCGGGAAGATCCGGCCTTATCGATAAATCCTGACTTCGATAGAGGATACGGTATTGAGCGTCTGTCTGTTGACTATATAATAGGCCCAACAATAGAGGTATCAAGCGCAGCCAGTTCATAACGAGGATAGCTAGTTTTACGTAGAAGACACGTCGGCCTGTTCACTACTTATTCAGCGGAAACTTCGGTTGGAATTTCAAATTGGTAGCCCACCGAAAAGCTCGAAAAATCACTTTTCAGGCAGTACGAGGTTAGCAACAACCCTTCGCCTTCACGTTTTACGGCAAGATAGTGAAACATTGGCTTATAAGTTAACGCCAAATCGGGCAGGCGGCTCGGTGATGTATTGAGCGGCTGGCGAAGTCCACCCCCACCGCCAATCACCAGAAACGTTTTGCCTTCAAATTCATAGCGCTCAAAGGCATGTGAGTGGCCCGTAATAAATAAACGCGCTTTCTGAGATTGAACATAAGCCGGAACAAACCGTTGCTGTACCAGCTTCGACGACCCCACTAACTTGCTATTCGAATAGGGCGCATGATGACAGGTAACGATGACCACCTTCACAGCGGGGTCATTATCAAGATCCACCAGCGTTTGTTGGTACCAGGTTTGCTGAGCTACCAAATCAGCAATAGAGAGCGTACTGAAATTAGAATTCAGCATGACCACCGCAATTTCGTCGGTTATTTTTACATAGCCGGTTGGGCTGTGCTCAGGAAATCGCTGCTGAAAATTCTTAGCGCCTTTGCGGGGGCGACCCATTACATCATGATTGCCCATAATGGCATACACAGCCGTTTTCACTTCTGTACATTGAAGCAAAAATTGATCGATGATTCGCCACTTTCGGTTTCGGTAACCCAGCGAAACAATATCGCCCAGCCAGTAAAGAACCGCCGGATGAATCCGTATAATTTCAGCAAAAATTGCCTGCGTTGCTTTTGTATTCTGATGCGTTCGCAACACCAGTCGTTCAACCCACATGGGCGCCTGCGTGTCACTTAAAAATAGAATTTCGCGTTTCGCTGAGTCTTGTTCCATAACGTCCTCTTTTTACCAGGAAAATGCTCGCCAGACAAGCTGAAGCTCTGCGGTAAACGCAGCATTTTCAGTTGCTACAGCATCGAACCATTTTAATTCACCCGCTACCCTGAATTTACGCCCGATTGGATAAGTGTACGATGCAGCCGCCATCCAGCCCAGACTATTGGTATTACTGAAAACCGTTCCGGCGTAATCGAGTCGGGAGTGGTTTACATATAGGCCTGTTCCGGCCGTTATAGCAAGCCGCCGAACCAGACTTTTATCGGTTCCCCTAAGCCAGGCCAATGGCATCGAGAATACCAGCAAAATCGGAATAGTCGATACATACACGTGGGCATTTTCACCAGCAACCTGCCCTTTATAACTATACATCGTTGTCCAGCCAGTTTCCAGTCCCATCCGTAATCGATGATCGGGATACCACATTACACGGAGTGAACTCGGCACCCCAAATCGGCTGACGTGCGTTTGCTCTAGCGCAGCCGGAACGCCAAGGTGGGTTGCGTAATAAGACAACCCGCCCCCCGCCGTTACAACCAACGTATAAGGCCCGCGTGTCGAATCTGTCAAAACGTGTACTGGTCGCTGACGCCGAATCCTAGATTGGGCCACAACGGTTACGTTACTGATGAACAGCAAGGTTAGCACTGCTAATATTTGTAAACGAATAATCATGCGCTTACTGTTGTTCGATATAATGATAATACGCTACTACCGGCGAATAATTAGACAAAATCCCATCGAAATGATTCTGACTGATAAACTCCCGGATAAATTCGGGTTCATCGAGCGTCCACACGAAAACCGTTAACCCTTCTGCCTGCATGGCCAGCACTTCATCTGTTTGAGGACCTAATGTCCAGCGGGGAGCCCAGATACGGGCGTTCAAACTACGCGTAATAGACGTATCCAATTCACACAAAATTGGCGTGTTATCTTTATTAGCTAAGGCTTTATAGGAGTCTACAGCTTCTGTAGTAGGCAAGCCAATTATAATACGCAGGTTACGCCCTAGGGCCAATGCCTTTTGTCGGTATTTCTGTTGAATGGCCTGTACTTTATCCATTGGGCCGATGTATTTGGTATCGAGCCAGACAAAATCTAAGGATGTATTATTAACGACCGTTTCCAGTGCCTCCTCCAGCGTTGGAATCTTTTCGCCATTGATCAGCCGAACCAGGGTGCTCAGTTGTTGATAGGTATAATCCTCAAGAGGGCCCGCCAGTCCGCTCTTCTGAATGAGCCGCAAATTCAGTGTATTGTCATGATACAATACCGGAACACCATCTTTCGTAAACCGAACATCGACTTCAATTCCTGTGGCACCAAGCCGTGAAGCCAACTTGATAATTTCTACTGAATTCTCGGACGCAGGCAGCAAGTCCGACGTTCGGCCTCCGCTTCGATGCGCCATGATCGAAAAGGGTTTCGGATTAAGCGGCCGATTATACGTCAGCGTAAGCGGATTAGTAGGCGTAGCTGATTTGTCGCCGTATAAACCATCAACGACCAGGGTGTCACCAGGAATCAAACTACCTTTAAAGAGCTGTAGCTTTCCATTATGCTTTTCTCGTACAATCAACCGAACTTCACCAATAGACTCATTCACTAGCTTACGCCAGTAACCTTTCAACACCAGGCTATCGGCCTCCGGGCTACCTTCCAGATTAAAATAGGTGGCGTCGGTACCCATGAAAATAGACAGATAATGGGTAGTATCTGAGCCGTTGAGCAGATAGGTCCATTTTAAAACCGCCTGATCACCAAACTGACTGGCACCATTCGAAATCGTATAGACCCCTTCCAGAGCCTGCCGGATAGGCGGCACAAACTGCCCCGATCCAGGCGTATTGGTAAACGCATAAGGCACTACAGCTTCGTACGTCTTTCGGCAACCGTCGAAGAGTAGAAATAATAAGCCTATTAGCAGATAATGAGACAGTTTCACAGGATAAAATCAAAAATAAGTTGTGGGTAGAACAGGTTCCGGTCAAAGGTGTCGAAGAGTGACCAGAGCTGCCAGTTGAAATTGGAATAAGCCGCCCGAATCCCTACCGATACATGCCGCTGATGATAAAAAGGCTGCTCTAGCATAAAGGTGAATGCCACGCCGTTGATAGTCCGTCGATTATAAACAACCGCCAGTGAGCCCACCTGCGATCGGTAATAGAGGTCAATGATAGCTTCCGATTTGACGGTTAGTCGCAGGTCTTTCGTTAGTTTATACCCCACCGAAACATTGGGAAACGTTTCGACGCCATAAGCCTGACTAGCGAATACATCTTTGATCTGTAAAGCCCCAAGCCAGCCTGTTACGTCATAACCCGCCGATAAGAACAGGCGGTTTGTTAATGGCGTAGCCCAACGCACGCCCAGACCCAGATTGCTTTGCACAAACTGCGTCTGGAATCGGCTAGTTAGAAACAGGTGCTTGGTTAATCCGCGCTGGATATTGAAATCAACGGCGGGTACGCTCACCCGAACTTCTTCCGTTAATTCGGGCGGAGTAGTTGTAAAAACAACGCCAACCGCTTTACGCCATTTACCCGGTAGCGGTGCCTGCGGAAAATAAATTCCTGGCTGTAGCGGCCAGGTTTCAGGCGCTTGCGTTTGGGCAAACGACGGTACGATAATCAATAAGCCTGCCCATCGACAGATTTTAGTAACTATATTTCGCAAACTAACCACCTACTAAGTTGCTATAAGAATGAGAACTAGTAAACCGTATTAGCAGGGATTATGTTACGACTAACTATCAGGCTATATACGTTTTCTACGTAGTTCTTCTGAATAACAACCAAAAATAGGGGTATTGCAAGGTATATTGGCGAGTGCCTAATCGCGCGAACGGCTATAAAGCACGTTGCTGACTTGAGCTTTGCACGGGTAATTTCAACAGCTATTGACTGGATAAGCCTTGCGCTGAGGTGCCTTTAAAACGAGTCGTTAAATAAGGATAATCGCCCATTAGCTGGACAACTTTTCGCCAGTTATTGTACAAAAACCAGTGTATATACGTCCCTGATTCATCCACCCTTTTAAACTCTCGAAGCAATGCTTTATCCACAGTGGGGTCAGCCATCCGCAATATCATCTTCAGGCCAAGGTTAATATCTTCCAGTT
This sequence comes from Spirosoma litoris, assembly GCF_054776755.1. Lineage (NCBI taxonomy): Bacteria > Pseudomonadati > Bacteroidota > Cytophagia > Cytophagales > Cytophagaceae > Spirosoma > Spirosoma litoris. The sequence goes on along the minus strand of NZ_BAAHBI010000004.1, from coordinate 47,971 downwards.
CGGCTTTGGTAAATTCTTTACCCCATTTACGGGGTAGCGTGCCAGGAAACACCACTTCCGAAGCAATTAATGTCTTAATGTACTCCTTGAGTAAGTCTATATTAATTTGATTGTCCATCATTGTTGAGTTTCACAAAATAGATGTAACTAAAATCCTGCCAAATTTTAGAATCATCTTACGAAACATAGTAAACGTGTCTGTTATTTTACAATTCGACTACCAACTAACTATAACTGACAGTATTACAGGCGCTTAAAAACAGACTCTATTGAAACATAAAAAATGATCGCTCAACGGCTACTGTAAAAAACGCTGACCTTAGAAAAGTCAGCGTTTAAACCTAACCCATAAGAGCTCACAACCCCACTTACAGGATTGCAATCGCTAACAAATTAAAAAGTAAATTATCGATGCAGTAACATATTGACTGAGTGGTATTCTCACATCAGGCCGATTAAATTGACTATCTATGCACGCCGTTGCCTAAAATTGATTGGTTCTGAGCCTAAACGTTCATCTTAGCGCCTGGCAGCTATCAATAAAAATCGACTGATTTTTTATTTCGCAGCTCAATGACAACCCACCCAATATCGACTACAGACTTGCCCAATTAATGAATTATATGAATAAACCAGAAGAGGCTCTCCGCTTGAAGATTATGGAGATTTGTACCGAGACAAAACGGGAAACGCCTAACGGATGGACATTAACAGCTACACTAGGTGAGTTCATGCAACGCTGTCTGGTCAATCAAATTATTGACGGAGACACCCGGATCGAAGCTGTTCAGTTAGAAGTCGAAGAGTTTCTGGATGCGCTTGTCCTGCTATCAGAGCTTACGCCCTTATTGGCAGTAGGCGATAGCCTGATGGGTACATCGGGACAATTGTTTCGTATAACCGGTCGGCGTTTTTATCCGGTCGACAAGATTATCAACTATCATTTTGCCTATATATTCGACCGCGATGACGAGCCAGAATATTACGACGACCAGGAAAGTGATCGTGAAGAAGAAGCTGATTGAAAAGCGTGATTACAAACCTATAAGGTTTTTGAAACCTTATATAAACAGTACCAACTACCGTTAGAATTTCGGGCAGGGCAGTTTTTTATCCCGACGCTTTACGCCAGGACGTCCCTTTTCGGGCTTGTCGAAAATATAAGACAACGACAACTCGTGCGATCCACCACTATTACCAAGGGTTGAGATCGTGACGTCGTAGCTATAGCCAATAGAGAATTTTTCCATCCGCCAGCCAATCAGAGCCGCAACGGCATCGTGGTTATTAAGCGTCTGCTCGTATTTTTTGAATGGAATACCGCGATAATAAGCCCCGATTGTTAATGGTGAATAGGTCAGATAAGCGCCAATGTCCAACTGGTCATATTTGCCCTGATGCTTATACATAATCACAGGCGATAAACTAATTTCCCGGTCCAGGTCATCAGCAAGCCCGGTGAAACTACCCAACGGAATCCGAAGGCCCGCCTGAACACTGGTTTTCATTGGCAATCGCTCGTTCTCACTAATAAAGAATCCCTGTGCAGGTCGGTTGATATGATGCGCCGATAGGCCAACCCAGAACCAATCAGAATAAAAAAGACCACCAGTCGAAAAATCAAGGTATTTGTTGGTGGGGTAACCGCCTTGCAAGACAGGATCACCCGAGACGCTGCCCGTAATAAAGCCGCGGTCAGTAAACTGATCGCCAGTAGTCAGGCCAAAATAGTTGATACTCCGGTTTACGTAAGACCCCTGCAACCCTAAACGCACAAACGATGATTCACTAATTTGGAATTGGTATGCATATTGCAACCCAATGTCTGTAGATTGAATCCTTCCCTGACCCTGGTTGTCGCTCTGAATCATCAGCCCGACACCGCTGTTATATTTTTCGATGAAATGATCTACGGCAACCATGGTGGTTACGTAGTTCGTAATGGCAGGCCACTGGTTTCGGTAGTTGGCCGTAATTCGTGGAGCCAGCGCCGAACCAGCGAAGGCCGGGTTCAGGTACATAGGTGCCGCATAGAATTGAGTAAACTGAGGGTCCTGAGCAAAGACCATGCGGCTTAGGGTCAGCGTCAAAAGAGTCAGTAAGTATTTCTTAAGCATAACAGCTAAATCAAGGCAAAGACTGGGCCAACTTTATTGTTGCAACGTTATCAAGACAAACGAAGTATTTAACAACAAAACAATCTATGAAATTAGGCGAATTTTAAGGGCTTTTATGGTGGTTAGTCGATAAAATTTTAACTAAGCATCATCGTTTATAGTAACGTAATGCCCCTGTTGTTGTTATGTTGAGGGAGTGAATTTGAGAGGGTGGCTTTATTATTCAGCGTTTCTTCATGTCAAGGTTTATCAGTCATATCCGGGTAGTTGGAATTCTAGCGGTGCTATTCCTTATGGCAGGACTAACTACGTCCTGGGCGCAGGAAATAAAAATTAGTGGTAAGGCCTGTATTCCCGATCAGGAGTGTGGGGCCGATTCTCTAACGTTTACTGATAGTGTACGCACAGGCGTGACAAAACGTGTCTGGTCGTTCGGCGATGGCGGCACACTTACCAAGCAAGGCAGCGATTCTATCGCCAAGCACGTTTATCAAACAGCGGGTCTGTACACCATCACCTTAACTCGAACCATTAACGGTACTACACAAACGGCTACAACAAAGGTAAATGTTAGTACCCCACCCCCATCGTTTACCAACTGGCGTACCGATACAACCATCTGTAAGGGAGAAAAAATCACGCTTGACCCCTATGCCGGAGCGACTCAATCAGGATATCGGTACTTATGGTATCCAAAGGGAGATACAACCCAGAGCATACAGGTGGATAGCTCCGGTTGTTATTCGGTCGAAGCAATAAGCCCCAATGGTTGCTCCTATCAGAACCGCATCAACGTGGATGTTTGTGGCGAAAAGAAAGAATCGCAGGGAGTAAAGTGGTATTTTGGTCAGAACGCTGGTCTAGATTTTAGCGGTGGTGGTTCGCCCAGTCCCATTACAGATGGCAGTTTGAGTACTATTGAGGGATCATCATCGATTGCTAATACCAAAGGCGTACTGCTGTTTTATACTGATGGGTTAACGATTTATGGAAAAGACGGCAAACCCCTAAAGTCGCTCGTACCGGGCGATACGAATGCCGTTCAGATTCCATTAGATGGCAGTACACACTCTACCCAATCGGCTCTGATTGTGCCCAAGCCGACCTGCCGGGGTTGTGAATATTTATATTACGTGTACACAACGTCCGAAATTCACGGCAAGAAAACACTGACGTATAGTGTTGTCGATATGCGTCAGAATGGCGGGAAGGGCGCTATTGTAGAAAAAAACGTGCTGCTGTCTAATACAGGCACCGAACAATCTGCCTCCGTAGAAAACAAACGTGATTCAACCTATTGGGTAATCACTCGCGTATACGGAACCAACAAATTTGAAGTTCGCCATTTAACGAAAAGTGATAATACTGATCCCGTAACGTATACAGGGGGGCAAGTAATTGACTCTCTGTCCAATGCAGAAGGGTACATTAAAATTGGACCTGCCGACACAACAAGCGCCAATAGCGCTAGTCGACCAATGGCCGTGGTTATCCCTGGCCCGCCCACAAACTCGATTGATTTATACACCTTTAACGACTCAACGGGTGTTCTAACATTCAATCGAACGCTGAAGATAGGACCAGCTCCCCCAAAAGCGTACGGTGTGGAATTCTCGCCTGACGGGAAGAGTCTATACGTGACCATGCTGGCCGACACCAATAGCGATGGTAGTTTAAAAGGATCGTCCTATATTCTGAAGTATGATTTAAACCAGCCCGATTCCTTATTAGCGAGTTCCAAAACAGTTGTCGATAGTAGTACCACCAGACAATATGGGTCTATACAGATTGGACCCGATGGCCGAATTTACGTAGCCATCAAGGGTAGTACATCGTTGGCCACCATCGAAAACCCAAATGGTGGCCTGCTCGATAGCTTACGGTTTAACCCATCGGGTCAATCACTCGGCGGCAAAAAGAGTCAGTTAGGGTTGCCTAACTTAGTGGCTAACTTTAACGATCAATCCAGCGGACCTGGGCTTACCTACTCTGACACATGTGCTAACTCACCAACGGTATTCCAAATTGGACCAAACTGCCCGAAACTTAAAGAGACATATACACTTAATTATGGTGATGGTAGTCGTCCTTATTCGACAACATCATCCCAGCCCGTCACGCATACGTATACAAAACCAGGTTCATATACGGTATCTTTTTCTATTGTGACACGAACGAGCAGTGGGAATATTTGTCAAACCTTTGATAGTACGTATGCCCTGACCATTTTAGAAACTCCACCCGATATACATCTGGGGGCCGATACCGCCATTTGTAATAAAAAAGGTATTACGCTGGATATGAAGGTACAGGCCAAAGTCTATGTCTGGGTGGTTAATGGAGCAGTCGCCAGTAGGCAACAGACCATAAAACTCGACAGGCCCGGCTATTATATTGTAGTTGGTCTGGCGGCCAATGGCGAGTGTTTTAAAAGCGATACGATTGAAGTACAGATCAAACCACCGCCATCACTCGACTTAGGGCCCGATACTGTTTTTTGTTATCGATCATCGATCAACCTGACCGTACCGCAGCAAACCTGGACGCAGTTTCAGTGGAGTAATGGCGGGAATACGCGAACCATATCTGTCTCCAAAGGGGGCACCTATACTGTTACCGCGCAATCGACGGTAAATGGTACCACCTGCGAAAATTCGGATACGATCCGGGTTAGCGAATTGCCTAAACTACGGGTAGCCGCTACCCTGACAGGCCCAACAACCTGCACGTCGGCAGATGGCTCGATTCAACTAATACCGACCCCGGCCGGAATATACCTTTATACCTGGACTCGTTCGGACGGAGCGATTCTAACGGGTACTGGCAGTCGGCAAACCAGTCTGACAGAGGGTGGCTATAAGGTCAGCGTAACGGATAGCATTCACACCTGTAAGGCCGATACTGCCTTTACCTTAAAATCACCAGCCAATCAATTGGCTCTTACCGCATTGGTTAAAGACGCTTTATGCAGCGTACCGAATAGTGGAACCATCAATGTCAACGTTACGGGAGGAACGCCAGCCAGCTACATCTGGCTGGATCGAAACAACAATCTGGTAACAACAACGCCCATTTTGGGGAATGCGTCGCCGGGGCTTTATTCGGTGCAGGTAACGGATATATTGGGCTGTAAAATTCTAAAAGATAGCATTAGGGTGGGTCTTGATAGTACGGGCTTTGCCCGTCTGGGACCGGATACGCTAAAATGTTCAGGAATCGGTGTCGTTCTGTCTCCCTTATCTGGCGATCAACCGGGTAATACCTATCAATGGAGTACCGGGTCATCGGCCCCATTCATTACTGTTTCTCAACCAGGTTCGTATAGCCTTATCGTTAGAAATACACAAACAGGTTGTGTAGGCCGAAGTAATATCCAGGTTGGCGACCGACCACCGCCAACCTTCTCACTTTCAGATAATGTTGCCCTTTGCGAAGGTGATTTAGAGAAAGCACAACTTTCGGCTAATGGAGCACCGGGATTGCACTATCTGTGGCTCACTCGTAATGATACCACTAAAACGATTGTGGTTGACCGAGCCGGTAGTTATTCTATTCGGGTGACTGATCCGCAAGGATGTACGGCAACGGGCATTGCGCGCGTGTTCAATTTGTGTGAACCCCGCGTCAATGTTCCCGATGCATTCACCCCAAACAACGATGGTGTAAACGACGTATTACAGATTTTCACCGCCTATACCACAAACTACGAGTTCCGTATTTACAATCGGTGGGGCGAGGTGATTTTTGCCAGCGATAATCCAGAGCAGAAATGGGATGGCACCTATCATGGATCTACCTATCCATCAATGCTTTACCCATACATTATTACCTATAAAAGTGAATCATTTCCAGAGCGCCCAAAGGTTGTAAAACGAGGCTCAGTATTGCTCATTCGGTAGCGATTTTCTCCTGTTTTTTTCGTAAATTTGAGGTAAACGACCCGGCCAAATAAGCCTATTTTCAGGCAGTCATTTGGCCGGGTCTATACGATTCAAAATCATGCGAAATGACTTTTTAAAGGGCTCGACAGAGGGCATGAGTGCGACCGACAAGGAGATTGAACGGGCGCTTAGACCCCTCTCCTTCGAGGACTTTACAGGGCAGGAAAAAGTCCTCGAAAATCTCGAAGTATTTGTTCGGGCGGCTATGCAACGGGGCGAAGCCCTCGACCATGTTTTGCTTCATGGCCCCCCAGGGTTAGGTAAGACAACCCTATCGCACATTGTTGCCAATGAACTCAACGCCAGTATCAAAATGACTTCCGGACCTGTGCTGGATAAACCCAGTGATCTGGCTGGTTTGTTGACAAATTTGCAACCAAACGATGTGCTCTTTATCGACGAAATTCACCGACTCAACCCTATTGTGGAAGAGTACCTGTATTCGGCGATGGAGGACTATAAAATTGACATCATGCTCGACTCCGGCCCCAATGCCCGAACCGTGCAGATAAAATTGAATCCGTTTACGCTTATTGGCGCCACAACTCGGGCGGGTATGCTTACCTCTCCCCTAAGAGCCCGTTTTGGTATCAGTTGCCGATTGGAATATTATGACGCCAAACTTCTAACCTCCATCGTTCAACGGTCGTCGGCTATTCTGGGAACCGCCATTGACGAAACAGGCGCTTATGAGATTGCACGTCGGAGCCGGGGTACACCGCGTATCGCGAACAACCTCCTGCGCCGTACCCGCGACTTTGCCCAGGTTAAAGGGAACGGTTACATCAACGTCGATATTGCTGAAATCGCGTTGAGTGCTCTGGAAGTTGACCAGAATGGATTAGATGAAATGGATAATCGGATTCTGACAACAATTATCGAGAAGTTCAAAGGGGGGCCGGTAGGTCTCTCAACCATTGCTACGGCTTGTGGGGAGGAATCTGAAACGATTGAAGAAGTCTACGAACCGTTCTTAATTAAGGAAGGCTTCCTAAAACGAACATCGCGCGGACGAGAAGCTACCGAGCGGGCTTATATTCATCTTGGTATCATACCGCCTTATAAAACCGGCGATCTATTTAACTAACAGTCGGTAAGCAAAAAGCGTCAGAAAAAAGACTTTTTTCTGACGCTTTTTCATGTGCCCTCTAACCGGATTAGCTTATTAACTTACTCTTGTAAATACAGTCGATGATCTCCGCTACAGCCGCATCGACCAGAAAGTAATAAATGTTTTTGCCGCTACGCCGGATATCCAGAATACCTTTGTCGCGCATGTTAATTAAGTGGTGCGAAATGAGGGATTGTTCGGCGTTTAGATTTTTGTAGATAGTCGACACATTTAACTCTTTGCTCTCATTCAGCATCTGAATGATCTTTATTCGCAGCGGGTGCGCAACAGCTTTAAGCACATAAGCCGCTTTGTCAATGCGTTTTTCGTCATCTAAAATTTTTTCGGTTGCCATGATAAGGTGGGTAATTGTTTGGGTAATAACGGGGGCCAATATACTCCTAAAATAGACATATGTAAAATACTAACGTCCTGAACGTGAGCGCAACTTTATTTAATGGTTGTTTTTGTAATCCTATCGTAACATGATACTTATTTTATATAGCAGGCTATTTACCTTTAAGTAAGTAATACCCTGATAATAGGCACAATTTGTTAGTTGGTTACAGAAGGAGTTACCTGTTTGTTTCCTTTCCAACCAATCATAAAGACGCCAGCCAATACCAGTAGGGTACCTATAATCTGCTCAATGCTAATCGTTTCATGGAGAATAGTGGTCGACAGGAAAATTGTAAAAATTGGACCAATACTGCCAATAATAGAGGCATTACCCGACCCTACCCGCTTAATTCCTTCAGCAATCATAAACGTCGGAATCACGGTTACAAAAATGCCCATCCCCAACCCTAAGGCATATACGGGTAGTGGATAGCCTCCCAAATGCAACCCATTTTGAACCGCGCAATGCAGCACTGTTGGTACGGTGGCGGCAATCATGGCATAACAGGTATACCGCAGCGACCCAATTAATGGAATCATGCGGTCGCTACCAACCAGATAAACAGCATAGACCAATCCGCTAAGGATAACCCAGAAGGCGCCTAAGACGACATTGTTTTGAGCCGAAGTCTCAATATTGCCCCAAAACGCCAGGAGAATCCCGGCATAGGTTAAGATAAGCGCTACGATCTGTAATTTCGTGACCCGCAAGCCAAAGCCCATGGCGTTCATCAGCAGCACAAAGGTTGGATAGACAAATAGAAGAATACGCTCCAAACTTGCTGTTATGTAAATCAAGCCTAAAAAATTGAAGAAACTGGCAAAGTAATAGCCTGTAATCCCAAATATGGCCAGAGCTGCCCATTGCCGACCTGTTAGTTTAGCCGGGGATTGCTTTCGGTTCAAATTGACTAAAATAACGATGTAGAATGGCAGCGCAAACAACATCCGTAATGTTAGCAGCGAAATCGAGTCAATCTGGTATTGGTAGGCCAGTTTGATAAGAATGCCTTTGCAGGCAAAACAAAAAGCAGCTAAAAAAACCAGAAAAGCGCCAATCCAATAACGTGAGGAAGTTTTCATGATATACTGACCAAAATAGTCAGGAGTAGCCGAGTATCGTAATTAGACGAACAATACCTGGCTACTCCTGACTATATTAACCCTACTCTGTACTTTATTTTTGCCGGAAAAATACCGTAATCGGTACACCTGTAAAGTCAAAATGCTCTCGAAGCCTGTTCTCCAGGAAGCGCTGGTATGATTCCTGAACGTACTGAGGCAGGTTACAGAAAAATACGAACGTTGGCGAAGGCGTTGGCACCTGAAGCATGTACTTAATTTTAATATGCTTCCCTTTGATAGCCGGCGGTGGATATTTCTCGATTTCAGGCTGCATGGCATCGTTTAGCTTCGACGTCGCTACCTTTTTCGTCTTGTTCTCATAAACTTCCATCGCTTTTTCCATCACCTGGAAAATACGTTGCTTCTCATGAACCGACGCAAAAATGATAGGCAGATAGTCGATAGGCATCATTCGCTGAATCATTTCCTTACGCAATCTATCGGCAGTATGCTGGTCTTTTTCAACCGCATCCCATTTATTGACCATGATTACTACGCCCTTTTTCGCTTTCACGGCCTGGCCAATAATGGTCAAATCCTGCGATTCGAGACCGCGCGTTGCATCCAGGAGAATAATACAAACATCCGAATCCTCCATGGCTTTAATCGAACGTAATGTCGAATAAAACTCAACGTTGGAATCAATACGCGCTTTACGGCGAATACCAGCCGTATCGGTCAGAATAAAGTCTTTACCATAAGCTTTGTAGCGGGTGTCGATCGCATCTCGGGTTGTACCAGCGATGGGCGTCACAATGCTACGCTCCTGCCCTGTCAGAACATTCAAAAACGACGATTTACCAACGTTTGGACGACCGAGAATCGCAATTCTTGGAATCCCGGCATCTGGATTTTCAACGCCAGCTGTTGGAAAATGCTTGATCACCTCGTCGAGCAAATCGCCAGTGCCCGTGCCCGTCTGCGATGAAATTGCATACGGATCACCTAATCCAAGTGCATAAAACTCAGCAGCACCATGCGCCCGTTCGCCAGTTTCGGCCTTATTAGCGACCACGTATACTGGCTTCTTGGTCCGGCGTAGAATATTGGCAAAGTCCTGATCCAAGCCAGTAATGCCCGTTTGCGTATCAACAACAAACAACAACACCGTTGATTCCTGAATGGCAATTTCAACCTGTTCACGAATCGACTCTTCAAATACATCCTCAGAGCCAACAACATAGCCACCTGTATCGATGACTGTAAAATATTTATCGTTCCACTCGGCCGTGCCATAATGCCGGTCGCGTGTAACACCACTTTGGTTATCCATGATGGCCTGTCGCTGTTCCGTCAGGCGGTTAAACAGCGTGGACTTGCCCACATTTGGGCGACCAACGATTGCTACAATGTTTGCCATTTTTTTGAAGGAGTGAGGAGCGAGAAGTGAGGAGTGAGAATCCATCCGGCAGCAATCTTTTCACCTACCATTCTCACTCCTCACTACTAACTCCTAATACTTACTATTCATCGTACCCTAACCGCTTGAGCATCCGCTCTTTCTGACGCCAGTCGGGTTCTACTTTTACGAATTGCTCTAAAAATACTTTTTTACCGAAGAAACGCTCCAGTTCCTCGCGGGCCATAATGCCCGTTTTTTTAATCATGTTACCACGTTCGCCAAGCAGAATAGCTCGTTGTGTAGCTCGTTCGACCAGAATTTCGGCCTGAATAACAATGATATCCTCTTTTTCCTTAAAGCCTGTTATAACTACCTCGCTGCTATAGGGAACTTCGCGTTTGTAGTTCAGGAAAATTTTCTCCCGAATAATTTCTGAGGCAAAAAATCGCTCGGGTTTATCGGTCAGTTCGTCCTTGGGAAAATACGGTGGATGCTGCGGCAGTCGACTGATAATCCCGTCAAATACCTGGTCGATATTAAAGCCGTTCAGTGCTGAGATAGGAATGATTTCCTGAGCGTTGAAATGTTCCTTCCAGTATGCAATTTTTTCCATCACCTGATCCTGCGTAGCCTGGTCAATTTTATTGATCAGCAGCAGCACAGGCACTTCTGATTTTTGCAGTCGCTCGATGACGTCGTTTTCGTCGTGTTGTTCAAAAATATCCGTTACAAACAGCACAACATCGGCATCTTCAATGGAGCCACGTACAAAACTCATCATTGACTCATGAAGTTTGTACTGGGGTTTAATGATTCCAGGGGTATCGGAGTAAACGAGCTGGAACTCCTGTCCGTCATGAGTTCCATTCAGGATACCCATTATCCGGTGGCGTGTCGTCTGTGCTTTGGAGGTGATAATAGACAGTCGTTCGCCAACGAGCTGATTCATCAGGGTAGATTTACCGACATTGGGCTTACCAACGATACTGACGAAACCGGCCTTATGATTGGCCGGGAAATTTTCAATGATTTCCGTATTCATTCTTTGAGGTGATCCCGCTGGCTGATTACCAGCGGCTTTAGCAAACAACTCACTCCTGACAAAAAACGTTTCAGACAGCGAATAAACTTTTTTTCACAAAGATAGTTGTATTTATAGAATGTTATCGTACCTTTGCAGTCCAAACATCGCGGGATGGAGCAGTTGGTAGCTCGTTGGGCTCATAACCCAAAGGTCGCTGGTTCGAGTCCAGCTCCCGCTACTAAAAAAAACGCCTAACTAGCTAAAGTCAGCTAGTTAGGCGTTTTTTATTTTGTCATGAGGGCGAATATTCTCTGGGTCTGCTATAACTGGACATTAAGTTAAGAATCATCTAATTTAGTGAACTATGAAAACCACGAGGCAGGACGACTGACTGCACGGGCGGCCCCGGATGAATTTAAACGAATTTATACGTTGCTCAATAAACTGATCAACCTGCCCGCCAAAGCAGACCTCTTGGCTGTTCAGCACAGTAATGCTGATGCGCTGGTCCGAATATAGGAGAAGGTGAAAGCAACTTATCAACTCTTATCCTAAAACAGCCTTGGCTAAACTTAGATCAAGAAACTATATCTTCCTCGAACGAACCTAGTCGGCCGTTTTTTAGATAGTAATCGATTGGGAGTGCCTTGACCGCGAAAAAACCACTAGAAATTGAAATTAGCCACAGTTTAACCTACTCTTAGTTTTGCAACCTTTCTCAGGTTAGCTAGAATTGGCGTCAATTTCCGAAATAGCCACGTTTTACGTTAAATAGCTTAATTTGTAAACTTGGATTTGTTACAGCTTTGACAAAGCCAAGATGGAACACAACTCGGTGAAAAATCCCTAGCCAGCCACCCAATCACTGTGTTATGTCTTGTGACACAAATCCAAAGAGCATCTGTTCTATCCCAAAATTGAGCTTGAGACACCGCGTCAGACGATAAGAATTTCTGAAAAGTGATCAACCCACAGACCTTATCCGTAGAAGAGGTTTTCTATTTTACCTCCTTGCTTCACCTGTGGCTAGCCCGCATTCACCCCTTCGCGGATGGCAATGGCGCCTGGCCCGTTTGGTGGAGAGTTGGTTTTTAGCTCAGCACTTGGGCGAAGTGGCTTGGCGTATTCAGTCGGCGCATGCTTATTATCGGCGTCGAGGCTCCTATTACCAACGTCTCAACTTAGACTCGACCTATGGTTCTTTGGGGCGTAAAGAGTTGTCCTGTTTCTGCTCATGTTGCCTTAGTCATTGCGGGAAAAAGGTCAGCTGGGTCATGAATGGAGAGGCAGATTGGCTGGACTAGCCAGCTTTGGATCTGGAGGATAGGGGTGTAAACTCTTTAAGGAGGGGTTTCCTTTTGGTAGAGTGTGAATCAGAGTAGCTCAGACCTAAATAACCTCAATGTGTTTTGAGAATAATTGGTGAATTGACATTGTATTTCTTGAGCTGCTCCAGAAAAAACGGCACGTCGGTTGTTATTACTTGCTGCGCTTTGGCCTGACTTTCCTGAAGGCGTTTTTTTAGGACCTGATAAACATCCAGATGCTGTTTGGCAGGTGGAAAATCGGCTGTTTCAACAGCGGAAGCCAGATAGAGCAGTTTCTCGGTTGTTTGCGCAGTCCAGCGAATCCCACTGGGCACCTTTAGTTGAACGAACGTTTCTTCTACCCCAATCAATTTAGCATTCAGCGAATCAATGGCTTTTTTCACGTCGCCCGTGTCTTTCCGGTCGGCCATCAGTGTCTTCATATCTGCGAGTTGTCGGCGCAGCCATTCGATCTGATTAACCTGCTCAGCAATTGAATTAAGGTCTTTTTTTATCGTAGAAATTAGTTCGTACTGCGTAGCAATGTCGGCTTCTGACCCGTCGGAATTCGGATCTTTCAATATTTTTATTTTCTGACTAAATGTCTTACCCCCAGCAGTTAAGGTGACGGTGTAAGTGCCCGGACTTACTAGTGGCGAAAGGCCTTTAGGAGCTGCCGGAGCAGGCATGGAACGACTATCGCCCAAATTGAACCAGTCGGCATTCAACGGTTTGTTGCGCGCAATAATGGCTGTGGACGGATCTTCCCGCAAATCCCACCAAACCCGGTTAATTCCCGCTTTGCCTTTGTGATGCATTGTCCGAATGGGCACATTGTTCGCATCGCTGATCGTGATCGTCAGGCTGTCTTTTGTATCGGTTGATAACCAGTAGTTGATGGGTGCGCCAGTCGGAGGATTTTCGCCCGCCGATGGATCGTCAAACATGGAATATGGGGTCGTAATGGGTCGGAACCGGTAAGCCGGCCGGGGGGCAAATAAGTGAGCCGCCGACGCTGTAATTTCGGGCGTTGCCTGCTGTAAGGGCGTGATGTCGTCAAGAATCCAGATGCCACGACCATAGGTGCCAATGACCAGATCATTAAAGTTTTCCTGGACAGCCAGCCAGTACATAGGCGCAGACGGCAAATTCGTCATCAGCGACTGCCAGTGAGCGCCATCGTTGAAAGAAATGTACAAGGCATTCTCCGTGCCCAGATAAAGCAGGCCCGGCTTGGTCGGATCTTCCCGGATATTACAGGCGTAGCTCAGTGTATTTTGGGGTATGCCTTCGATTATTTTCGTCCAGGTTTTCCCGAAATCTTCAGTCTTGTAAACATACGATTCAAAGTTGCCTACCTGATGAAAATCGATGGTGATATACGCTTTGCCCGCTTTCCATTTCGAGGCATCAATATTCCGTACCGTTCCCAGTGGGGGAAGTCCTTTGATATTCGCTGTAACGTTTTGCCAGTTGGCCCCGCCATCAACACTGACCTGAACCAGACCATCGTTGGTACCAGCCCATAACACGCCTTTCTGCACGGGCGATTCGTCGAACGCATAGATCACGCAACCGTATTCAACGCCGATATTGTCGGGAGTAAGCCCGCCCGAAATACCTAGTTTCCGTTTATCGTTGGTGGTTAGATCGGGACTAATGACCTCCCAGCTTTGCCCGCCATTGGTGGTTTTATGAACGTTCTGACTGGTAACGTAAATGGTGTTATGGTCATGGGGTGAGATCAACAGCGGGAAGGTCCATTGAAAACGGTACTTTACGTCTTTTGCGGGAGAGCCAAACGTAGCTTCCGGCCAGACCTCAACCTGCCTGAACTGACGGTTCTTTTCATTGAATCTGACCACAATACCCCCACCCGCACCGGAGCCAGAAGCGCTTGACCATACAATACTGGCATCCGTTGGATCAGGGGTGGCAAAACCACTTTCACCGCCACCCACGTCGAGCCATTCCCCCCTTGAGATTCCGTCGAAATGGAAATCTGTGCCCGTATAGCGGCTTGGTCCACGTGAGGAAGGCCCGTCCTGACGATTGGCATATACGTTGTACGGAATCCGGTTATCAACGGTTACATGGTATAACTGCGCCACCGGGAGCTGAACACGGGACCAGGTTTTGCCCCGGTTGTGTGAAATAGAAACACCGCCATCTCCGGCCACCGCATACCGGTTAGGATTCGTTGGGTCAATCCAAAGTTCGTGGTGGTCCCAGTTGGGAATCGACGGATTGACCGCTTTCTGAAACGTTCGTCCTCCGTCTTTTGAGATATTGTAAGCTTCCGCCAGCACAACCAGTTCGTCGGCATTATCGGGCGATACTTTGCAGCGGGTATAATACGCACCCCGGCTACCAAGGCTCTGGTCATAGCTGACCAGATTCCAGTTTTCACCACCGTCGTCGGATCGCCAGAGCTCACCCGCTTCGGTTTCCTTATTGCCAAACATGGGAACGCCATCACCGGTCTCAATGAGTGCGTATACTTTTTGCGGGTTAGCCTGCGATATGGTCAGGGCAATTTTACCAACGGGCAGTTTTGGTAAGCCATGATCCGTCAGTCGTTTCCAGGTAGTGCCACCATCGCGGGACACAAAAATACCGCTTCCTTTTCCACCACTCTGCCGACCCCAGGGTTTGATGTCCAGTTGCCACATGCCTGCAAACAGAATGCGCGGATTGGTGGGGTCCATCACCAGATCCGATGCGCCCGTGCTGTCATTGACGAATAAGACCTGGGTCCAGGTTTTACCGCCATCCAGGGTGCGATAAATACCTTTATCCTTTTGTGGGGCATAGCTATGACCCTGCACAGCAGCAAACACAATATCAGGATTGGTGGGGTTAATGATCATCCGGCTGATACGGCCTGTTTGCTCAAGGCCCATATGCTGCCAGGTTGTTCCACCATCCAGCGATTTCCAGACGCCATTTCCAACCGAAACATTAGAGCGAATATGGGGTTCACCGGTACCCGCCCATACAATTTGAGGATCTGAATCAGCAACGGTTATCGACCCAATTGAATTAACCGGCTTACCATCAAATATGGGTTTCCAGCTTGCTCCTCCGTCTACGGTTTTCCAGATACCGCCTGAAGCTGCACCCGCAAAATAAACCAATGGGTTACCTACTACTCCGGTTACCGTACTAATTCGGTTTCCAACGGGCCCTATGTGCCGGTATTTAAGCTGATTCAGTTGGGTCAAATCGACTTTTTGAGCTAGTGTGGCACTGGAAAGTAGACTGATTGTCCAGCATAACAACATCGCCGAACAAGCACGCGGAAGAGAAAGGTTAAACATGGCCAACAAAGTATATATTGAAATAGACTGATTGATCCGCAGCAACAGCATTAATCTCCTCAGACTTATACGTAGCTGGAGGCAGGAATACAGGTAATCGATTTATAAAGCTGGTGATGTGGAATGCTTCTGAACTCGTATGCCAACATCAGGGAGGGGTTAGAATTGCTATTTGGGCATCCCTGCTACGTACCTAAATAGCAACAACCTATACTATTTTAAGGGTACTCAAATATACAGAGTATATGATAAACAAATAACAACTAATCAAAATTTAATATTTATATTTCTAATTTATAAAAAATATTATATTGAAAATATTAATTATTAACTCACTATACAGACTTAATCTTAATAAAAACAGAATATCTATAAAAAAGGGAAGGCTTGATAAATAGAAGACGAACTAAATAGCTTACTCATTGACATTGTCTACAACCAATACTCGCAAACGAAGCTGTTTTGTAGGGGGTTAAGTCGGTTGATTTACTCGTAATAAGAGTTCTTGCGGGAAAAAATAAAAAACCGATGGAACAGTTGCTCCACCGGTTCAAGAAGAATATATGGCTATCAATTACCGCATGCTATTTTTCCAGGCAGTCCACTGCTCAGTAACTTTTTTGAAGGTTGCCTGCGCTTCATTCGCAGCGGCAAGCACCTGCGTTGTGGGTACACTGTCGCTGTCGTGCAGAATGGAAAAGACTGAATTAAAAGCTCGGTTCAATTCGTTCAGGCTAGTCTGAAGACCGTCCAATGTTTTCTTCTGTGCATCGGTTGTCGCCCGGCTTTTCAGGGTTTTTGCTTCGTTTAGCCAGGCAAGAATCTGTTGTCGTTTCTGGTAAGCGGCTAAGGAAAGATCGTGTTGTTGCTTTAGAATGGCGGGAGCAGTCTTCACCCGTGGGTCCATCGTGATGGTAAGCGGCTGCGAGTAGGTCTTTCCGTTGACGGTCAGTTTAACTGTATAGGTACCCGGCAAAACCCACGGAGACGTTGGGTCGGGAGCGGTTTGATGATAGGTTGCGGCAATCGGATACGACGGCGGAATGGGCAATGGCGTATAATGCAAATCCCACATAAACCGATGGGCACCGGCCGCCCCGGACAAGATCTGCTGGGGCCGAATCCAGTAGGTCGGCAAATTCACATCTGGGACATCATAGGGTTTCTCATCGCTACTAAACTGACGAACTAGTTTTCCCGTCGCATCCGTAATGCTTAGCGTGACCGCAGAAGTGGCCTTTCCATTCAGATAATAGTCAATAATGGCTCCATCGGGTGGGTTCTGACCGGCAGGTTCTTCCTGTGGCAAGGGTGTATCGGGGTTCATGTTCCACCGCACGCGGTAGGTCCGTTGGGGCTTATACAGAATCGTTGCGGCCTTTGCTAACTCGGGCGTTAACTGACGCAGGGCCGTAATATCATCCAGAATCCAGAACGACCGGCCGTGCGTTCCCACCACCAGATCATCATCTTTGATGACTAAATCCCGGATTGATGTAGCGGGCATATTCAGGCGCAACGATTGCCAGTGAGCACCATCATCGAAAGACACATAAACCGCTGTTTCTGACCCGGCAAACAGCAATCCTTTCCGAATGGGGTCTTCCCGCACGACATTAATCGGATCATTGGGTAATCCCGTCACGATTTCCTGCCAGGTTTTCCCGCCATTGTGGGTGCGGTAAATGTGTGGGCGCATATCGTCGCAACGGATGCGGTTCACAGCGGCATAAGCCGTATTAACATCGAAATGCCCGGCATCCATCAACGACACTTTGCTCCATGAACCAACACCAGGCGGAGTAACATTTTGCCAGATTTTACCCCCATCCCGCGTCACCTGAATCAGGCCATCATCTGTACCGATCCAGATGGTGTTAACGGCCTTTGGCGATGGAGCGATGGTATAAATTACGCCACGCGCAGGCATCGTTTTCATGGATTCGGTGCGGTAAACACCAACACTTTCGGGAATGTCAGGATAGGTTTTTCGCGTCAGATCAGGACTGATAACCTGCCAGGAGTGACCCCCATTACTGGTTTTAAACAGCACATTGCCAGCGAAATAAAGCGTTTTAGGATCGACAGGCGAGAACAACACCGGGGCCGTTCGCACAAACCGGTATTTACCACTCCGAACGGCTTCGGGCGCGATGTTCTGAACCTGCCCGGTCCGTTTGTCGTACCGGGTGATTTTGCCACCATAAATAATATTGGGATCAAGCGGGTCAGCGGCAACGTACCCATACTCTTCAACGCCCACGGGATGCCATTCGCGAAAGGTAATTTCGCCGTCGTTGCCCCGGCTGGAAATACCAACGGACCCGCTTTCCTGCTGACCACCCAGCACGTTGTACGGGAAACTGTTGTCGGTACTGACATGGTAAAACTGAGCCGTCGCTTGATTGTACCACGAGCTGAACGTCTGCCCGCCATTGACCGTAACGATAGCGCCCTGATCGCCAGCAAGCAGCAGCACATCCGGGTTGTTTGGATTAATCCAGAGCCGATGATAATCGTCGCCACCCGGTGCACCCCGAAAGTCGTTCCAGGTTTTGCCACCGTCTTCTGATTTCCAGGCGGCTACATCGGCAATAAAAACGATGTCGGGGTTTGTTGGATGCGTTTTCACTTCGGCAAAATCGCTGCCTCGCCCCCATAGTCGCCGGTCGCTGCTGATACGCGTCCAGGATTGCCCCGCATTGTCGGACCGATACACCCCACCAAGTTCGGTCGCATCGACCGTGGCGTATAGCCGATTCGGGTCGCTGGGCGCAATGCAAAAGCCAATCCGACCCAGCCCCTGCTCAATAGTAGGTAGCCCATTAGCCAGTTTCTGCCAGGTTGTTCCGCCATCCGTCGATTTATACAAACCGCTTTCGGGGCCTTGCCAGGCCGCATTTTCCCAGGGCCCTTGCTGGGCGGCCCACAGATCGACGTAAACGATATTCGGATTTTTCGGATCAATGGTCACCTGAACGGCGCCCGTGTTTTCGTCCTTGTAGAGCACCTTATCCCAGGTCTTGCCACCGTCCGTTGTCCGGTAAACACCCCGTTCGGGATTTGGACCGTAGGGATGGCCTAATACGGCGGCAAAAACGCGATTCTCGTTCGTTGGGTCGATGGCAATACCCCCAATCTGCTGCCCGTCTTTCAGGCCAAGATACGCCCATGTTTTTCCGGCATCGGTGGATTTGTACATACCATTTCCCACCGACAAATCCGGACGCTGAAGTCCCTCACCACTGGCCACGTATACAACGTTTGGGTTGGAGGGCGCTACCGCAACGTCGCCAATGGAACCCGTGGGCTGATCGTCGAAAATCGGATTCCAGGTACGGCCATAGTCCGTTGTTTTCCAGACGCCCCCATTATTGACACCCATGTAAAAGACATTGGGCTGTTGCGGCACACCCACCGCGCCCACCGTTCGTCCACCCCGATGTGGCCCAATCATTCGCCACTTCATGGCATCGAACAGGTTCGGTGCCAAAGGCTGCGCCCGAAGATTAACCAGTGAAACAAGCATAAAAAGCGGCATCAAGAGCCGCTTTGCAGAATGGATATATGTCATGCAACAATACGATTAATTACGTTTTAAGAACCAGATAAACAGGCCTGTAATCGTTACAACGGTCGTTGCCAACGCCAGGAGAATGTAAATAATCTGGGAAATCCAGCCGCCATAGCGCCCAAAGTGCAATTCCTCGAAAATATGCTCGGCGATGTATTCCAGATCAGCATCGCGGGCATTGAGTCCACTCACGTATGTACCCGTCCGGGCATCCATCGTAGCGGCCACATTGTATTTCCCCAGCAACCGGATACTGCCCGGCATATTGCCGCGAATCACGAACGTACTATCACCGGGTCTCGGAAAGTCAATGAGTTGAGGCTGGAAGTCGGCAATGGACGCCTTGGCCGTCGTTAGTGCCGCATCAACGGGAATGCTTGCCGGTGAAACTAGAGAAAGGTTGGCCTGTTCCGGGTTTTCAGGGCCGCCAAATTTCCGTTCAATCTGTTCCCAGTGAAAGAAAATGCCCGTTGCACTCATCAGCAGCATAAACAGTAAAGCGACCACACCCAGCCATTTGTGAATGTCGGCATACACGATACGCGCCGATTTATTCCAGCGAACGCCGATTTTGAATACACTCAGCAACGACCGTCGATAATACCAGGTTCCAGTCAGCACAGATGCCAGCAGACAGATGCCCGCCAGTCCCATAATAAACCCGCCTACGGGCTCCAGCAACAGATTTTCGTGAAGTTCACGCGCTCGTCGGACAAAGGCCGCATCGGCGTTGCGCTCCCCAATAATGGCCCCGCTGTATGGGTTTAGCGCTACCCATTTCCACTCGCCCTTATCAATCAGATCAACCCGGACGGCTTCTTTTTTGACACTGTCGCCCATATTGATACTCCGTATCTGGGCCGATGGGTATTGGCGAAGCACCGTAGCCAGCAATTGACCCGTAGACTGGCGCTGACCAACGGGCTCAACCTGGGTTAGGGTTGGATTCAGCAGGTTGTCGATCTGCCGATCAACGACCAGAATCGAGCCGGTAATGGTAAGAATGATGATGAACAGTCCACCCACCAACCCCGAAATTCGGTGCAGACTATAAACGGTTTTGTCAGAAAGCGTCATACAACTAAATATCCCCGGAGGTTAGTCCGGGGGTTACTTGAAGATTATTGATTGATAATAATGGCCGGCACTTGCTGTTCGGTTACGATCCGGTTAAACGTCGGCACCTGGGTATTGATCACTTCTTTCAATTTATTCACTGCGTTATCAATCTGCTTGCCCAGATCATCGTAAGCCGCCAGAGACGACTTGGTAGGTTTGGCATCGGCCGACGAAACGGCCGACCCAACACCCGCCATCTTATCGTTCAACCGAATGGGATAGGCCAGCGCATCCTGCCCCGCTTTCGATTTGGGCTGCATCAGCGTGGATTCGATCTTGTCCAGTTCGTCCAGTATGGGCTTGGCCGCGTTCTTGAACTTCTCCGCGACTTTCGGGTCTTTGACGCCGTTGGTGTAGCCATTGATCTGGTTTCTGATCTGCCGAAGCTGGTTGATTGACTTGTGGGCGTCCGAAATTTTGCCATTTATTTTTTGCAGTAAATCAAACTGTTCCTGCAATTCGGCAATGGTCGTAGCCAGGCGGGGATCTTTCCGGATTTCGATTGGCTGTTCGGCAATCAGCGAATCGCCCACTAACAGCCGCACTTTGTAAGCACCGGGTACAACTTTAGCGCCCGTTCCGCGTCCAGACCACATCACGTTGGTTCCCTCAACGGCAGTGGCATCCGGGTAGCGCATGTCCCAGACGAAGACATTCATGCCCGGATGCGCCGAGGCCATGCCTGACCGGGGCGCCGTTTCATCCTGATAAAACTCGACCGGCACTTTAAAGGGCTGCCCTTTTTTGTCTTTGGTGCTTGAGTACGTAATGATGGTATCGTTGCCCGTTGTCATATAGATCAGGCGCAATTCTTTTGTCGGCTTGCTTTTCAGATAATAGCGGGTAATAACGCCATTGGGTGCGTTTTCGCCTTCATCAATGGGCGCGCCACGCCGGCCCCCTCCCGCTCCGCCATCCATCCGATACGCAGGACGCGGTTTAAACAAGTGAGCCGTTGCCATCGCTTTGCCTGCCTGTTTTAAGTCCATCAATTCGTGGAGGGGCGTAATGTCATCCATAATCCAGAACCCCAGTCCGTGGGTGGCAATGACCAGATCTTTTTCCCGTTTATGGATTTGCAGGTCACGCACGGGTGTAACGGGCAGGTTCATACTCAGTTTCTCCCAGGAACCACCATCATTGAACGAAACATAAACGCCCCGCTCCGTTCCGGCATACAACAATCCGGCTTTGTTGGGGTCTTCGCGAATAACATGACAATGCTCATCTGCCGGAATCCCCGATTTGATCGTTGTCCAGGTTTTGCCATAATCTGTTGTCTTGAACATATACGGTGTCCGGTCGCCCGCCATATACCGCTTGGCAGCCAGATAGGCTTTGCCGGGCGTATGATCAGACGGGTGTACGATGCTCATAATGGCCAGTTCGGGCAACATCGACGCGGGTGGCGTAATATTTTGCCAGGTTTTCGCCCCATCGCGACTGATGTGCATCAGGCCATCATCGGAACCAGCCCAGAATACATTCTTCTCGACCGGCGATTCAGCGAAAGTAAAAATGGTCGGGAAGGTTTCAGCACCTGTATTGTCTTTCGTAATGGGACCACCCGTATCGCCCTGTGTTTTAGGATCATTGCGGGTTAAATCGGGGCTGATATCTTCCCACGAATGGCCATAGTCGGTACTGCGGTGTACGTATTGCGAGGTGATGTACAGCGTTTTGTTGTCGTGCGGAGAAAAAACGATGGGGTATGTCCATTGAAAGCGGTATTTCCGGGCCGAGGACGGTGAGCCCATAAAATATTCGGGATATACGTTAATGACCTGATTCTGATCCGTTTTCTTATCATAACGGGTAATCAAACCATCATAGCTGCCGCCATACGTCACATCGGGATTGTTCGGATCAGGCGTAATATAGCCCGACTCGCCCCCCGACACCGGATACCAGGCGTCTTTACCAATGGAGTTACCGGTTGTGCGGCTGGCAATCCGTACCGATGTATTATCCTGCTGGGCTCCATACAGGTTGTAGGGAAAGTCGTTATCCACCGAAACGTGGTAAAACTGACCGGTTGGCACATCAATATCGGAGAACGTAGCCCCGCCATTGTAGGTTACCTCACCCCCACCATCGTCGGCGATGATAAAATTCTGTGCGTTTTTAGGGTTCCACCAGATATCGTGCGTATCACCATGATGGACATTAAGTACCTTGAAGGTTTTCCCGCCATCGTACGATTTCATCGCGTTGACATTCAGCACGATCAGTCCATTTTCATCCTGCGGATCGGCACCCATCATCATGTAATACCACGGACGTTGCCACAGGTTTTTGTCCTCATTGATCAGTTGCCATGTTTCGCCCGCATCGTCAGACCGGTACAGACCACCCTTGGCGCTCTCGACCATCGCATACAATCGGTTGGAGTTAGCGGGCGAGACAACTATACCAATTTTGCCTAATACGCCTTTGGGCATTCCAGGCTTATTGCTCAGGCTGATCCAGGTATCACCCCCGTCCGTTGATTTGAACAGGCCACTGCCGGGGCCACCGCTGCTCATCTTGTAGCTGTTCCGATACGCCTGCCACATCGACGCGTAAATGATCGACGGGTTACTAGGGTCAATTTTCACCGTAGCGGCACCCGTACTGTCATTTTTGGTAAGCACGGCCTTCCAGGTTTTGCCGCCGTCGGTTGTGCGAAATACACCGCGCTCTTTGTTGGGGGCAAATGGATTGCCCAGTGCGGCTACATAAGCAATGTCAGGATTGGTTGGGTGAACTTCAACATTGCCAATGGCATCGGCCATTTTTAGGCCCACATGTTTCCAGGTTTTGCCCGCATCCGTCGATTTGTAGACGCCATCCCCATTGGCAATATTGCTCCGGATATCGGATTCGCCCATTCCTACATAAACCGTGTTCGGGTCGGAGGGCGCTACGGCGATGGCCCCCACCGAGCTGGATTTAAAGGTAGAATCCGACACCATGACCCAGTTGCCGCCCCCGTCCGTCGTTTTCCAGACGCCCCCGCCCGTAGCGCCAAAATAATACGTCAGCGGCTGACTCGGGTGACCAGCAACGCCTAACGCCCGACCGGCCCGAAACGGACCAATGTTACGCCACCGTAAGCCATTGTACAGGCTATCAGAAGCACGAACAGCAACTGGTTTTGCGACGGATTTAGTTTTTCGTTGGGCTTGTGAGAGGCCAGGTATAAGCCATAAAGCCAGAAGTGTACCTATGCAAGCAGTAAATTTCCTATTTACCATAAAAGATTTGGCCAATGAAGAGCGATGCAAAATTATGCATCAAAAAGAAGAAAAAAGCCCATATATCCCTTATTAAACGAATCTTTAATAAGGAAGCTGTTTAAACTTTCTAAAATCAAGTATGGATCAGTGTGTTTTTGTCATCCCGACGCAGGAGGGATCTTCGGTTGAGTCCCTAAAATAGTCATTACCCGAAGATCCCTCCTGCGTCGGGATGACAAAAACACTGATAAAACAAAAGTTTAAATAGCTCCAAGGTTTCCCTCAGCATAAGCACCCGATTTCTCCCGGCAAGCTGAATCTCGATGCAAAAACTTGGCAGTCACAATCCAGCTATGCATTGTTACTCATGTAAAAAATTTTAATCTGTTTCGGCAATTTTAAAGCTAGGTGTGCTAGCAGCTTCCCGTCACGAAAAATTGCATAGAATTAATATTTATTTTGCTTTTATAGCTTAAAAAAGAATAAATAGGCATCAAGCAAGAATTAGTTTAAATTAAAATACTGCATATCAGAAAAAAGCAGAATACATTTCCTGACTTCTTTATTGTGAAATAGGGATGGACTTGGCTAAGTTTGCTTAGGTTTCCCCTATCCGTACATCATCTACCGGCCATCATAATTGCTAGTTCTCCCCAGTGCACTATTGAATCAACGTTTCGTCATAATTTTCCTCTACCAATGAAGGACTTCGCCCTACTTTTTATTACTGCCATTGGCACCGTATTTCTAAGCAGCCAGCTCCAGGCACAACAAAAAACACCTACCGATACGGCTAGTAATCCAGTTTTTAAAGGAATGGCCTGGCGTAATATCGGGCCAACCCGTGGCGGTCGGTCGCTGGGTGCATCGGGTTCACCGGGCCGCAAACAGGAATATTATTTCGGTGCTGTCGGTGGCGGCCTGTGGAAAACAACCGACGGCGGGCAGAGCTGGTCACCTGTCACGGATGGACAACTGAAAAGCTCGTCGGTGGGGGCAGTTGCCGTGTCCGAAACCAATCCCGACATCGTTTATATCGGAACGGGCGAAACCCAGCTTCGGGGCAACATCATGCAGGGCGATGGCGTCTACAAAACAACCGATGCCGGAAAAACATGGACCAACATTGGCCTGAAAAACACGCAGGCGATTGCCCGCGTCCGCATTCATCCCACAAACCCGGACATCGTTTATGTGGCGGCCCTGGGTCACCCATACGGCCCCAATGAAGAACGCGGTATTTTTCGAACGACCGACGGCGGCAAAACCTGGAAAAAAGTCCTGTATAAAAGTGATAAAGCGGGTGGAGTCGATATCATCATTGACCGCAAAAACCCGAACGTTCTATATGCATCAATCTGGCAGGTATATCGAAAACCCTGGAAAATGTGGGGTGGCGGTGGCGATTCCGGTCTGTTCAAATCAACGGATGGGGGTGATACCTGGACCGAGCTAACCCGTAAACCAGGCATGCCCAAAGGCACCGTTGGCAAGATTGGCGTAACCGTTTCGCCTGTAGATCCGAACCGGGTATGGGCCATTGTCGAAGCTGAAGATGGCGGGGTGTATCGGTCTGATGATGCCGGAATGACCTGGAAGCACGTTAACGACGAACGTAAACTACGTCAGCGTGCCTTTTATTACTCGCGTATTTTCGCCGATCCACTCGACAAAAACGGTGTATACTGCCTGAACGTTGGGTTTTATAAATCGACGGATGGTGGCGTAAAATTCAATAAAACGATCACTGTCCCTCATGGCGACAATCACGATCTGTGGATTGACCCAACCGACTCAACCCGCATGATTACGTCCAATGACGGCGGTGGTGCGGTATCGGTCAATGGCGGCAAAACCTGGACTGACGAAAACTTCCCGACGGCTCAACTGTATCACATTACGACGACCACCGATTTCCCCTACCACATTGCGGGTGCCCAGCAGGACAATACAACGATTGCGGTGGCGAGCGAAGGCTGGTCTAATCAATTAGTGAAGGGCAACAGCATCAAGAAAAGTGAATGGGGGTACGAAGTGGGCGGGGGTGAAAGTGGCTACATTGCACAGGACCCCAAAAACCCCGACATTTTTTACGCAGGCAGTCAGGGTGCATTATTAACACGCTATGATCGTTCGACGGGTCAGAACCGCGATGTTCAGGTATATCCCCGGTTCTTCTCCGGCGAGCCAGCCAGCGCCCTTCCCGAACGCTGGCAGTGGACTTACCCCATCGTGTTTGCGCCTAAAGATCCGAAGCGGCTGTACGTGTGTTCACAGCACGTTTGGGTATCGACCAACGAAGGCCAGAGCTGGGAAAAGATTAGTCCGGATTTGACCCTGGCCGATACGGCAACGCTCGGTAAAAGTGGTGGCGTTATCACCATGGACATGAACGGTCCTGAAATCTACGCAACCGTTTTTGCGCTGGCCCCCTCCTACCATGACGTCAACACGATCTGGGCTGGCTCCGACGATGGGTTGATACACATCACTCGCGATCACGGCAAAAACTGGCAGAAAATTACGCCACCAGACCTACCTAAACACACACGTATCAGCATCATTGAGGCATCGCGCTACAAACCCGGTACGGCCTACGTAGCCGCCAAACGGTACCAGATGGACGACCGGACGCCGTACATCTACAAGACGGATGATTACGGAAAAACCTGGAAAAAGATCATTAACGGCCTCCGCCCCGATGACTTTGCGCACACCATCCGTGAGGACATCACGCGTCCTGGCCTGCTCTACGCTGGTATGGAACATGGCGTTTGGGTGTCGTTCAACGATGGCGAACTCTGGCAACCGCTGCAACTGAAACTTCCAGATACGCAGATTGCGGACATACAGGTTACGGAGAAAGATGTTGTGCTCGGTACGCATGGCCGGTCAATTTATGTTCTGGACGATATCGCTCCTGTCCGGGAATTTACACCTGACTTGGCTAAGAAAAACGTGCATCTTTTCAAGCCTTACTATGCCGTTCGGCGGGTTCAGCCAGCGGTATTTCAGTATTATCTGGCGAAGCAGGCCGACAGTGTTAAACTCGAAATTCTGGATGCAGCGGGCACAGTGATTCAGTCGTTTACAGGAAATAAACCGACGAATGCAAAGGATGACGATGACGACGATGATTCGGGTAAGCCAAAGGTGAAGTTACCCACAACAGCTGCTGGGCTGAACCGCTACGAATGGGACCTTCGCTATCCGGGTGCTACCTATTTTAAAGGCATGATTATGTGGGGCGCTCGCCCAACATCTGGCCCGTTGGCTTTGCCGGGTCAGTATCAGGTACGGCTTACGGTGGGTGGCCAATCCTTTACGCAGCCGTTTGAGATCAGGCTCGATCCCCGGTTGAAGGGCGTTACTCTGGCCGATGTGCAGGAACAGTTTAAGATGGCGATGAAGCTGCGAGATGAAACCAGCAAAGCCAACGATGCCGTCATTCAAATTCGGACCTTGAAGGAAAAACTCTCGAAGCAGCCCGACAATCCAGCGAATCAGAAGCTAAAAGAGCAACTGAGTATCATCGAAGAAAACCTGTATCAGATTCGGAATCAGAGCGGTCAGGACCCGTTGAACTTCCCGATCAAGCTGAACAATCGGCTGGCGGCTCTCTGGCGCAGTGTGGAAAACGGCGACGCTAAACCAACCGATGGTTCTTATAAAGTATATGAGGAATTATCCGGCGAACTGACGAAGCAGCTCACCGAGTTGGACAAACTGGTAAAATCAAACAAAAGCGTGGGTATGTAACCCAGTTGCCTATCTACTTCACCCGTACTCGTCATGGTCAAGCCCAACATAGTCAATGGTTTACAGCTCAAGTTTGTACTGCGCGGCCAGAGACATTACTATGCCCTTTTTGTCTGCGTTGGGTTTGTTGTTCTGATCCTGAACGGTTTCCAAACGACGGCCCAGTCAACATCTGTTAAAACGGCAAATGACCCGAATCAGGTCAATGTTTCGGTCATGAAAGCCATGCAATGGCGATTGATCGGCCCTTTTCGGGGGGGGCGTTCGGTTTGCGTGGCGGGACATCCTACGGAACGATTGGTCTTTTACATGGGAACAACCGGCGGTGGCGTCTGGAAAACAGAAAATGGAGGGATTACCTGGCAGAACATCTCGGATGGTTTTTTCAAAATGGGTTCTGTTGGGGCCATTGCGGTAGCCCAGTCGAATCCCAGTATCATCTATGTTGGAATGGGCGAACATACGCTGCGGGGAAATCTGTCGCCCGGCGATGGCGTCTACAAATCCACGGATGCGGGTAAAACCTGGACGCACATTGGCCTGACCGATACACAGCATATTGGGTCGCTTATTATTGACCCAGCCAATCCCGATATTGTTTACGTTGCGGCTCTTGGTCATGCGTTTGGCCCGAATGAGGAACGGGGTATTTTTCGGACACAGGATGGCGGCAAAACCTGGAAAAAGGTATTGTACAAAAACCCAAACGTCGGTGCCATCGACCTGACCATCGACCCGGCTCATCCCAAAACGCTGTATGCCTCTACGTTTGAGTTTCGCCGGTTTCCGTGGGGCGTACGCAGCGCGGGGCCGGGCGCGGGCATTTTCAAGACCGTGGACGGCGGTGACACCTGGACTGATATTACCCGCAATAAGGGTTTACCAACCGGTACCAATCGGGGACGCATCGGCCTGGCGCTGTCTCCCTCAAAACCCAATCGAATCTGGGCCATTATTGAGGCCGAAAACGAACAGACGGGCGTTTACCGCACCGACGACGCTGGAGCTACGTGGCAGGTTGTCAGTCAGTTTGCGGATCTGTTTCAACGGCCCTGGTATTACCATCACCTCGCGGCAGATCCCAAAAACAGCGAAACGCTCTGGGTGCTTAACATCGATATGTGGAAATCCAATGATGGTGGGAAGACGTACAAAAAAGTTGACCCACCGCATGGCGACAACCACCAGCTCTGGATCGACCCCAACGATACGAATCGAATGGTTCAGGCGAATGACGGAGGTGGAACGGTAACGTTCGATGGCGGTAAATCGTGGTCGTCGGTCTACAATCAGCCAACGGCGCAGATGTACCACGTTATCACGGATAACAAATTTCCGTATCGGGCTTATGGCGCACAGCAGGATAATACCACAATTTCCGTCCCCAGCCGTTCGGATTACGGAGCCATTTACCCCCACGAAAACTACGACGTGGGCGGAGGTGAATCTGGCTACATCGCCTTCGACAAAAATGATCCGACCCTGATTTTTGCGGCCAATCACCACTGGCTTACCCGCCTGAATCTGAAGACAAATCAGCTTAAAGATGTATCGGTCATTCCGGATGATATGTATGGCTACGGGTCCGCTGATCTGGCCTACCGCTTTCAATGGACATATCCCGTTATGGTATCTCCGCATAACCCAAAGGTGCTCTATGCGACCTCACAATATGTGCATCGGTCAACCGATCAGGGAGCAAGCTGGCAGGTAATCAGCCCTAATTTATCAAGATCTGATCCGGCCACGCTCGAAAAAACACCGACGATGGATGACGAGTCGATTGGAAAAGACTGGGGTCCCATCAAACGCGACAATACGGGCGTAGAGTGGTATGGGACGATTTTTGCGCTGGCTGAATCACCGGTGAAAGCTGGGGTTTTATGGTCCGGTTCGGATGATGGTTATGTCCAGTTATCTACAGATAATGGAAAATCCTGGCAAAACGTCACCCCCAAAGACATGCCAGCGTTTGCCCGTATCAGCATCATTGATCCATCTTCGCATGATCCTGCTACGGCCTATGTTGCCGCCCTGAAATACAAGCAGGATGACTTCCACCCTTATGTTTACAAAACCAGCGATTACGGCAAAACCTGGACAAAAATCACGCAGGGGATTCCCGATGATGATTTCATTCGGGTTGTTCGGGAAGATCCCAAACGGCGGGGATTACTGTATGCGGGTGGTGAAAAAGGCATGTATGTTTCCTTCAATGACGGCGGACGCTGGCAGCCCCTGCAACTAAACCTGCCTGTTGTGCCCATTCATGATCTGGCCATTCAGAACAACGATCTGGTAGCCGCTACCCACGGACGCTCCTTCTGGATTCTGGACGACCTCACCGTGTTGCATCAACTAACTGATGAGGTACAAAAATCGGCTATTCACTTGTTCAAACCCCGCCCAACCGTGCGGTTTAAAGCGAGCCTGGACCCAGCCATAAAGCCGGTACCAAATGGACCCGGCGAATTAGGAAAAAATCCACCCAATGGCGTTAAAATCGTTTATTATTTGCCGGAGAAGCCAAAAAGCCAGATAGCCCTGGATTTTCTGGACGCCAGCGGTCAGCTCATCAAATCCTACAAAAGCAACGTCACTACGGCTACAATTCCCCAATCCAGCTCTGCAACCGCTTCGAAAGATTCAGCAGGTCGGGCCGAAATACGTCAGCCGACAGCGCCTGCCCGGAAAGAACCGGCCTTACCCGCCGAAGCGGGTGGCAACTCCTTCGTTTGGGAGGACATGCGCTACCCAGACCCAATTGCATTGCCTAACTCAGTAACTCATGGTCGGGCCAGAGGGCCACTGGCTATGCCAGGTACCTACCAGGCCCAGCTAACAGTCGATGGTAAAACGTATACCCAGACATTCGAGATCATCAAAGATCCCAGAATTGAGACAACACCGGCAGAGTTTAAAGAGCAATTCGACATGCTCATCCTGATTCGGGAACGAATCAATGAACTGCGTAAGGGCGTTCTGACGATTCGCCAGTTACGTCAGCAACTGGACAGTACGTACCATTCTTCGGACGATCCGACAGTGAAGGATTTAAAAGATAAACTGCTCCGCATTGAGGACGAACTGTATCAGTATCGGGCCAAAGCCACGCAGGATTTGACCAATCATCCGGTGCGGCTGAATACCAAATTTACCGCCCTGGAAGGCTTTGTCGAATCTGATGATTCAAAACCAACTCAGCAGCAATCTGACCAATACAATACGCTGTCGAAGAAACTGGCGGAACAATTAAAAGCGCTGGACAATCTGAAACCCGCCATTCAAAGCAAGGTCAGGCCAAACGGGTAAGTTTTCCGGTCTTTGTTTAAGTAGCCTGAATCCTTCCCAGTAACTGAAAACGAATGCTCTTTGGCCGTATTCATATAGTCCGTACCCTTCTGGCAACAGCTGCGCTGGCTTTGCTGAGTGTGTATGGCTATTACTGTGCCCGTGAATGGGTGGCCAAATGGGTATTTGCGCACAAATCCTACTTTTCTGCCGATGAGCTTATTCTGATTACGGTCGCCAGAAAAGACATAACCAGCACAACCGCTTATCTGCTCAATGAAGGCGAATTTGAGTGGCACGGCGACATGGTGGATGTGCTGCATCGCGAAGTGCGTACCGACACAGTTTATATCTATGGCTTCCGGGACGAAGCCGAAACCAAATTGAAACAAGAAGCCGCCTGGTTGTATCCCGACAAAACCAGAGCTGATCAACCCCTAAATTCCCAGGTACGACGAGCTAAATGGCTTAGTCCGTTCATACTTCCCCGCTCGTCAATAATCGCTCCGATGGCCTGTCTCACCATGCCTGAATCGCAGCCTGTTTTTGCCTATTCTTCACCTCGCATCAGGATTCCGCTCCTGAAAGTAATTGCTCCCCCACCCAATTTTCGGTAGAGGCCAATCTAGCCGTACAGCCTACTTGTTTCTCCTTACGCGTCAGTACTACCATACTGATAAGGAGATGCCCTTACGCGTCTGTACAAGAAAATAGTTGCCAGCCTCACAGCCGGCACTTAGGAAAGGCGCGCCCTTTTCGAGACTTCTTTAGTTAAAAAATTAGCAACCTCCTATGAAATCAGCCTCTATCAAATACAGTATTTTACTATTTTTTCTGGTCTGTTACAGCCCGGTGTTGCTTGCCCAGATGGCAATCACCGGCCGTATCGTTGACCCTACCAATTCGCAGCCTATTGCCGGAGCCACTGTGCTGATCAGCGGGACAACGCGCGGCACAACAGCCGATGACAAAGGTCAATTTACGCTGCCTGCCAACGCGGGCGACCAATTACAGTTTTCAGCCATTGGTTATCAGAGCCTTACGGTAGGCGTAAAAGAAACGACGCGTACCCTGACGATTGAACTGGACCCATCCAATACCGATCTGAACGAAGTGATCGTGGCGGGTTACTCAACTCCGCAAACGATTCAGCGGACGGCGGGCGCGGTTGGCCTGATTACCAGCCGCGATATTCAGCGGACGAATGGGATTCACCTGCAAAACTACGTAAACCTGATACCGGGTGTTCGCGTAGAAATGCGGACCATAGCCGCCGGGAACCGGATCGTTATTCGTGGCTACGGCAACCAGACGAACTTCAATGGCGTCGGCTACAAAGCGTACCTGAACGATATTCCCCTGACTGATGCCGACGGCACAACGTTTCTGGACGATGTGGATTTTACCACCCTGAGCCGGGTTGAGGTATTGAAAGGGCCCGGATCGAGTGCCTATGGCAATGCAATTGGGGGCGTCGTCAACTTCTATACCGAACGGGCACCTATCGGCAAAACGAGCATCAGTCAGCAAGTACTGGGAGGCTCGTATGGCCTGTTTCGTACAAACACGTCCATAAAAACGGGTTCAGATAATACCAGTCTGAACATCAACTATGGCCACCAGAAATACGATGGTTTCCGGCAGCATGGCGGTTCGCAAAAAGACTTTCTAAGCATCACCAGTGATACCTATATGAGTGCCAAACGGTCGATGTCGGTCTTTGTAGGCTATACCAATTCGTATGATTTGCTAGCAGGGGAAATCGATAGCGTGGCCTTGTATAATGCGCCGGAAAGCTCCGATCCAGCCTATGTAGCGAATAATGCCAGTATCAAAACGGAAAGTGCCCGGGTTGGCGTCAGTCACAACTATCAGTTTACGGATCGGTTCTCCAACAAAACAACCATTTTTGTTGGTGGTCAGGTTATTGACCAGCCCTTTGCTGCTGGGGTCAATAAGACAAACAAGTTCAAATTCGGCGGCCGTACCGTATTTGCGTATACGAATGATGCCAGCCCATTGCGGCCAACTCTAAGTATTGGTGGCGAGTTTTTAAAGAACTTCAACTTTGCAAAAGGGTACGGGCTAACGAGTGGTGTTCTGGGAGCGCTCCGTTCCGATCTGGAAATCCAGGCCATGCAATACAGTATTTTTGCCCAGGCAGCCCTCCAGATAGCCCCGAAATTGACCTTGTCGGCGGGAGCAGGTCTGAATTATGTTGAATATGGCATAACCGATATGCGGGCGGCAACAAGTACGTATGTCAACGTATCCGGCTACAAACGGTTCACGCCCATTTTATCGCCCCGTGGTGCGCTGGCTTATCAGCTAACAAACGATATATCATTGTACGCCAGCGTCAGTCAGGGCTACTCCGCACCGGGTACGAATCAGGTCGTTATTGCACAGACTGGCGTGGTGAACTATAATTTACGCCCTGAATTAGGCACCAACTTCGAGATTGGCAGCAAAGGGAGCTTTTTAAATAAATCGCTTACCTACGAAATTGCTTACTTCAGCATGGCCGTAACGGACAAACTTGTTCCGCAGGGTTTCACCGCAACCTCAACGGTGCCCGCCTATTCGATTACTACCAACGCCGGGAAAGTACAGCATAACGGGTTGGAATTTGCCCTTCAGTATGCGTATCGTCCAGGTGCCGGAGCCCTATCGCTGATTCGTCCGTTTTTGGCTTATACCTACAGCAATTTCTATTACAAGGATTACAAGAGCGACAATAACAACGACGCCAAAACAGTCGATTATACTGGAAAGAAAGAGTCGGGCATTGCGCCAAATCTGCTGAATATTGGCGTTGATGTTGAAGTTCGGCCCGGTTTCTATCTGAACGGAACCATGATGTACGTCGATAAAATGCCAATTAATCTGCCTAACAACCATTTTGCGCAGGCGTATACGCTGGTTAATGGCAAGCTGGGTTACCGTAGCGCATTGGGAAGTCACTTCAATCTGGACGTGTATGTCGGCTCAGACAACATGCTAAGCAGTACGTATTCATCGCTGGTTTTCCTGAACCTTGCGAATCCAGCCAATAACCTGCCATTAGCCTACAATCCATCTCCGAAAATCACCTTCTATTCAGGGGCGATGCTGAAGTACATATTTTAGCTCATTAGTATAGAGTATAGAGACCGGTCCGCCGTGGTCCGGCATTCCGGTCTCTACTTAAAAACTAGTTAACCGTTTCCCAATCTATGAAACAAACAAAATTTCCTGCAATACTTCTTCTTGTCACTCTCCTCGCGGCCTGCACATCTACGCAAAAAGATCAGGCAGAAACCACAACCAAACAGCGGATTGTCTGTGTTGCCAAACAACTGACTGAACTGATTTATGCCCTCGGCGCTGGTGATCAACTGGTGGGTGTGGATCTGTCGAGTACATATCCACCGGCGGCTCAGAAACTGACGAAAGTGGGCTACCATCGGATGCTCAATGCCGAAGGCATCATTGCCCTCAAGCCAACGGTTGTTTACCACGACGGTAACGTCGCGCCAGAAGCGGTGATGGACCAGTTAAAAAAGGTTGGTGTACCCATGAAGGTGTTCCCAGATGCGCATACCATTCCTGAAGTTAAAGCGCTGTTTGATACGTTAGCCGCCCAGTTCGGGGCGCAGAAGCAGGCCGATAGCCTGAAAACGAAGCTGGATGCTGATCTGGCTAAAGCGGCTGAAAGCGTGAAACAGTACAAAACCACGCCTAAAGTTGCTATCATTCATTTTGGGCGGGTAATCAATAATTACCTGGTTATTGGCAAGGCGGGAACGGCGTCCTATATGCTCGATCTGGCCGGCGGCAAAAACGTGATGGACACGCTCAAAGGCATGAAACCACTCAGCCCGGAAATTATCAGCAAAGCCCAGCCCGACATTATTCTGGTGACAGATTTTGGCTATGATCGCCTGGGGAATGCCGAAAAGTTAGCTACGCTCCCCGGCATCGCCCTGACGCCCGCAGGCAAGAATAAAAAGATTTACCGCATCGAGGAACACGACCTGATTTACCTTGGCCCTCGCACGGGCGAGAATATTCTGATGCTCATGAAGTTAATCCACCAGTAATGAAATTATCATCGTTAACGCCGGGAAGCTGGTATGCACTTTTGGCCGTTCTGCTGCTGGTATCAATGGTAGCGGCTCTGCGGATTGGTGCCGTCGACTTAACCTTCGACGATATCGGCCATATCCTGCTAAATGGCACGGGCCTGTCAACGCCTACCGTCGATCCAGTTTCGCAGGGGCTTTTTCTACAAATCCGTCTTCCAAGAGTGTTGCTATGTGCTACTGTTGGGGCCGGCTTATCGGTGTCGGGCGTACTGATGCAAGCATTATTCCGCAACCCCATTGTTGAGCCGGGACTGGTTGGTACCAGTTCCGGTGCGGCCTTGGGGGCAGCCTTGGTGTTTGTACTCGGCAAGAACATCAACTGGGCATTTACGGATGCGCTGGGCTTATTTCTGCTCCCCTGCGTCGCGTTTACGTTTGCCTTTCTGGCAACATTACTTGTCTATCGGATTGCGTCGATACGTGGTAAAGTGAACGTAGCTACGATGATTCTGGCAGGCATTGCCATCAACGCCCTGGCAACGGGCGGTACAGGGTTTCTGTCCTACATTGCCCGCGACCCACAGGCTCGTTCAATTACGTTCTGGAATCTGGGTACTTTTTCCGGAGCCGACTGGACCCAGTTTGCCATTGTATTGCCCGTTACAATGATTGGGATTCTACTGGCACTACGATTTACCAAAGCCTTGAACATTCTTATCTTGGGAGAAGATGAAGTGCGTCACCTTGGCTATAACATCGACCGGCTCAAGATTCAGATCCTGTTATTAAACACGCTGCTGGTGGCTACCGGAACAGCGATGGTCGGCGTGATTTCATTTGTTGGGCTGGTGGTTCCCCATCTGCTGCGATTACTAAAAACATCAGACAATCGATTTCTGGTTATCGCATCAGCGTTGCTGGGCGGTTCGTTGCTTACCCTGGCCGATACCATTGCCCGTCGATTGGTGGCGCCTGCCGAATTTCCGATTGGTGTTATTACCGCATTTGTTGGTGCACCCGTATTTATCTGGCTGCTTGTACGAAATGCCCAATCGTTTCAAAAAGGAGGATTCTATGCTTAGGGCCGAAAATCTGTCATTTCAAATCGGTGATAATCTTCTCATTAACGATGTATCGCTGACCTTGGCTCCCGGCGAATTTACAATGGTTTTAGGCCCGAACGGAGCGGGGAAAAGTACGTTACTTAAACTGCTGACGGGCATTGAATCACCTGATCAGGGACAGGTCTGGTACGGCGACCAGCCACTGAAGTCAATTCCACTTCCTACCCTTGCCAAACAAAAAGCCGTACTTTCCCAACTGCTATCCCTTCCGTTCGATCTAAGCGTAGCAGAGGTAGTTATGATGGGCCGTTACCCATACTTTGACCTTAATCCCACCAGCCAGGATAAACAGATTGCCGATGCCTGCCTGGAAGCGGTGGGAATGTTCTTGTTCAAAACCCGTGCGTTTACGTCGCTTTCGGGAGGAGAAAAACAAAAGGTACACCTGGCGCGGGTGCTCGCTCAGTTACATCGACAGCCAGCCGATCAGTCCGTAAAATATCTCTTCCTCGACGAGCCAATTTCGGCCCTCGACATTTACTATCAGCACCAGATTTTAGGTCTGGTGCGTGAGTTAGCCACACAGAATATGATCGTGTTTGCTATTGTACATGATATTAATCTGGCCCTGCAATACGCCCAGAAAGTAATCCTGATTGATCAGGGGCGTATTTATGGAATTGGCAGTTCAGATCAAGTCCTTACAGAAACCGCCGTTGAACAGGTGTTCAAGCTTAAACCGTATTTTATGACGCACCCTGAAACCGGCAGACGGGTTATGATTTGCTGATTTACCAGTGTTTTAGTTGACGATAGCCATGTAATTCTGTCTTATTCAAAAGCGTTTACTTTTCTGCTTACTGTTGTATTTGCCAGCCCTATTCTGAGCCACCTTACTCAATTTAAGCGTCAAAATAGTATTTTACCGTTAGGCCAGTGACAAATCACATCGACGGGGTTAATGCTGATGGCTTTTACCTGCACCGGCACGTCATCGCTTTTAATAACTGGCTTCGGTAGGTCTATGTATTCCAGTTTCTCTACGCCACCGGGTTCGTTGAGAATAATTGCTTTCATGGTAGAAAACGCAATAGGATTAAGCTAAAAGAGGATGGACGGGTTTTAGCCCATCCACCCTTTTTTTATTAAAGGTATTTGGCAAGATTCAGCTCAACATCGCCATAGGTTTGCAAACCTTGCTGCAGTAAGGCTTTGATCCTTGTTCTGGCTTCAGGTTCGGTCAGTGAGATAAAAAAAGCCGTTTGGGTTTCCATCAGGTGCTCATTCTTAGGGATGGTCACCCGTGCGTTCATCGTTGCCTTTATTTTTTTGATGATTTTCAGGTCAAACGAAGCAATACGATTAGCTAGCTTTTCGACAAAGACATCCAACTCGCTATCGGCAAAGGCCCGATTAATCCAACCATAGGCAGCGGCTGTTTCGGCATCAAAATCATACCCACTTAAGATAATCTCCAACGCTCTTGCTTTGCCTGTCAGCAGAGGCAAACGCTCCAATCCGCCACCGCCAGGGAACGAACCGACACCAATTTCGGGCTGGGCAAAAATCGCTTTTTCCTTACTGGCGAAACGCATATCGAATGCCTGAATGAACTCGCTGCCTAAGCCTCTGGCCCGACCGCGAATGGAAGCAATGCTGACAAAAGGCGCTTGCTCCAACCGTTTCGCTATATCGGGCCAGGATTTGGAAAGGCCGGTTCTCCCCTCTCCTTTGGGATAATCGGCACTATTCACTAATTCGGCATGGGCCACATAAAAGTCAGGATTGGCGCTTTCAAAAACCACTACTTTCAGGTTTTCGTTGGCTTCCAACTCGTCCATCAGCGTTCTGAGCTGTATCGAAAATTCGGGGTCAAATATATTTACAGGCGGATGATCAATGCTTACTTTCCAGTAGGCGTCGCTTACTTTGGTGGTTGTGAAAATCATGATATGTTCTGGTTATTCGTTAACTGAAAAACAGTTGGACTACCGACTAGCCCAGGAATACGGCTATATAAGCGGCAATCAAGGCTGGTTCCTGATGCTGTAGCCCGTGGCCAGCATCATTGAGGATGATGTGTTGAAGAGAAGGCGCATTTCGCAAAAGCGGAAACCAGTTTTCGACGGCAAAACTGATATCGTGATCGGCCGAGATAACCAATACAGGATTATCGAGCGTTTTGTATTGCCCCCGGAAGTCCTGTTTGTCTTCTTTCATAGAAGCCGAACCGGCAAAATATCGTTGGAAGAGTTCTGAAGTGGCTGGAATTTTACGTCTGTCGAGTCTTTTGGCAATTCGCTCACTGGAAGCTTGCGCGGCAGCACGACTTTTGGCAGACGCTGGCTCAAAGAAAAGAATGGTTTCGTCGTCCAAGTCATTATCGGGTTTTAGCGCCCGTTCAAAGAAAAGATTTTCGAAGGGCACCGCATTGGTTCCGGGAGGATTGGTACCAATCAGGACTGTCTTCAATGCGCGATCTTTATGCCGAAAAAGGGCTGCCTGCGCAACCAATCCGCCATACGACCAGCCCGCTACGTAAAATTTGTTGTAGCCTAACTGATCCATTAACTGGATGCCTACTTCCGCTACCTCCGTAATATCGGGAGACAGCTCCCCCTGCGAATCTCCTGTGCCGGGATAATCAAAAAGGACGAGGGTATACGTTGCGGCAAGGGGATCGAGAAAGAGCGGGTCCCAGGTATCGAGTATGCCTCGAAAACGGTTGTAAACCAATACGGATTTACCTTGTCCAAACCGTCGATAGGCCAGTTGCAGGCCATTGAGTATGGTAAATGTGGTTTCGGAATCAGAAAAGTTTGTATTCATAAACGTGCTGCGTTCTGTGCGCACAAAGTTGAATAACGCCTATTTCTGACTGTTAACACAAAGCCCGGAAAGGCTTATACATTTCCCTGATCCCTGATTTTGGTAGGCGAAACGCCTTTCGTTTTTTTGAACAACTTTGAAAAGTACGGAACGTTGTCAAAACCTAGCTGGTAGGCTATATCGCTCACATTCAGATCGGTTTGTAGCAAAAGAATTTCAGCCTGCTCGGTAATGTAGTCGTGTATCAGTTGAATGGTACTTTTCCCGGTTTCATCGCGTACCAGATCAGTAAGGTAATTTGGCGATAAATTCAGCTCCCGGGCAATGGCCGTAACCGTTGGTAAGTTTTGAACGGGCTTTGACAGATCATTATAATGGCGCTGTAGTACCGTTTTTACTTTCGACGCAACCGCAACGGGATAGTTTTCAGCTTCCCTAAACTGCCGCTTATAATACAGGTCGGCATAGGTGAGAATGACGTTTACTAACGACAGGATAACATCTACATTCGCCTTGTTTCTATTGTCGACCAGTTCGTAATGAATCTTTGTGAACAGCCAGGTAATGGTCTGTTCCTCTTCGGGAGTCATAAATAGCGCGTCGTTGATTTCGTAGCTGAAATACTTGTACTGCGTGATTTTGCTGGCTACCGGATGCTTTTTAATCAGGTCTGGGTGGAATACAAAGGCGTATCCGTCCCAGAAGGTAAGCGCATCCCAGGAGACTACTTGTCCGGGTTCACTTAATAGCATCAACCCATTGTCGGTATTGTATTTAGCCTTGCCATATTTAATGTCGCCGGGGAAATTTTTCTTCAACGAGACTTTGTACAAATTGACCTGTATCTCGCTGCTGGATTTGGGGAAATTAGGGATCGCCTGTTTGCAAACGCGGCTGTCCATCAGCGGATGAAGCGGGGCTGTCAGATTCAGGTATTTGTTATATTCGGTCAATTCATTAAATACTCTCATGGGTCTGATTGGCAAGAAGTTAAGAAATGGCTAATACCATTCTATTTAGGGCAAATCCCTGAAAGTTTTTATTAAGTAAAAGATGTTAGCGACGGCTTGGGTACCCTGTGGGTTTATCACATTCTTGGTATGGAAGAATGCGGATATCATAAGAATAGTTCTTAGGTGATTCATGTCCTCAGAATACCCATGGAGGAATCCGTTGTGGAAATGAGATAAACCCCGCTTTTGCGATCATCTATAGAGTTAATCGCCTACAAATCAGCCGTCGTACGGGACTGCAAATATTTGCAATGCTTTGAGCGAATAGGCGTGCTGAGAGCCGAAAAGAAGTGGAAAGAAATCCTGTTTATTAGTGTTGACCTCTTCAATTTGTTACGCCAGTAGCCCGATTATCCATCTGCCTTATGATGTAACCTATGTCAATTGGCTTGTCTAAACTAGTACTCGTCCAATTTAGTTTCTATAGATCCTTTGGGTTCTATCGTCTTTGATTATCAGCACAATAGGACCAACCGCGCGGGCGGCCCCGAGAATCTATAGAATCCCCTAAAGTCTATTTTGTCAAAGCACTAATTCATATTCATCGTACACAAAAAGGTCATGGATCATCATTAATTGAACTTTTTGAAACTAGTGGTTAAAACCGTCCAGAAAAACGTCACGTATTGCTATTTGACGAACTACTTAATTGCCTGTAAATTAATTGGTTGACTTTAAATTGGACGTACAGAACCACGACCACGAAACCCTCGCTATTACTTCCCTAGCCTAGAGTAAATCAGTTATAGACAGAGGAGTAATAGCGAGACTTCATTCATAATAAAACGGGCTCTCTCATATACGAGGACCCAGTTAATAACCGGGATTTTGTTTTAGTTGGGGCGAGACATTTAATACGTTCTGCCCTATAGGGAAAATAGCAGTATGACTATCCGCATCCGGCTGTTTGTCCCACCAGGTGCCGGTATTGAATACGCCCCAGCGGATCATATCCGTACGCCGACGAGCTTCTACCAGAAACTCCCGGCCCCACTCATCAAGCATCTCCTGATCTGTTAATTGACTTCCGTCCGCTTTATACAAGCTGGGGGAGTTTGCCGGATAATTTCGTGCTCTAACCGTATTGAGAAGTTTAGCAGCTCCCGCTTTATCCCCTGCCCGGTATTTACATTCAGCCAGCGAATAATAGATTTCCGCTAACCGGATTTCTGCGTAAGCCGACGAAATTTTGTTGGCATCACTGCTCGGATAGTAGGGGTATTTCACGGGTGTAAGACCGGAATTCTGATCAGCGTTATTCATGTTCGACGTCTTATCCGCAATTTTGGTACCTGGCTTGGCTGCTAAGAACATGCCCACCTGATCCCGGAAGAACAAGGGATAAGGGCCTTTCGTCGAGCGTACCGTATCGAGTTTACCAGCCGAATTGGTATAGGGCAGGTAACCTTGCAAAAACATACCTTCCCGTTTGCTGTTGCCCAGGTTCTTATAGGTTTTTAACCGGACGTCATCGGGGTATTTCATGAACTTCAAATACGGTTTACCCAGCGCAAAACTATACTCAGTGCTGTCTACATCCCGGCCCGGCTGAAGGGCATATTTGGGGTTGGCCGTCCCAAAATCGGTAAAGCCAAAATAAAACGTAGCATTGACCGGCAGCATCCAGAAATACATGCCTGAGTCGTACTGCCAGTGGGTCAGCCCAAAGCTACCGGGAAAGCCAAAGACGGTTTCCGCCGACGTTGGATTGGTGTAATCGAAGGGAGCATCCCAACGAGTTTCCAGGGCGTATTGACCGTATTTGCCATCTATAATATCCTGGCAGACGGCCGCGCAGTCGGCAAAGTGATCGGTTCCTGTATATACTTTGGCATTCAGATACAGACGTACCAACAGGGCTGCGGCTCCGCCCTGCGTCCAGCGCCCAATGGCGTTAGCGCCCAAACCCTGGCGAGTGGGTAGTTTAGGAATGGACTCTTTCAACTCCTTTTCGATGAAGTTAAACGCTTCCTGCGGGGGAACCTGTGGTCCACCCTGCGTTTCGCCTTTTACTTTGGTCACGATTACGATGTTGCGATAAAAATCCAGCAGCCTCAGATTAAGCCAGGCTCGCAACGTACGTACCTCCGCGGTCATGTCATCGAGTTCGGCCTGCGTCATGCTAAATTTCGATGGATCAGTAATGCCCTGCAAATCCTCTAACGTATTGGTGGCTAGCGTGATACCTCCATACAGCGCGTTCCAGGCATCACTGGTATAGCCATCGTTGGGCGTCCATGTGTGGTTGTGAACCCGTTGGTATTGGCCACCATCAAACCAGTCGCCCTGCCGGTTCGGGGTCATTAATTCGTCGGAACTATCCTCCTGAAGCATAAAGGTCGAGCCGCCCTGAATCGTCCAGTAGCTGTGTTCGAACGGGCGTAGAAAATCCCGGATAACATCGTTTTTGGTTTGCAGAAAATTTCCCGACGTAATCCGGTCAGATAATACTTCGTCCAGATTAGTGCAGCCACTGGCCCCCAAAAGGAATAGCGAGACCGATGCACTGCGTATAGCGTTGACTAGTTGGTTGCGTTTCATGAGTTGAATCAGCAGCATAAGATTAAAAAGTGACCTGAAGACCTAGTAAAAGCTGGGTCGTGGAGGGGAAATAATTCAGCGTACCATTGTTGTCGCTGTTGGTGTTGAGGCCCGGATACAACCCGTTTACCTGAATCAAATCCGGATCGCCCCCGGTGAATTTGGTGAAGGTCTTCAGATTACGGGTCGTTGCATAGATGCGTACCGAGCGGAGAAACTTACTCGTCACGGGCTGCGTATAGCTCAGGGTCACATTGTCCACTTTGACGAAACTGCCGGGCTCCAGAAAGTAGTCGGAGAGCGAGGAGTATGTGGCCGGGTTCGTTAATTTAGAATATTTGCTACCGTTATAGGCGGAGGCCAACGTATTGACATTCTGCTGGGTAGAGGGCGTGCCTAAATAAAAGGCGTAGATATTGAAAATCTTGTAGCCAAACGTGCCGCGCAGGAATACGCTTAAATCCCATTTTTTGTATTTGAGATTATTCGTCAGCCCCCCTGAAAACGTAGGCAAGCCATTCCCTACAAACTGCTTGTCATCGTTGCTGGCTTTATTCGCCGGGATTACGTCACCATTTTTCTTGTAGACGAGCAAAGCTCCGGTTTCGTCGACACCAGCCGAACGGAGCATATAAAAGCTGCCGATCCGGGTGCCTTCCTGCAAGCGTTGGGCATTCCCTGGACTGCCGGGAGCAGGCATACTGACGACATCCACGAAGGTCTGCCCTTTATAGGCATCACTCGAAAAGGAAACAAACTGATTGCTGTTGGTCGCTCCGGCAAAGGTTACGTTGTAGCTGAAATTCTTGTTCGAAACGATGCCCGCCGTCAACTGAATTTCCAGACCCGAATTCCGCATCGTACCAACGTTGGCAAAGGTCGATCCCTGTACGTTCGGCGGATTCGGTACTGAATAGGAACCTAGCAAATCTTTGTTCGTGCGAACATAATAGTTCAGACTACCCGTTAATCGACTATTCTTGAACACATCGAAATCAATACCCACGTTAAAGTTGATGGCTTTTTCCCAGCGCAGATCGTAGTTGGTATTCTGGCTAGGCCCCCAAACCTGATAGGACGTTCCGTTGTAGAGGTAATAGCCGTAGCCGC
This sequence comes from Spirosoma litoris, assembly GCF_054776755.1. NCBI lineage: Bacteria > Pseudomonadati > Bacteroidota > Cytophagia > Cytophagales > Cytophagaceae > Spirosoma > Spirosoma litoris. The sequence continues at coordinate 4,700 of NZ_BAAHBI010000004.1, read as the reverse complement.
TGTAGGTATCCAGCGAGAGGTAATTGCCGAAATCCTGGTTACCGGTCACCCCATAATCGGCTCGTAATTTCAGTTCGTTCAACCAGGGAAGACCCTGGGCAAATTTCTCTTGGGTGATGCGCCAGCCCACTGAAGCGGCCGGAAAATTACCCCACTTGTTGTCGAACCCGAATTTTGACGATCCTTCCCGGCGTAAACTCGCCGACAGATAATACTTCTGGTCGTAATCGTAATTGACGCGTCCGAAGAAAGCGGCCAGTTTCGAGTTGTTTCGGTACGAGCCAACGTTGTTGATGCCCTGTTGCAAATTCCATAGACCGGTGCCTAGGTTATTATACGTCAGCACGTCGGAGGGAAAGTTTTCATTGGACGCGTTAAAACCGGAAGCCGTAAAATACTGATACGAATACCCCGCCAGTAATTTTACCGAATGTTTCTGCGTTTCCAGGGCATAGTTACCCGTCCACTCAAAGCTTTTCTGATCATTTTCAACCAGCGCCTGAGAAGCGGTATTCCGCTTAGTGCCATTCACTACCGTCGTCAGCGTAGAAGGTGTAAATCCTTCATTTCGGAAGGCGGAGTTAACTTCTCCCACCGTAACTTGAGTCGATAAATTATTTAGCAGGTTTAGCTTAAACGAACCATTGATATCCAGGTACTTTACTTCTTGTTGATTCAAGACATTTTTGGCGCGCTCGATCGGGTTATTGGCAAAAAAACCAGTGGTTATGTATGCATACTGACCCGAATTGTCATAAATAGATTGCGTTGGATTTAAAGTCAGGGCATAATTGAATCCGCTATAATCCGCCAGATTGGTTTTGGTATACCGGGGCGCTGCGGTGAATGTAATGGCATACAAGTTATTTGCCGAGGTGTGGTTAATGTTCACCCGACCACCGTATTCCTGTTTTGACGAACGCAAGTCGATACCCGTCGCATTCCGATAGTCCACCGACGTGAAATAGTTGGTTTGTCCATTGCCGCCCGAAAACTGGAGGGTATGTTTCTGCGAAAAAGCGGGATTCCGGCTAACGGCTTTCATCCAATCCGTGTTCCCGCCCAGATCGACGCCCCGTTTGTTGGCCAGAAACTGATCCTTGGAAAGTATCGGCAGTTGGTTAGTGATATAATCAAACGAAGTGTAGCCATCGTAAAAAATTCGTGACTCTGAGGAGCCTTTCTTCGTGGTAATCACAATTACGCCGTTACTGCCGCGCGTTCCATAAATGGCGGAAGCTGCCCCGCCTTTCAGGACGTCGATGGACTCAATCTCATTCTGGTTGATGTTATCCAGATTACCGCCTGGTACGCCGTTAATAACAAACAGAGGTCCCAGGCCCGCGCTGCGCGACGAAGCGCCCCGGAGCTGAATATTCGGGGTAGAGTTCGGATCACCCGCGGCTGTGTTGGTAACCGATAGCCCCGCTACTTTCCCCTGGATAGCCATTAAAGGGCTGTTACTGCCAACTCGCAATAAATCCGACGAGGATAAATGCGTCACGGCACTGGTCACTTCCTTCCGGCTCAGCGACCCGTAACCCACCACGACCACTTCATTGATCGATTTCACATCCGGCTTTAGCTGAACCGATATATTCGTCTGATTCCCGACAGCGACTTCCTGAGAGGTATAGCCCACAAAACTAAAAACCAGCGTCTGCGGTCCATCGGGAATGGTTAAGCGGTAGGTCCCCGAAGCATCTGTCACCGCCCCACGCGTTGCTCCCTTCACCAGAACACTCACCCCCGGTAAGCCTTGTCCTTTTTCATCCGATACGACCCCGGTAACTGTTCGCTCGGCTGGTGCTTCGACGCCCTCGAAAGGCTGGCCCAATTGAATGCTGATAGGATCGTCAATCGTACGGGCCAGAACTATCTGTTCGCCAGCAATACTGAAGTTGACTTTCAACGGAATGAGCAGCTTTTCCAGCACCTCTTTTAGGGTACCGTTCATGACCCGCATCGTCACCAGTTGTTTGGAGCGGACAATTTGGGGACTATACGAAAATTTAACATTAGCGGCTTTTTCAATGCTACGCAGTACAGACTTGATGTTCTGATCCTGAATGGTTAAGCTCACTCGTCGCGCGAGAAGCTCCTGTGCCGAAACATCGCTGGCCCACGAGACTCCCATGAAAAGCAACGCGATCACGAGTTGCAGGCACGTAAGTTTCATAAACCTGAAAAAATAAAAGTTTAGGTTTTTCATGCGGTTACTACAATTAGTTGGTTTGAGAAATTAACGAATGCACTTCCGCCAGATCGCTACAGAATAGGTTGGCGCATACTTGTTTTGCCAACGGGTTTGTCCCCGTTTATACAGGAGAGTTTGGTGTATACATAGTTTTGTTAGGTTAAAAATGGATCCGACAGTCAGGGAATGGTTTACTCATGCTGGCAGTTACCGCCACTGATAAGGACCTGACCATCAATTAGTTCATAGGTAGCTCCAATCGTGCGACATATAATGTTTATTTTCTGCTCGAAGGATTCATTGGTCATTGACGAAGTCAATTGACAACCGGTCAAAACCTCCTTGTTGTAGCGAATGTCAATGCCGTACGCTGCCTTTAATTCCTCCAATACCTGAGGGATGGGAGTATCGTTGTAGACAAAGGCAGGGGTTTTCTTCTGCCGAGTTAGGGTGGGAATCAGGCTGGGGGTTTCCACCAGCATTTTATCAAACTGGTCGGTTTGCCGGTTGAAGACCACCTGCTGGTTAGGCGATAACATGACACCTTTCGGCCGGGTCAGTGAATTGGCTGGCCCATTTCGGTAGACCGATACCTGACCCGATTGGACCCGAATCTGAACTCGGTTTTCCGTAGCAAACGCCCGGACGGTAAACCGTGTACCCACCACCTTTGTAATAACTTCGTTGGCATGCACAAGAAAGGGTCTTTTCGAATCGCTGGTAACGGCAAACGTCGCTTCGCCGGATAAGTATACGATTCGCTTTTGCTGACCGAAGTCAGCGCCATAGGTTAGTCGACTATCTGGAGCCAATGAGACTACCGACTGATCAGGCAGTCGGAGCGTCTGTAGTTGTTGACTCGTATTTACTTTTTCAGAAAATGTTTGGTTGAGTGTGGCCAGTTGTTGCTCATAGAGCGAGGTACGGTGGGTGGCTTGCCACCAGATGCCGAGGCCCAGGGCTAAAAAAACGGAGGCTGCAGCTACCCACCCTATCCACCCAACCCGACGGACAGGTGTTTTTTCCTTACCTAGCTGCGCATTAGTTTGTTGAATCCGAATCAGGAGTTGCTGGATAGTATCCTCGGGCAAATATGTTTGGGCATATTCATCCAGCCCCAACCGAATAGCGGCCAATAAATCAACGGCCAATTGCCATTCGGTTTGCCGGTCAGGATGGTCTTTGAACCAGTTCTCCCAGAAGTGAGCCGACTGGGCCGTTGGAGTAAGCTGATGATAAACAAAGAGATCGTCCGTTAAAAAGTCGGCGGCTGTAAAGGTCTCGTAAGGGGGCTGCACGGGCTACTGATTTTGTCAGTAGATGACAGCTTTTGAAAAACGTACTCACTAAAACCTAAAAAAAAATTGAAAAAATTAAAAAAGGTAGGGCAACCCATCGGCGTAGCTTCTCTACAGCCCGGAATACCAGGTTTTTAGCCGACTGCTGATTGACAGCCAGCAACTCACCAATTTGGTTGTAATCCATGTTTTCTACGAAGCGTAGTTTCAGGGCTTCCTGCTGGCGTGGGGGAAGCTGGGCAATGAGTCGCTGCAACCGCTGTTGGCGTGTGCTGGCAGCTTCCAATTCTTCCAATAATTCGACTTCGTTGGTTTCAGCCCAAAGCATTTCATAGTCAGCCTCCTCTAAGGATTGACTTGGGCGCTCTTTTCGTTCGAGCAGGTGAATAATCCGTATTTTAAGCGCTTTTAGTAAATAATGACGAACGTTATCGGGGGTAGTAAGCCGGGTTCGTTTCGCCCATAATTCGGTAAAAACATCATGCACACAGTCCAGGACAAATGCTTCTGAGGCCGCCACTAAACTCATTCCGTACCGGTACATCGCCCGAATGTGGTTCTGATACAGGTGTGTATAGGCTTCTTCATCTCCAGCCTGGAAAGCTTTCCAAAGTTGTTGCTCGTTCACATTATTGAGTTAATTCGACTACTCAACCTTATAGGAAAGTATACTGTTGAGTGCAATCTGCTAAGTTGGTCCATAACCAATCTGATGGCTGGCCTGAATTATCGTATCAAGCAACTTTAGTTGCTTTTATAATGGGCAAGTATGAGATTAAAATTGTGGTAACTAAACGACTATGGACTAAAAGTCCATAAGTTTAAAAGCGGATGAAATGAGGTGGTCCGATTTAGCGGCACACTGAATTTGTCAGATTTGTAAAGTACTCCTGTTCAAATTGCTCAGGGCTTTGGTAGCCCAGCGACGAATGCTTTCTTAACCGATTGTAATATAACTCAATGTAGTCGAAGAGTTCGGTTTGTGCATCTTCCACAGTTAAAAATACTCCGCTTTCCAGTAATTCCGCCTTTAGGCGGCTCCACAACGACTCGGCAAAGGCATTATCGTAGGGATCGTAGGGATCGTCGGCTCGGCTCATGCTGGGCCTGATTCGCCATAATCGTACTAACTCTTTCAACTCAGCTGTATCGCCCTGAAATAGCTTGACAATTTTAGGGCTTATTTTGAGTGACTAATATAACAC